>JALQVV010000097.1 GCA_023260255.1 Candidatus Saccharimonadia bacterium
GCAACTTTGGTATCGTAACCAAATTCAAATACAAACTCCACGAACTACATGAATGCTACGGTGGCATGTTACTACTCCCCGCCACACCAGAAGTCATTGCGGGCGTGGCCAAAATTGCCAGCGAAGCGCCCCACGAGTTATCGACAATCGCCAATGTCATGCCAGCATTCCCAATGCCCTTTATACCCGAAGCCTTCCATGGCAAATTATCTGTCATGGTACTCATGGTCTATGCAGGTGATCCAGTCGAGGGCGAAAAGGTCGTCGCGCCTTTCCGCGCCCTGGCCACACCCATCGCCGACATGGTCAAACCAATGCGATACAAAGATATCTTCCCGCCTGAAGGCGAAAGTTACCACCCAACAGCCGTCAGCAAAAACATGTTCATTAATACTATCGACCAGGACGTTGCGAGTAGCGCACTTGAGAGGCTCGATAACAACGATGCGCCCATGCGCGCATTCCAGTTTCGAGTACTTGGTGGAGCCGTAGCACAAGTCCCCGATGATGCAACCGCCTATGCCCACCGCCAAAACCCCATCATGGTCAACATAGCGTGCTTTTACGAAACCGATGCCGAAAAGCCAGGCCGTCAGCAGTGGGTCGATGATTTTGCCGCGTCACTCGACCAAGGCACAAGTGCTGGTTATTCCAACTTCCTCGGCCCTGCCGAACAAGACCGCCTGCTCGATGCCTACCCACAGCAAACGCTCGACAAACTCCGAGATATCAAATCCAAATATGACCCCACCAACCTGTTCAAACGCAACTTCAACATCACTCCAAACAAAAAGGCTTCCTAGGGGAAGCCTTTTATAATATCTGGTACACCGGGTAGGATTCGAACCTACGGCCCTCTGTTCCGAAGACAGATGCTCTAATCCACTGAGCTACCGGTGCGCAACAGATGATATTGTACCATTTATCTCCTCTGTAAGCTATAATAATGACACTGTGAACGTCCAAACAAACATACCTCTCTCTACTCTTACGACTATGCGTCTCGGCGGCAATGCTAGCTACGTGGCGGAGGTCACGACACCCGAACAATTACAGCAGGTCTATCAAAACGCCAAAAAAATGAACCAGCCAGTCTATGTCATTGGTGGTGGAAGTAATCTGATTGCACACGATGATGGCTTTGCTGGCGTGATCATCCTCAACAAAATCCCTGGTATCGATATCATTGCCGACGACACCACATCCACTACTATCCGTGCTGGCGGCGGCGAAATATGGGACAATTTAGTCAAATTTACCGTCGATCGCAATCTGGCTGGTATCGAAGCAATGTCCGGCATTCCTGGTACCGTTGGCGCGGCACCCGTACAAAATATTGGCGCATATGGGCAAGAACTCGCCGATACGTTCATATCACTCGAAGGCTATGACACCACTACCGATTCGTTCGTCACCCTCAGCTGGGAAGATTGTGGATTTTCGTACCGCCACAGTATATTCCGTGGCGATTCGGCTGGCCGCTATATCATCAGCGCCGTCACATTGGCGCTCGACAAACGCGTACCCGAACCACCGTTCTATGAAAGTTTGCAAAAATATTTAGATGCCAATGATATTCACGAATACAATGTCCAGACCATCCGTGTGGCCGTACTTGCTGTTCGTGAAAACAAACTGCCAGACCCTGCCAAACTACCCAACGCCGGATCGTTTTTCAAAAACGCCATCGTCGAGCAGTGGAAAGTCGACGAGTTGCGCAAAGAGTATCCCGACATACCCACCTTTGCCGTCGACGACAAACACGTCAAAATCCCGGCCGGCTGGTTGATTGAGCAATGCGAACTAAAGGGGCAGGTCATTAACGGTATGAAGGTACACGACGGCAATGCAGTAGTACTCATCAACGATTCTGCCACCAGCTATGCCGACCTGGCCGCCGCCCGCGAAGAAATCATTAGCATCGTGCGCGATAAATTCCAGATCGTTTTACAACAAGAACCCCTAGAACTCAATGGAAGTATTAACAGCTAATTGATATAGTGCTTGCGCTTGCTACTCGCTCATTGTAGTATTGAAGTAAATTTATATAAGGTATAAGGGCATCATAATAAATGAATACGAATAGTATCAATAACCTAAGGCTCCTACCCCACTTTTCAGGTAATCGTGGTTTCACCATCGTCGAGCTCTTGATTGTCATCGTGGTCATCGGAATCTTGGCGGCAATTGTGATTGTTGCATATAACGGTGTTACAAACTCGGCAAATGCTACAAAAGCAAAATCAAACGCCGGAGCACTCCAGAAGAAGGCGGAGGCATATTATAGTGATGTAAATGGTGGCAATGGCCTCTATCCAGCATGCGCCACAGCTAATGGTTCTACATGCACAACGGGGGCATTCAGCACAGCCACCGGGCTTGGTGCTATTCCCTCAGGAATTAGCATAGGTGCAGCCAATCCAACTGCTACAAATGGCACAACAACATTGCGCTACACAGCTTGCGGCGCATCATCTGCTAACAATAACTCTGCTACAGGTTACTATATTGCTTATTGGGATTTTAGTGCTAGCCCTGCAGCAGTCAAATATTATGTAGGTGGAACAGCTACTGGATCAGGTGGTACTGGCGGTAACGGTAACTTCACATCAGTAACCTGTCCCGCAACAGCATCGACAGCTTAGTTTAAAAACCGTATTGCAAAGCCCTTATGGCTATACTATACTGGCAACAGACATAAGATTTAATAAAGGGGCATCAAATTAAATGAGTCTTACAGATATTAAAAACCTGAAATCGGAAAAAGGTTTCACCATCGTCGAGCTCTTGATCGTCATCGTGGTCATCGGAATCTTGGCAGCAATTGTGATTGTTGCATATAACGGTGTTACAAACTCGGCAAATGCTACAAAAGCAAGAACTAATGCTTCAACCGTACAGAAAAAGGCAGAAGCATACTTCAGTGATTCAAACGGAGGCAACGGTGTCTACCCAGCAACCGTTTCAACCTTTACAGGTCTTGCATCAACCGCATTAGGTGCTATACCTTCAGGTATTACAGTACAAGTTGCTAACCCAGATGCAAGTAACGGCGCGACAACTGTAAGTTATAAAGCTTGCGCTACAGGTGCAGCTAACTCAAACACTGCATCAGGCTATTTCATAGCATATTGGGACTTTTCTGCTAGTCCAGCCGCGGTTAAGTACTTTATCGGCGGAACAGCTACTGGATCAGGTGGTACTGGCGGTAACGGTAACTACACTTCTGCTGCCTGCGCATCAGGAACGACTGTCTCAACAAGCTAAGCAACCTAAAGGTTATAATAAAGGGGTGCCAAAATGGCGCCCCTTTATATATCATATAGCTTCACGACTAGGCTGTGACATTGTCGAAGGTTAATTCAGTGTTATATAACACCCCGTCCTGAAACCGGTATCGTACAGAAATGTTGTACCCGAAGGGCATATTGTACCCGGAGGAAAAACACCGTGAATATACATCGTGTTAGCGTTTGAATACTGCAGATACGGACCTACAACAGGGATGCCACTTTCCACATAGGAATACTTTGTCGAATTGGTAGGGGGTTTCCCTACCGTGGACAATTGTGAAATGATACTCGCTCCCGTAGATTCCGCCACACTATAATTATTGCCCGCACTCACAACATAACAATAACC
>JALQVV010000010.1 GCA_023260255.1 Candidatus Saccharimonadia bacterium
CTTGCCTTGATTGACTTTAAACGATGCAATCTCGCCCTCTACCTCAACCAGCGGATATGCATACTCGAGTGTTTGGTTGGTGATGGCGATAAAATCACTGACGCTTAATTTTGGTGCCACGCTCAGCGCCTCCATATACCGCTAATGAATGTTGGTAGAATATATAACCAAACAAAATTGTCCCAAGCAAAATGATTACACGCGCAAGCAATATACCAGCGATCGCTACACCACCCGAAATACCCGCAAATGCCAAAAAGGTCACCATAATTGCTTCGTATGCACCCGCACCACCTGGTGTCGCCACGATAAATCCGGCAAAGCTCGCAACACCATATGCGATCAATATTGGTGCCGGGTTAACAATCTCACCAAGCGCAAGAAACGCAATCATGAACAGTCCCGCATCACCGATGTTATACACTATTCCCCACAAAAATGGTTTAATCAGCAATCGTTTATCATGGCGTAGTTCCAAAAAATCATTATGCATGTCATCCAAAAATTCGTTGATGAACTCTTGCTTGACGAGTTTGCGTTTTCGCCCGAATGTTACTCGACGCACAATAAGGTTGAGTGTTCGGTATAGCCATGCTGCAAATTTGTCAATACGTCGCTTATTAACAAGCAAATAGACGCCGAGCAGCAACAACAAAAAAATTGACCCAAATAACATTGCGCTGGTCAAAATAATCCACCTGTTCAAATCGCCATCCAATGTCACGGCGAACAGCGCGATGAGCAGCAAGACTGCAAAAGCAACAAATGTCATAGCATGCCGCACAACTTGTGCCATCGTCGCACGCCCTGGAGACACCCCCAAATGCCCCAGCCGCCACGTGAGGTACGATACGCCACTCACCCCGCCACTTGGCAGAATATGGTTTACAAAATTGCCTTCCAGCGCAATCCTCACTAATTCGGTCTGTTTGATCTTTTTCATGTGGCCCTTGCCACGAAGATACGAAAAAATCATCTCACCGCCTGCATAGAACACCAGCAGCTGCACGGGGACCATCAGTAGCAAAATCCATAGGTTTACTTGACCCAAAAGTTCCCACGCACGCAAGAGTTCGTGCCGTGATGCGAATAAAATAATGGCCAGTAGCACTACTGTTATCACGCTCAACCATGCACGAAAAGACATGTCTACAGTATATACTAGTGGTATGTATATTGCGATGCTAGGACGGCAGCCCGCTATAGGCATGGCCGAACTGGAGCGTGCGTTTGGTGACGTACGTTGGTTTTCGCATGACACCGCGCTGGTGAATACCGATGCGTTGGACATACAGCGTCTGGGCGGCACGGTCAAAGCTGGCCGTGTTGTTGCAGAACTGACGGGTACCGACTGGCGCAAAACCAGTATGAAACTTGTGCAGGCATATGAAGATGCGTGGAGTAATACAAGTGGCAAAATCACCCTCGGAATCAGTGTTTATGGTTTCAAGGTCTCGCCGCGTGATGTGCAGCATACCGGTCTCATCCTCAAGTCACACCTCAAAAGCAAAGGTATTAGTCTGCGTTTAATCCCCAATGAGCAGTCAATCCTGAGCACTGCAACTGCTCACCACAACAAACTCGGGCTCTCACCCAACAAGGTTGAACTACTGATTGTCAAAGGCCACAGCGGCAAAGTAATCATTGCCGAGAGCACCGGATCGCAAAACATCACCGCACTCGCTCGCCGCGACCAGGGCCGCCCCGCTCGTGATGCATTTGTTGGCATGTTGCCACCAAAGCTGGCACAAATTATGGTTAATCTTACAGGTCCACAGCCACCTCGCGCTGATGATCAACTCCCTCCAGTTTTGCTTGACCCTTTTTGTGGAACAGGCGTTTTACTGCAAGAGTCCGTATTACTCGGCTACCGCCCGTATGGTACCGATTTATCCGAAAAGATGATCCGTTACTCTCGTGACAATCTCAACTGGCTCCAGGACCGATTTGGTTTACATTTTCACTGGAATCTTGAAGTTGCCGACGCTATGGAGGCAAAATGGCTACAACCAATCGATGCCATTGCCTGCGAAACATATCTTGGCCAACCATTTAGTGCACCACCATCGAACGAAAAGCTTGGTGAAGTACGGCGCAATTGCGACCACATCATTACAGAATTCCTCAAAAATATCGGGCGTCAAATCAAATCCGGAACGCCACTCTGCATTGCCGTGCCGGCCTGGAATGATGGCAAAGATAATTTCTCTCACCTACCATTGATCAAAAAACTTGATCAACTTGGCTATGGTCCTGTCGAGTTCAAAAATGTGAACGCAAAAGATTTACTCTACTACCGACCCGACCAGGTCGTCGCTCGTGAGCTGTTAGTTCTTGAAAAAATCTAACTAGCTTCATGGATAGGAGGCACTCCAGTCACGACGCTGTGACCGGAGTGCCACGTTGATATAAGTCCCTATCAGATCAGTAGCCGCGATGGCCGATTTCCGTACCCTCGAGCCCGCTATACCTGGGATCTACCGTTTCTCCGCCATAGCTTCCAACGAAGCGTATGGTGAGTGGCGGCTGGATCTTATCCAGGTCAGCATATGGCGCTGCAGTCCTGACGGCCAGTAGTAGGCGATCAAGTTCCTGTTCGAACGTCCCTTTTGTTGGGGGCAGATACGGCCAGGTGCACCGCAGATACGGAATCAGCTGATCACTAAGTACCTGATTTGGACCAACATCGATCTTTTGTTCGCAAGGGCCTTGCGGTTTTGGTAATACATCAGTTTGCGACATACCCCGGGAAGGTCCAGTACCGAGCACAGCTTGTGGCTGAACACCTTCTCCCCCGAGAGCCTTAGAGCAGATAGCCATCGCTCCAATCCCCAAACCACTCGCCAAAACGCCCGCACTTGCGAGTCCGCTGATCAGGCGAAGGTGCGACATCGAATCTCCCTAACTTTGTTTGTTTACGGTTACGCTTCGGTGCTTCTTCCACTGTCGCAAAGCAAAACGCATATGTCAATGACCTCTGTAAATTTAACAATTAAATACCGTGTCGATGCGGTCAAACACACACCCAACAGGGGTTGACGTATTATAAATTTTCCGTTACAATGGTTCAGATTGTTAATAGCAACTAAGGAGTTTATCCATGTCACACGTCAAAGCAGGTGGCTCAAGTAAAAACATCCACAATAATGCCGGTCAGCGCCTTGGCGTCAAACGTTTTGGTGGCCAAAAAGTCCGCGCTGGCGAAGTTCTTGTCCGCCAGACTGGCAGCACCAAAATTGCTGGCCCTGGTACCTATATCAGCCGCAATTTCACGATTCACGCGGCCATCGATGGTGTCGTCGAATTTGCAAAGGTTAAAAAAGGCAAATTCACAGGCAAAACCACTCCCCGCACCCAAGTCATCGTCAAATAAAAAATGCCCTCCGGGGCATTTTTTATTTGCCATCGATCTTTGAGGTTTAGGCTGCAACACCCAAGTGATGGCGAACACGATCAACCACATCACCTATCACTACTTGTGATTTTACTAGATAATCATCGACGCCAAGTGCTTCAGCACGCTCTTTATCTTTTGCCTGGCTCAGTGCCGTCAGCATAATCACGCGAATATTTGCCGTTTCGGGTGTATTGCGCAGGATGTCCAACACGTCGAATCCGCTAATTTTTGGCATCATGGCATCCAACAGGATTAAATCTGGTTTGAATTCTTTGGCTGCCTGCAGTGCCTGCTCACCATTGTTGACTTCGTAGGTTTCAAAATTTTCCAGCTCCAGCCGTGACCGATAGACAGCCGCTAGGGCAACGTCATCTTCGACAAGCAGGATTTTCTTTTTGGGTTGCTCTTCTTGCATATGCTTATAGTACTCTTTCGCCTTTATTTCTTCAAATAATCCTTGGCTGCCTGCAATTGTGGATCGCGCCCAGCATTCGCGTCATCAGCCGTCAAATCGACCTTTTTATCAGGATTAATACCTGATTTGTTGATGTTTTTACCGTTCGGCGTGTACCACTTGGCGACCGTTACCTTGAGTACTGAGCCGTCGCCCATATCAATCAGTTTCTGCACACTTCCCTTGCCAAACGTCTTTTCGCCAATCAATATCGCTGCTTTGTGATCCTGTAGCGCACCAGCGACGATTTCGCTAGCACTCGCACTGCCACTATTCACCAGGACAACTGTCGGGATTTCTTCGAGCACCGGATTGTTACCCGAACGCAGTTCACTGGTTGTTTTGCCCCGCGTTCGCTCGCTAACTACCAACTGATCGCGAAGCCACAGGCCAGCCACATCTTGTGCCGATGACAGCAAACCACCACCATTGCCACGCAGATCCAAAATAATACCTTTGACATTCTTGTCCTTGAAGTCCATCGCCGCCTTTCGCGCTAGATCGGTGGTTGTATCGTCGAATCGACGGAGTGTCATAATGCCGATGCCGTCTTCGATCGTACTGTCCACACTTGGCGACGTAATTTTCGCCCGTGTAATGGTAAAATCTTTTGGCTCACCACTACGGAGTACGGTTATTTTGACTGTCGTGCCAACATCACCGCGAATTTTACTCACGGTGTCGCTCACCGACCAACCATCGGTTGCTTCGTCATTCACCCCAATAACAGTATCACCAGGCAATAGTCCCGCCTTTTGAGCTGGCGTGTCTGGCAATGTTCGAATCACTGTTGGGCGACTCCCACGATTGCCGATTTCGGCACCAATACCGCCGCCGATATCACCATTCAGGTCTTTGTTAAACTCTTCTGCCTCTTTGCGGTCCATATAGACCGTATAGGTGTCACCTGCCGCAGCGACCAGTCCCTTGCTCGCGCCTTTTATCAGATCTTGATTATCCAGATCACCGTCAAAATTCGCCTTGAGTTGTCGGTAGGTTGCCTGTACACTCGCCAGATCAAGCGTGCCCGTTTCTACCTTTACCCCAAACTTTGGACCAATAAACCCGACAATCTGATCATTGCGAGTCCCAGCAATATAGCCGACGATCAATACCAACCCCATAATGAGCACAAATGTGCTTGGGGTAAAACTCCACTTTTTTTGTCTGTTAGGTTGTGCCACTTCCACCCATTATACCGGATGAAAGCGTAAGGATAAATGAAATTCTAGAAATAAATGTAGGTATCGTAGGTAGCGGCGCTCACACGCATCTTGCTGTAATTGCCCCAGCCTGGACCACCGGCATTGTAGTAGTTGTACTGGCTCACATCGACAGTGCCATCACCATTGACGGCTTCGACCCATACAACGTGGCCATAAGCACCAGCCGAAATAACACCGACTGAATTAACCCGTGGCGTACTGCCAGTCTGGTATCCAGTAGCCCGAGCACTTGCTGGCCATTGGTTAGCGTTACCCCAATAGCGTGGGAAATTACCTGTACGTTGACCGACTTTCCAAGCTGTGTAACTCACACACTGACGACAACCATAGCCAAGTGGATCACCACCCATGCCATCAGCACCACCGTGTGAATACGCATTGGCATCAACCCAACAACCGGATTCCCAAGGATAGCCACCCTTGTTCGGATCGCCTGGCAATATATTAATTGGACCACCAGCACGGCGTAGTGCCGCTTCAATTGCCGCCTGCTGTTGCTTTTGTAATGTCAGTTTTTGCGATTCACGCTCGCCCACCAACCGCTGATATGTAGCCTCTTGGCCACGGGTTTGCGCAACCAGACTTGCTTGCTGCGACTCTTTGGCAGCCAACTCATCACGCGCAAATTTTTGCTCAGTGAGCACACGGTCGACATCTTTTTTCTGTGCCTCGAGTTGTTTCTTGAGTTTTTTGATGCTTGCAATCGTATCTGTCAGCGAATCACGAATGCTATTTTGATACGCTTCTTTGTCGACATAATCAGATATACTTTTGCTGCTGGCGAGCATTTCAAGTGGTGAAATATCGCTCGACACATACAGATCGGCGATTGTTTTACCAAGCGCATCTTGATTTTCAGCGATCTTTTTTTCGTTATCGGCAATCTGGGCAACGAGTTTATCGTGTTCGGCTTGTTTGAGGTTAATTTGGCCCTGAATGACATTTTTCTGCGCAGTCAGCGAATTCAATTCCTTTTGTAGCGAATCAGCCTGAGCCGCCAGTTTACCCGCTTGCGCCTGATAATCATCAATCTGGCGCTGAACTTCTGCAATTCTTTGGTCAAAATCATCAGCGCGAACAATTTTTGCTACCTGCAGCGTTGTGGTTAGCGCCAACAAAACCGCCACCGTGATGAGAGTTGTTTTTTTCGCGGTGTTTTTGATGTTCGAAACTGGTGTGGTGGACCAATGTTTCATCTGTTAATGACTATAGCATAAACAGAATGATTTGTCCAGTACCAGAGTTATATAGATCGGTTTCAAGATTGAGAGCGATCAAGGGAAGCGCATCAAGATGACGCCAGAGTTCTTCACCCACATGGTGCTGTATTGGCCCGTACCATAGAAATTGTATTGGCTGACAAACATGTCGCTGCCACTCACTGATTCAACTATCATCACGTGGCCGATTGGCGCAAAGCCACCGCTAGCTGGTAACACAACCACATCGCCAGGCTGAGGAGAACTGACACGGTATGCCCCGCTCCAGCGAGCCGCACTAGACGGCCACTGATATGCGTTACCATCGCCATGCCATGGCTGCACATCCTTGCCAAACCTATTGGCAAGCGCCCATGCAACATAGCTGACACATTCGCGGTTATATAGGTTCCATGGATCAATTGATGTGTCTTGAGGGCCGCAGTATGGGTAGCCGCCACTACAGCCACGATTACCGCTCCAGCCCCAATACTGGAAGCTGCCAACAACGCCCGAATTACCGCCACCTCGAGCAACCAGACTAGCGTAGTATGCTTGCTGTTGCGCAGCGATGCTTTGCATTTGGCTTTTGGCACTGTTTACCAGGTTCTGGTATGCCGCCTCTTCGCCACGAGTTTGGTTCACCAGACTTTGTTGCTCCGCTTGGACTGCTGACAACTGGTCATTTTGTTGTTTTAGTTCTGTCAGTACCTTTTCAACGGCTTGTTTATCAGTCTCGAGCTGTTTTTTGAGCTTTTTAACTGCGTCAATTGTCTGGCTTAACTGGTCACGAACAGATGATCGATACTCTTGCTTATCGACAAACTCGCCGATATTTTGACTACTCGCAAGGAGCTCGAGCGAAGAGATCTTGCCATCAACATACAAATTTGCCAGCATTTCACCCAGCGCATCCTGAGTACGCTCCAATTTTTGCTGATTTGCTGCAATATCGGCCTGTAATTTGTCATGTTTCGCCTGGTTGGCGTTGATATTTGCCTGCAGTGCCGCCACCTGGGCATTGATTTCATCCAATTTGTTCTGTAGCGTATCACCTTTTGCTTTCAGCTCATTTGCCTGTGCCTGATACTGATTTGCTTGTGCACGCAGACTGTTGATTTGGTCATCCCAACGATCAGCTGAGACTCGACCATACATCGCCAGTGGTGTTGCGAACGCAAAGACAACTGCAAAACCGACCAAAAAGATCTTGGTCGTCACACGCTTTAAAACTGGCGTGGTGGACAGCTGTTTCATATACTCTCCCATGGTAATACGCCGGGCATCCGGCGTCAATGCTTATGCTTAATTTTAGAT
>JALQVV010000057.1 GCA_023260255.1 Candidatus Saccharimonadia bacterium
TCAAAAACCGCCTGGTCCGCGTCGCAATGAGCCAAAACGATACCTACAAAAACACCGACACTTCACTCCTGACGGGCCAACTGCTCTATGCAGTCAGCGCTGAGGACGAAGTCGCTCCGGCCAAAGTACTCGATACATTTGCAAAGACTAATCCAGCCCTGCAATTTGTCGGTGCCTTTGGCATGGAAGGTGAGGTGATCGATGCTGCTGGCGTCAAAGCTCTGGCTGGTCTACCATCCAAGAACGAGCTTATTGGCCAGGTCATCAACACGTTGCTTGCACCAGTTAACGACGTTACCAACGCGCTTTCTGGCAACCTGCATGCACTGCTTGATGGTGTCGAAGCTAAAGCAACCGCGTAATTTAACTGAATATAAGGAGTCAATAAAATGGCTGATGTAAAGAAACTGGCAGAAGAGCTGACAAAGCTAACTGTCCTTGAAGTAAACGAACTCAAAACTGTCCTGAAGGACGAATACGGCATCGAACCAGCAGCTGCCGCTGCTGTTGCCGTTGCTGCACCTGCTGGTGGTGACGCCGGTGCTGCAGCTGCAGACGAAAAGTCTGAATTCACCGTTAACCTGAAAGACGCTGGTGCACAGAAAGTTGCAGTCATCAAGGCTGTGAAAGAAATCACCGGTCTTGGCCTAGGCGAAGCAAAAGCTATCGTTGACGGCGCACCTGCACCTGTCAAGGAAAAGGTAAGCAAAGAAGACGCTGAAAACGCAAAGAAACTTCTTGAAGAAGCTGGCGCAACTGTCGAACTCGTTTAATACGAGTACGACACTGCACAGAAATGATTCGATCCGAAAGTCATACAATAAAAGACCGCTCTTGCACAAGGGCGGTCTTTTATTCCGTCGTTTCTACAACAATTTTGCGTGTACCGAAGTTATTTTTGTGGAGAACCAGTCAAGATCGGACGCAAACGATTGGCTGCTCGCATGCCAATATCTCGCATGAACTTTTCGTGGCGCGGATAGTGTAGCCTCTCTAACAAAATGTCGATTTTGTCCTCTTCATCGATGTCGAAATACCACCGAGCGTATGGTGAAAATGACTCTTTGTTATCTACCCCGGCTTCTGTCAATATTTCGTTAGCTAGTTTCAACGTAGCTCCTGACGCCGTAAAATGGTCAAGCACAACACTCGTTTTGCCACCGTAATCTGAACTAAAGCGTGCCACTTCATCGTCTATCTGCCGCTGGATTTTTGGTGATCGCATGTCGCGTCGCACTGTAAGATGTTGATTGGCGTGGATATAGGTCAATTGTGGAGTTGCGGTATCAATAGTTTGGTAGAAACTATCAACGGCATAGGCAAGAGGTACCGCCGAATAGGCTGGCAGCACAATCACTTCGGGATCTAAGTAATGGATGCGCGCCATGACAGTTGTAAACAATCCCTTATTGCCAATCGGCTCGTCACCAATGAGCGTCTCGTCGTAGCCGGAGTCCAGCATCCGCCTGCGCACTTCATCATACACGGCCTCGTGCAGCTTGGGCATACCAGTCACTGAATGAAGTTCTGTCTCTCGAAAAGTTGCCATTTGGATTAAATTATATCATAAATATAAAAAGGAGTGCCGTCATAGCGTTCAATATTGACTTGTTACCACTAGACTGGTATATATAAGGTATTATCACCAAAAACAGACAAGGAATGCGAGAACATGTCTGATTTACCAGAAAAACAAGTAAAACGTCTAACATCCTTAATCCAGGAAGCTGAAACAAACCTTGCAGCCGCCAAAGAATTACTGATTAGTATCATTGGCGAAGATGGCACTGTAGTAACACCAAAATCAAGCCAAGAAGATGTGGCCGGTAAGGTCATCGAGGGTGTATTTGACGGCCAAGTCATGGTTGGCCCAGATGGCAAAAACTACCCAGTCCCAGCCAACTATGCCAGCAAGTCAAAACTTGTCGAAGGCGACATCCTCAAACTGACGATCGCTGACGACGGTAGCTTCATTTACAAGCAAATTGGCCCAATCGAACGCAAACAGATCATCGGCACGCTTGTGCAACACGACGGCGCCTACTATGTCGAGGCTAACGGCAAAGAATACCGCATACTACTCGCCAGCGTGACATATTTCCGCATCAAAGAGGGCGACCAAGTTACTATCATCGTGCCCGAAGACAACCCAGATGCAACCTGGGCCGCAGTTGAAGCAGCTTTGTAATTCTACGCTTCCTAACAATAGCCACCTCTGAGTGGCTATTTTGTTTTATATTGGTATTTATGTTATAACAATATAGTAATATCCCTACAACCACGGAGGCACTATGTCACCTGGAGTATTACCAGCCGTCTGCCGAGCAGGGCGGGCCCGAGAAGGGGAGTCATGACATGACAAACCCAATCAGCGGCGAGTTCTGCGAACGCCCTCACTGCGGGGAGGAGTGTGTCGAAGACGGCGGGTGCCCATTTCCGCTTCCTCCATCACCATCACTGCCCCCGACGACTCAGTACGAAACCGAGCTCGGAGGAATCTGGCGTGCATAGTGGATGCCAGACGGGATACCAAGACACTGGACGAGCCACACGGCTTCGGTGCACCTACGGGTGCTTTACCAGTTGTCTTGGTTTTTTTATTTGCCATAAATCACAACATTAAAGTGCCTAAAAACAGCGTACAATAGTGAGTAATGAATGGGAAAGAAAAAGGGCAGGCGCTCTACCGCCGGTATCGTAGCCGCTCGCTGGACGAAATCGTCGGCCAAGCACAAGTGACCGAGGTGTTGCGCCGTAGCCTAAAACAGGGAAAAGTCGCACACGCCTATCTGCTGACCGGCCCGCGTGGGGTAGGCAAGACATCGATCGCGCGTATATTGGCACACGAAATCAACCAGCTGCCATATAGCGACGAATCAACCCACTTAGATATCATTGAAATCGACGCCGCCAGCAACAATGGTGTCGACGACGTGCGAGATCTACGTGACAAAGTACAATTAGCTCCCGTATCTGCTGACAAAAAAGTCTATATCATCGATGAGGTGCACATGCTGAGTAAACCAGCGTTTAATGCGCTGCTCAAAACCCTCGAGGAGCCACCATCACACGTCGTGTTCATCCTCGCAACGACCGACCTACACAAAGTCCCTGCCACCATCATCAGCCGCACACAGCATTTTGCATTTCATAGCATCAGCCCAGCCGATTTGCAGCAGCAACTGCGCAAAATTGCCGATGCCGAAAAAATGAAAGTAACCGACGATGCGCTCGCCGCCATTGCCCAGCGCGGTGATGGCAGTTTTCGCGATAGCATCAGCCTGTTGGACCAATTGTCCAGTTTTGCCGATGACAAACAAGGTATTACGCTCGAACTGGTTGAATCAACACTCGGGCTCGCCAAGGCCGATGCCGTCGACCAATTGCTCGATGCCGTATCGCATCAGGATGTCGCAGCGGTGATTGCAAAACTTGGCGAGTTGGAACAGGCTGGTATACAACCAACCATCCTCGCCGACCAGCTGGTACAAACCCTGCGTGCGCGCCTGGCTGACCATCCCGAAAGCGTAACACTACTCGACGCCCTGCTGACCGTCCCTAATTCACCACAGCCACAACTTAAGCTATTAACCGTCCTCGTCAGTGCGATCAAGCCCAAACAATCATCGGCACCAGCGGTTGCCACCAAAGCAAAAACTGTCGTGGAAGCACCCATTAAAAAACTAGAAAAATTAGCCGAAAAGCCCCTTGTTACCACACAGGTTAGTGTCACCACAGAAGAGCCGCCCACTACCAAATCAGAGGAAACATCTGCAGCCCGAGCTCGACAAGACGCCGGGGCCCTTGCTCGAGCCCGGAGCGAAGCCGTTTCCGACAATTTGAGTAGTGAAAAGGCGAACGGGAACAATGCCACCACATCAATCACTCTCGATTGGCCGGCACTCATCGAAGAAACCCGCAAAAACCACCTGGCCCTTCATAGCGTTTTGAGTAAATGCACACACGAGCTAAACGGCGACACACTGACACTGTACACCGGTCGCAAGTTTAACAAAACCAAACTTGACGATCCAAAATACCTCACCAAACTGCACGAAGCATTGGCTACACAGGGCGCTAAAGGACTGCAAATCATCACTATTCCCACCACCGCACCCCCGGCAGATGAGAAATTAGCCGAAATAGCTGCTATGATGGGAGGAGGACAGGAAGTATCCCTGGAGGAAATGTAGGAGTCGGCATGAGTGCCAAAACCGTTGAGGCAAAAATACCACCACAGAATCTCGACGCCGAGAAGAGTCTACTCGGCGCTGTTTTGATTGACGAAGAAGTACTCGCTGATGTGACTGAATTTGTCGGGCCGCGCGATTTCTATGACAAACGCCATGCAATGATATACAGCGGTATGTTGCGCCTGTACGAACGCCACAAGCCAGTCGATTTGTTAACACTGACCGATGAACTAAAGAAAAAGAACGAATTTGACGACGTTGGTGGCACGGCCTATCTGACCGAGCTGACCAACTACGTGCCCACCGCTGCCCATGCAGCAACCTATGCCGAAATGGTGGCCCAAAAAGCCGTTCGTCGCCGGCTCATCAAAGCCAGTGCCGACATATCAGAACTCGGCTACGACGAAGATTTCAATGTCCAGGAATTGCTTGAAAAGGCCGAAGCAGAGTTGTTTTCCGTCAGCGACGAAGGGCTCAAACAAGACCTTGTCAGCATGGAAACAATCCTCACCGAAAGTTTTGACCGTCTCGAGGAACTTCACCGCAACAAAGGTATGTTGCGCGGCATCAAAACAGGTTATCGTGATCTCGATAACATGACTGCCGGTCTGCAACGAAGTGATTTGATTATCCTGGCAGCCCGCCCAGCAATGGGTAAAACGACGCTCGTGACCAACCTGGCGTACAATGTCGCCACACTGAACAAACAATCCGTCCTGTTTTTCAGCCTTGAGATGAGCAAGGAGCAGCTGGTCGACCGTATGCTGGCCGACGCATCCGGTGTGGACGCATGGAATATCCGTACTGGCAACCTAAGCGATGATGACTTTTCAAAATTATCTGAAGCAATGGGCGAAATGGCCGAAGCGCCGATATTTATCGATGACACACCAGGTCTATCTGTGCTCGAAATGCGTACTAAAGCCCGTCGTGCCGCCCACGATGCGCCGCTTGGACTGGTGATCGTCGACTACCTGCAGCTGATGCAAGGCAGCGGCAATCGTACCGATGGTAACCGCGTACAAGAGGTGAGTGAAATTAGCCGTGGATTGAAGCTCCTCGCGCGCGAGCTCAATGTACCGGTGATTGCACTGTCCCAGTTGTCGCGTAGCGTCGAATCACGCAGTCCGCAGGTGCCACAGCTTGCCGACTTGCGTGAATCAGGATCCATCGAGCAAGACGCCGATATTGTCATGTTCATCTACCGCGAAGCCTACTACAATCCCGAAACCGATCGCGAAAACATCACTGACCTGATCATCGCCAAGCATCGTAACGGCCCCGTTGGCAAGATCGAATTATACTTCCACCCAGAACGTCTACGGTTTATGTCGCTCGACAAACGACATGAATAGCATGTTCTTCTAACTGGAGGAACCAGCAGTCCTTTTTTTGGATCGCCAAAAAGAAGGATCTTGGTTCTTGGATCTACAAGAACTACTTTGGTTCTTCGAAAAGAACAAAAAAGTAACCATTATCAATCTGCTATAATAAACCAAATGACCAAATGGTTTGACACTGACTCGTGGCTGCACCGCAAAAGGTACGTTCTCGGGTACCTTGGAATTGTTATTGGTTTCGCCGCATTGCTGTATGTTGCCGGTACAGTGATACCCGGTGGGCTAAGCAGTAGCGAAGAAAAGGCGTTCGTTGCATCAGCCAAACTCGATCTCCAAGACATTGATTCGCTAACAATCATTAATCTGCCATTTCATGTTGTCCAGCGAGGCGTCGTGGAATTACTTGGCCCTACAACATTCACACTCAAACTACAGTCACTCATACTCGCACTCATCACCGGTATCGGTGCTGTTCTGCTACTACGCCGATGGTTCAAAGCAAACATCGCGCTCCTCGCTACTATCATCATGATTACCACTGGGCAGTTCATCTACGTCGCCCAGTCTGGCACACCAGACATTGGCTATATCATGTGGCCCGTATGGTTACTGCTGACCGCAACGATGATTACGACGTCTGAGCGCCACAAACGCTTTTGGAAAATCCTATTCTTTGCTCTTGTGCCGCTTAGTTTATATACACCGGTTAACATCTATTTGGTGATAGCGATCATCAGCGCCGGTCTGATCCACCCGCATGTCCGATACGTTTTGCGGCGCATGTCGAATGTACACTTGGCACTGCTGAGCCTGATGAGCTTAGTCCTCGTTGCACCGCTCATTTATTTGGTTTCACGTGATCCATCACTCATACCGCAATTTTTGGGCATCCCATCATCATGGCCGCCCGATCTCCTAGCAAATGGCCGTACATTAATGCAGCAATATTTCAATTTTGTCAGTCCGCAAAGTGGCGCCCTGATGACACCTGTTTTGGGACTCGGCTCGATGATCGTGATCGCCCTTGGTATCTGGCGGCTGTTTAAAATTCGCTATACCGCTCGCAGTTATACACTAGTAGCATGGGTTATTTTGTTAATCCCAGCACTGCTCGTTAATCCGTCATACACCACCGTGGCATTCGTGCCACTGTTGATACTGCTCGCCATGGGGCTCGAATTCCTGCTGCGTTCGTGGTATCAAATGTTCCCTCGCAATCCCTATGCGCGTTTTGTTGGGCTCGTGCCATTGGTCATCCTGGTTGGCGGGTTAGTAATTTCGGGTCTTAGCCGTTATTTTGACGGGTATCGATACGATCCTGCAACCGCATCAAATTTTAGTCATGATCTGACGCTCCTCGAAAAAAAGGTCGTGACCAACCAACCAACAACGCTTATCGTCGCTCCAAGTGAGCAGGAATTCTACGCTGCAATCGTTCACCTTAACCGGCAGCCCGATGACAAGCTGATTATTGCCACAACCGTCCCGCTGCAGCCGCAGGGTCAATTAGCTGCAACGCATGCCGCTAAAGACCGCGTCGGATATCCAATTGATCGTATTGTCACTACCGCTACGTCGAACAATGCAGATCGGTTTTACATCTATAAAACCAAGTAGTTTTGCAGTATAATAGTATAAGTTTGTAAATGGAGAGAATACATGGCTTTTGACCAGATGAAAATGATCAATGATTTGAGAAAGGCGCAAAAAGACCTGAAAAAACAAAAGGTCGTTGTAGCTGCCGGCGGTGATGACGATGATAATCCACAAGTTGAGGTAACGATCAACGGCGAATTGAAAGTCGAAGCGATCAAAATCGACCCAGAAC
>JALQVV010000072.1 GCA_023260255.1 Candidatus Saccharimonadia bacterium
TCACGGCAGCGCAAAAAACAGCGATAGAATCAAAACTTGCCGAGCTGAAAAAGGAGCGTCAAGCTGACCACGAGGCATGGAAGGATTTGACCGAGGAACAACGCAAGGCGAAAATGGAGGAAAAACGGACCGAACTAGAGAATTGGGCGAAAGAACAAGGCTTGGACCTGAGTAAATTGAAAGGCATATTTGGCGGCCCTGGGGGTCGTGGCGGTATGCACGAATAGTAATTATCATGTGAAAGGAGCAAAAATCGCCAGTTCTGAGCTGGCGATTTTGCTGTAGCTAAAAATACTTTCTTTTCACATATTTTCACGAGGTATACTAAAAGCATAAGTGGCACGTAACGCACTTATAAAGGGGGTTGAATGAAACAATTATCAACCAAATCAATCGGATCGCTTCTCGCCGCAACGGCGTCAGCTATCAGCAATGCTGGCCGACGTGCGGGTGAAAACCATCTTGAGCGGGTGTTACAGCATCACGATAGAAAGGGCGAATTACGTGCAAACATATTTGGTATAACGCCGCTGGAATTCAGAGAACTTCAGCGGCGTTATGCATTTGATGAAATGATCAAATTGTATGGGTTTAAGAGCCAAGCTGAATTTCGCCTGGCGCTCCTAGGAAAGTTGCGGGCTGAACTGTTGCAACGTGGCTGGAGCCGACAAAAAATCGATCGGTATGTCGATCACAAACCTATCCCGATTGGCTAGCGCTGAAAGGAGCGTAAGCGTATACTGATGGGTAGATGCAAACGTTTATCCAGCTTATTGCCGATGGTGCCGTTTTTCCGGTTGTGCTGATCGGTATATATGCACTTATAGCCAAGGTCCCAGCCAACGGGCGATACGAAGCCTATTGCCGCATACTCATGGCTGGTCTAACAACGTATTTATTGGCAAAACTATTGGGAACCTTGTATCAGCCGGCAGTCGAACGGCCATTTGAACTTTTGGGCGTGGCGCCAGGCGCTGCGTATTTAGATAATCCCGGTTTTCCATCGGATCATGCACTGTTTGTTGCTGCAATTACCCTTGCCGTATGGTTTGAGACTAAAAACAAACTACTAACAGCGATTTTGGCAGTATTTGTGATACTTGTGTGCGTTGGACGGGTGTTGGCTCTTGTGCATACACCGCTCGATATTGCGGGTGGACTGACGGTCGCAGCCATCGGTGCTATATGGTATCTGACTCCCCATTATTCATCGGTGAAACAAAAACGTACTTCGTCGTAGTCGTTCATTTCTATCTTCTGTTTTGCGTGGCTTAAAATATGATGATAAAATAGTGCAAACAGAGGAGGTTTTATGGATGACCAGCCATCATCGCGAGCAACGCCACAGCCACTGATTGATCTGAGCGTACAAACACTGCTGCAGGTTGCATTACTGGGTGTAGGACTTGGTTTGCTGTCGTGGATACTGACCCAATTAATCCGTCAGATTGTCTTTGTACCGCTATTTTGTGGAGATCCTGCAAATAGTATGTGTGTTGGCGCGACGGGGAGTGCCGGTGTGATTACATTGATCATCACCACAATTGCAGGCCTGCTTGGTTTGGTGCGACTTGGCGTTTACAGGCCACTGCTTGTTGCGCTTGCGAGCGCGGTGAGCCTATGGGGAATGGCGATTTGGGTTGGTAATTTGTTATGGTTCGAAGCGATTGCCTGGTCGATCGTCCTCTATGTTGTCGCCTATGTTGTCTTTACATGGCTTGTTCGCCCTCGAGCTTTTGTGCTTGCTGTTGGCCTGGTTCTTGCAGTGGTGCTACTGGCACGTATAGCTGCAGTGGTATAATGAACAGGTAATGGAACTGCTTATATTTGGCATTATCTTGGTGGTGGTTATTGTTGGCTTTGGTGTTATTATTGCACTTTTGAATGCGCGGTTGGGTGAACTAAAAAACGGCGGATCAGTTGATCTCATCAAAGCCGATGTTACCGAATTAAACCGTACGATCGTGTTGCTGCAGCAAACAATGGGGGATAAGTTAGATAAAGGCCATTTGTCTGTACAGCAGTCGGTCCAAAAACAGTTGTCCGAAAGTGCCAAGCTGGTTGCCGATGTGACCGAACGGCTGACAAAATTGGACGAGACAAATAAGCGAGTTGTGGATGTTGCCACAGAACTAAAAACCCTGCAGAATGTTTTACAAAACCCAAAACAGCGCGGCGTTATTGGCGAATACTACCTTGAGCAAATTCTCAAAAATACATTACCGCCCGGTGCCTTTGCATTGCAATACAAATTGGGCGAAGGATTAATCGTGGACGCCGTCATTCGCTATGAAGATAAGCTGTTGCCGCTTGATAGTAAGTTCTCACTCGAAAATTACAATAGGATGATAGAAGCGAAAGACGAACAAAAAGCAGTGCTAGAAAAACTGTTCAAGAGTGATATTAAAAATCGTGTCGACGAGACCGCAAAGTACATAAAACCGAGCAAGGGTACGCTAGATCAGGCGTTGATGTTTATTCCGTCCGAAACGATTTATTATGATATTTTAACCGAAAAGGTCGGCGTAAACGGCCGTAACTTGTTGCAATATGCAGCCGAGAAAAAAGTAACAATCGTCGGCCCGACGACATTATCGGCGATGCTTCAAACGGTTGCGCACGGGCTTCGTTCGATAGAGATTCACAAAGACACCGAAAAGATTCGCAAGAACGTAGAACAATTACAAAAGCACCTCATCGCCCACAATACCTATATGCAAAAACTCGGTGCAAGTCTCGGAACAACAGTCGGGCATTTCAACACAACATACAAAGAACTCGGTAAAATCGATCGTGATATTGTTAAAATTGCGAATACCGATTCAAGTGTTGAACCTATGCTACTCGACAAACCAACTGAAGACAATGAATAACTCTCGAGACGCAATAATTCAAAAGCGAGGATATGACAAACTCATCCATGGTGATAAGTTGTCGCTAGAAATAGCAAGCTATCCTGCAGTGTCGCAATATCTCGCACAAAGATTGTCTGGAAATGGCGATATTTTATGTGAACTATGCTGTGGTATAGGTATTAGTCTTATGGAATTTTCGCCTTATTTTCGCAAAGTAATTGGTGTTGATAATGATATTGCTGTCATACAAGATGCAGAAAAGAACTTGGCTTTAGCTGACATTCAGAATTGTGAATTGACGGTGGGTGATGTAAGAGATGAAGCGGTATTATCTGCTGTTAATGCAAATATTGTCGTATACGACATTCCTCATTGGAGTAGTCATGGCGGTACAGTGAGTGAAAAGAATCCAAAGTTGGATAAGCTGATTGAATCAATACGTGCGACTATCACAAACGCGATTGCTATATACGCGCCACCGCATATGACATATGAAGATGTAGTAGAACTGTTTGATGATTTTGAATACCAACAGGTCTGGATTGCAAATAGATACGATAGAAATATTATCTATCTCGGCCCGCTTGTTGAACATAATGGTGTAACAAAACTTCAACTAAAATAGCCTCGCAGTCAAGCGAGGCTATCTAGCGCATCCGTACTAGGGAAACTATTCAGTTTCAACAACGTCACGGAGTGCGAAACCGACGATACCACCGATGAGTGGGGCGACGATGTAGCTGAGAACTGCGAACCAATCAATCTTGGTCCAGTCAACAGCTGTTGCAGCGATAGCAAGTGCTGGGTTAAGTGCAGCTTGCGCACCAACGTAGCTCACGGCAACGCCAGCGATCAATGCGGCGACAAACAGGCCAAAGCCAACAGTCAGTGCTTTTGCGACACGGTCGGTCTTTTCGCGGAATGCGCCTGCGACTGCAAAGGCAAAGATAGTTGCACCAAGCAATTCAGCGAAGAATGCGTACCAGTGGTTGTGATCAGTCAAAGCGGCCATCTTGAAGACTGATTGAGTCTGAGCAAAGGCGCCTGCTGATGATTCTGGGCTTGCACCAGCAACAAATGCTGATACAACGACGAAGGCTGCACCTGCACCAAGCAGTTGTGCCACGATGTATGTCGCTGCACGTAGGTGAGTCAGTTTGCGAGTGACCCATGCACCAACAGTCAGTAGCGGGTTAAGGTATGCGCCTGACAATGTGCCGACGACCAAAACGAGCGTGATCAGTACAAAGCCCATGTACAGTGGTTCGCCCTTGGTGACCAGGAACGCACCTGCGAGCAGGAACGTACCGACGAATTCACCGATCAGTGCAGCAGCCTGAACGGTACGACGATCGCCAAAGCGTGAACCGCTTTTTGCTTCTTTTGTCGCTTCAACGGCTCGGACAGTTGTTACGGTTGATTTAGCGGGTTGGCTTTTGGCCCGCGTGGTTTTTTTGGCAGTAGAGCCGGCTTTTTTGGTAGCCATAAATTCCCTCCTTTAAGAATTATGGGGCTATTATACCACAACCGGCAAGACAGAATAGTGAGAGAGTATAATAAGGATATGGGAATAATTTATAACCAAGAGAATAATCGCAGTGATTTGCAGAAACGCTTGGCACAGGAACTAAGCGAAAAAGCCAAGAAAAAAACGACCAATCCTGACGGTAAGTTGCCTGACGGAGTTGATGATTCAGCGTATATAGAAGGTACAAAAAAGACGACGAGCTTAGCATGGGTTTGGTTGGTGATCTTTATTGCGGTCATTGTCGCATCAGTATGGTACTTTGTTGCACTTATCCTCCCTGGTAATGATTTGTAATTTCCACTATACTTTAGCTAGATGAGTACTCCCGATACAGTCCGTGCCGAACTACTAGCACGAATTCAGTCCAGTGATCAGCCGCATGAGGTACTGCGAGCGCCAGAACTGCGTGCGCTGGCTGACGAAATCAAAACCTTACCACCTGAACAGCGCGCCAATGCTGGTCGCGCACTCAATGAGCTCAAGCAAGCATTGGCTGTTGCAATTGATGAGCGCCAAGCGGTATTGGATGATGCAGCATTGGCGCCGATTGATGTAACAGCACCATGGGATGCGAATAGTAAACGCCCTGACTTGTTGCCGACTGAATATGGTAGTCGGCACCCGATTTCTGTTGAACTCGAGCATATCATCGACATTTTTACTCGCATGGGATTTGACGCACATGAGTCACGCCAACTAGACGATGATTGGAATATGTTTGGGGCGCTGAATTTTCCCGAGGGTCATCCGGCCCGCGATGGATATGACACGTTCCGAACAGAAGAAGGGTTTATTCCGCCGGCGCATACCAGTACGATGCAGAATCGCGTATTAAAAGACGGCAAGGCAAAGCTCGAAGCCGGCGGGCAAATTGCCAGTATTAGTTATGGTCGTGTGTTCCGCAACGAAGACGTTGATGCGACGCACGAACACACGTTTTATCAGCAAGAGGGCGTGTTTGTAAGCAAGGACGCAACCTTGGGGCAAATGTTAGGCACCTTGCGTGCGTTTTTTGAAGAATATTATGGTCAAAAACTCGCCATCAAAACACAACCCGGTTATTTTCCATTCGTCGAACCGGGTTTGGAGTTTTTGATTGAAAAACCAGCCAGCATTGGCGGCAAACCGGGTGACTGGTTGGAAATGTTGGGCTGCGGCATGATCCACCCAAACGTTCTATCGGCGGCGGGGATTGACCCGACCAAGTACCGTGGCTTTGCCTGGGGTGGTGGTGTGGAGCGCATGATCATGTTGAAATATGGCATCGAAGATTTACGTCATTTCGAATCAGGTAAACTAGCATTTTTGAGGAAATTCGCATGAGCATAGCAGGAGATAACGATCTGAAACAGGACACCCTAAAAGACTCAATCATTGAGTTTATAGCAGAGCGATCACTGTGTGTGATTGCAACTGTTGGCCAAGATTCAAAACCTGAGTCGGCGATTGTTGGATTTTCGCATACTGACCAGTTGGAATTGATCATTGGAACTTCAACCACAAGTCGGAAATATGCTAATTTAATCCAAAATCCCCAGGTTGCAATTGTGATTGGCGATGAAAAAGGCGAAGTGCAGTACGAGGGAAGTGCGGAAATATTGCCAAGTGGCGAGTATAAAAATATGGTCGTAGAGGCACATATTAAAAAACTGCCGGGCGCCGCTGAGTATCGCGAAGATCCTACCCAAGCCTACATAAAGGTACATCCTTCGTGGATCCGCCTTTTGAAACATGGTGCAGATGGCGGTAAGTGGGAATATACGGAGTTTGCAGGATGATCATTTCGGTTAATTGGCTCAAAAAATACACAGACATCGACCTCTCCATTGATGAGCTGACTACTCTGATTGGATCGCGACTCGTTGAAATCGAACAAGTGATCGACCTGGGCAAAAAATACGAGGGTGTTGTCATTGCCAAGGTTGTTGAGTGTAAGCCGCTCGAGGGTAGTGATCATTTAAATATCACGAAGATTGATGATGGTGGTGTGGTTGAAACTATCGAACGAGACGAAAACGGACATGTGCAGGTTGTATGCGGAGCACCGAATGTTCGCGAAGGCTTGACGGTGGCATGGTTGCCACCTGGAAGTACTGTGCCAGAAACATACGGCAAGGATCCATTTGTGCTGAGTGCTAAACCACTTCGCGGTGTGGTGAGCAATGGTATGCTGGCGAGCGCCAAGGAACTGGATCTGTGGGACGATCACACAGGAATTATTGTGCTTGAAGATAGTCGAAAGGC
This sequence comes from Candidatus Saccharimonadia bacterium, assembly GCA_023260255.1. GTDB lineage: Bacteria > Patescibacteriota > Saccharimonadia > Saccharimonadales > Saccharimonadaceae > UBA2112. The sequence goes on from JALQVV010000072.1 coordinate 6,628, forward strand.
TGGCGAAAGTTTTGCTAAAGCATATGAACTCGATGACTATTTGCTGGATATTGAAAACAAATCCCTGACACATCGTCCGGACACGTTTGGTATTGTTGGTTTTGCGCGCGAGGTTGCTGGTATCCAGGGAAAACCGTTTAAAACACCTGAACGCCTGACGCTGGGTGGCGTGAAGTGGCTCGAAAAGACGGGCGATCTACCAACACCAAAAGTTACTATTGATAACCCAGAACTCTCTAGTCGCTATCAGGCAGTTGTACTTACGAACGTTGATTGCAAAATTGCGTTGTCGCCAATCGAAACGCAAACATACCTGGCGCGTGTTGGCGTGCGTCCTCATAGTGCAGTTGTTGATGTGACAAACTACATGATGATGATTACGGGTCAGCCGCTTCATGCATTTGACTACGATAAACTGAAGGCCGTCAATAATGGCGAAATTGATATTCACGTTCGTGGCGGTCATGAGGGCGAGAAACTTGTGTTGCTCGACGGTCGTGAGATTGAACTCAGCGAAAACGACATCGTGATTGCGAATGGCGAAACGGTGGTTGCATTGGCTGGTGCGATGGGCGGACGTGATACTGAAATCGATGAGACGACGACCAGTGTGTTGCTCGAAAGCGCTTCATTTAATTTGTATAACCTTCGTAATACACAATTCCGCCATGGTATTTTCAGCGAGGCGATTACGCGCTTTACCAAAGGCCAGCCAGCCGAACTCACTGCTCCAGTCCTGGCGGGTGCGGTTGATTTGATGCATCTTGCCGCCGGTGCAGAAGTTGCCAGTGATGTTGCCGATACCTACCCGGTTAAGCAAGAACAGCCAAAAGTGTATGCTATGGCCGAACATATGAACGCCGCGTTGGGGACCGAATTCGCAACCGCCGATATTGTGCGGACACTGACGAATGTTGAGTTCGATGTGAGTGTGAATGACGAGGGCCTTATTACAGCCGTAGCGCCGTATTGGCGTGCTGACATTCATATTTCTGAAGATCTGGACGAGGAAGTGGGCCGACTGAATGGTTTTGATACCATTACACCAACTCTCCCCGCGCGTGATTTTACGCCAGTATCACCAGATAGCTTTGACCAATTCCGTGCTTTGGTGCGCCAAGTGCTGGCTCGTGCAGGTGCCAATGAAGTACTGACATATAGTTTTGTCCACGGCGATTTATTCAAAAAAGCAGAGCAAAATGTTGAGAACGCGTACAGAATCGTCAATAGTATCAGTCCTGATTTGCAATACTATCGCCTGTCGTTGACACCAAATTTGTTATCACTTGTTCATCCAAATCGTAAAAATGGATTTAATGATTTTGCGCTGTTCGAGCTAAACAAGACTCATAACAAAGTTGTTGGTATGGACGATTCCGTACCTAAGGAAATCGATCTATTGGCACTTGTCGTTACCGGTACATTTGAGGGTGCTGTATATTATCAGGCAAAACGACTGTTGGATTATCTTGGTACATCATTGCAATTAACCTTTGACTATCGGCCGATTGGTGAGGACCCTGGGTATGACGAAAGTGCGCCGTTTGATTATCGTCGCAGTGCCATGGTGTATGCGGGGGAGACGTATATAGGTATCATCGGCGAGTATAAAGCGGCGGTACGCAAAGCTTTTAAGCTAGACGGTACTGTTGCTGGTTTTGAGCTCGACCCACGGGCACTTCATGCTGCGTCGTTGCAGGCCGCATCGTCGTATACGCCACTTAGTCGCTACCCATCAACCGAGCGTGATATTTGTTTCCAGGTCGGCGCGCAGACGAAGTATGTCGAACTTGAAAAAACAGTCAAAGAGGGCATCGACACGACCAGTCTTGCTGCTGAAATTTCTGCGCTGGATATCTACCAGCCAGAGAGTGGTGATACCAAAAATATTACGTTCCGAATCAAATTGACTCCTTATGACAAAACGTTGACGGGTGATGAAGTAACGGCAGTTATGAATGTGCTGATTGATTATGTCTCATCAAAGCTTGGCGCAACCGTCGTCTAGCTGTATGATATAACCATTAGATGACAAAACATAAGCGAACATTCCTGACGCCATGGCGTGTTGTGGTAGGTGCAATTTTACTGGCAGTTATTATTGGCCTAGGTGTATGGCTGCTCTTGGCCGGTAAAAATATTGCAGTGTTCAATCCACAGGGGGTTGTTGCTGCACATCAACGTGATCTTATTGTTTTTACACTGATCCTGAGCTTGTTTGTGGTTGTGCCTGTGTTTGTGATGTTGGGCGCATTTGCTTGGCGGTACCGAGAGGGCAATACAAAAGCAAAGCATCGTCCTGATGAAGATGGAAATAAGTGGCTGGAAATTTTATGGTGGGGAATTCCAATTATCATCATCACCATTTTAAGTGTTGTCACATGGGTCAGCACACACCAACTTGATCCGTATAAACCGCTCGCATCGAGTGAAAAACCTCTGAAGGTTCAGGTTGTCGCGTTGCAATGGAAATGGTTATTCCTGTACCCAGAGCAGCGAATTGCAACAGTGAACGAACTACGAATTCCAGTTGGAGTACCGGTTAATTTTGAACTCACAGCCGATGCGCCAATGAGCGCGTTTTGGATCCCAAATCTAGGGACACAGGTGTACGCCATGAACGGTATGTCGAGCAAACTTAGCCTTCAGGCGGACAAAGAAGGTGTGTACAGGGGAAGTAATAGCAACATCAACGGCGAGGGCTACGCTGATATGACCTTTAATGCCGTCGCTGTACCGAAAGATGCTTTTTCTGCCTGGGCAAAGGCCACCGAACTAGCCAGTGACCGCGATGGTCGGCATATGGACTGGGACCGATATAGTGAAGTTGCCAAACCAAGCCGTAAGGAACCGGTGAATTATTATCATTTGCACGACCTCAACCTATATAATAGGGTTATGCAAAAATACATGCCGAGCGGCCATGGCGATGGGGGACATAGTTCAAATGACAGTCATGAAGGGGGAGCGCACTAATGTTCGGACGACTCGGTTGGGATGCGATCCCACATGACCCTATCATTCTTGGAACAATTGCCGGAGCCTCCGTTGCGGGGCTGACGCTTGTTGCAGGCCTGACCTATTTCAAGAAATGGGGCTGGCTGTGGCGTGAGTGGCTCACGTCACTTGATCCAAAAAAAATTGGTGTCATGTATATTGCCGTCGCAGCTTTCATGCTGTTGCGTGGTCTTGTAGAAGCTGCAATGATGCGTGCGCAGCAGGCAATTTATGCTACTGGTGCAGACGGACCTATTTCCTCTGACCATTTCCAACAGCTCTTTTCGGGTCATGGTACCGTCATGATCTTCTTTGTTGCTATGGGCGTGATTTTTGGCCTGATTAACCTTATTCTTCCGCTACAAATAGGCTCTCGTGACGTTGCATTTCCACTGTTGAACTCCATTAGTTTTTGGCTGTTTGTTGCAGGCATGGCGATTATGAATATCAGTTTTGTACTGGGCGAATTTTCGACGGCAGGATGGTTGGCGTATCCGCCACTAAGTGGGCTGGAGTATAGTCCAGGAACAGGGGTTGATTATTGGATTTGGAGTTTGCAAATTTCCGGTATTGGTAGCACATTGAGCGGTGTCAACTTCTTGGTGACGATTTTTACGATGCGCCGCAAGGGTATGACACTCATGAAAATGCCAATTTTCACATGGTCAGTGCTGACAAGTATGCTACTTGTTGTCTTTGCGTTTCCGATTCTGACGGCGACACTCGGCATGCTTTCACTTGATCGGACCATCGGCACACACTTCTTTACGAGTGATATGGGCGGCAACCCAATGATGTATGTGAATTTAATATGGGCATGGGGACATCCAGAAGTTTATATTTTGGTGTTGCCGGCATTCGGTATTTTTTCTGAAATCGTACCGGTATTTTCGC
>JALQVV010000083.1 GCA_023260255.1 Candidatus Saccharimonadia bacterium
GATACCTTCTTTTACAGCTAATACACCGGCAAGGTTAAAGGCAAGTTCGCTTGAGTCGACATCGTGATAGCTACCGTCATATAGGGTCGCCTTAACACCAATCATTGGGTAACCAGCAATCACACCACCTTCAAGCGTATCTTTAATACCCTTCTGTACAGCTGCGCGGTATTCCTGAGGAACCACACCACCCTTGATGGCATCTTCAAATTCAAAGCCTTCACCAGATTCGGTTGGCTCAAAACGGATCCATACATCACCGTACTGACCACGACCACCCGATTGCTTGGCATGCTTACCTTGCGCTTCAGTCATACCGCGGATAGTTTCACGGAAGGCCACTTGTGGTTCACCGACATTTGCTTCGACATTAAATTCGCGCTTCATGCGGTCAATGTAGATGTCGAGATGCAGCTCACCCATACCACTCAAAATCGTCTGATTTGTTTCTTCATCGGTATGAACACGGAACGTTGGGTCTTCTTCGGCGAGGCGCTGCAGAGCGATGCCCATCTTCTCTTGGTCAGCTTTGGTTTTTGGCTCGACCGCAATCGATACTGGTGGTTCAGCAAACTCGATTGATTCAAGTGTGATCGGGTGTGCAGGATCAGACAAGGTGTGACCTGTGAAGGTACCCTTGAGACCCACCACTGCAGCAATGTCGCCCGCACCAATGCCGTCGATATCTTCACGCTTGTCAGCATGCATACGAACAACACGACCGATACGTTCCTTTTCACCAGTTGTGGTGTTCAGTACGTAGCTGCCTGCGCTCAATTTACCACTATAGACACGCACGAAAATCAAGCGCCCGACGAATGGGTCAGTTGCAATCTTGAACGCGAGTGCAGCTAGAGGCTCCTTATCATCAGGATGACGCTCAATAACATCACCTGTTTTTGGATTGGTACCTTGGATTGCAGGGATATCAAGTGGTGATGGTAGGTAGTCAACGACAAGGTCAAGAACTTTCTCGACAATCACACCACGACCGTCGCCACCAGTAACCAGGTAAAAGTCACCGGCAAGAACACGTTTGCGCAGTGCAGACTTGAGTTCATCAATAGTAATTGATTCTTCACCTTGCTCCAGGTAACGCTCAAAGAGTGCATCGTCTGCCTCGACAGCTGCTTCAACCAACAGACTACGAGCATTCTTGGCTTTGTCAAGCATATCTGCAGGAATTTCACCCTGAACCAATTCATGGTCCGCATAATCGGTGTAGGTGTAGGCTTTCATGTCAACCAAGTCAACGACACCATTGATATCTTTTTCAAATCCGATTGGCAAGTGGATCGGCAATGCGTGCTTGCTGAGGCGGTTATGGATACTGTCTAGTGACTTGTAGAAATCACCACCAATTTGGTTGATCTTGTTGATGAAACAGATGCGTGGCACACCGTACTTGTTGGCTTGGCGCCACACAGTTTCGGTCTGTGCTTCAACACCCATTTTACCATCAAACACAGTCACGGCACCGTCGAGCACGCGCAGTGAACGTTCAACTTCGGCAGTAAAGTCGATGTGGCCAGGGGTGTCGATGATATTAATCTTGTGATCTTTCCAGAATGCAGTCACAGCTGCTGAGGTGATCGTAATACCACGCTCGCGTTCCTGAGCCATCCAGTCAGTTGTCGTTTCACCTTCGTGAACGGCACCAATTTTGTGTGATAGACCGGTACGGTACAAAATACCTTCGGTCGTGGTTGTTTTGCCCGCGTCGATATGCGCGATAATACCGATGTTACGAAAGTCCTTCAGGGGGACGTTTTTTACTGCCATTTCTCTTGCTTTCCTCTGTGATTATATGAATTATTTACTCTGTTTTGCTATTTTTAGCCATAAAAAATAGCGCCTTATGAACATTATAACAAATATATAGGTACAACACCAGCGGTCGTGGTATACTTTCTTAAATATGTATAAGAAGTATGGGAATAAGTTATTGTGCTTTTCGCCACCGGTTATGTTGGCGACGTTCTTGATCGAGTTTGGATTTCTTTTTTATGTATTGTGGCGCTATAAGATGACCACAATGACAAGATTGGCCGCTGTTTTTCTGGGATGTCTGGGTATCTTCCAGCTCGCCGAATATATGATCTGCGGTGGACTTGGGCTTGGACGAGTCGAATGGGTTAAGTTGGGTTATATCGCAATTACGTTCCTGCCAGCACTTGGCCTCCATATGACGGCGACAGTTGCCAAAGTCTCAGTAAGACCGCTCCTATTTGCTGCTTACGGCTCGGCAGCAGCGTTTGCACTGTTCTTCATTGGTGTTGGGAATGCAGTATCGATTCAGGAATGCGCGCCAAACTATGCTGTATTTGATATGAGCCGCCTAGCTACTCTTATTTACGGTATTTTCTATTATGGCTGGCTGCTACTTACCGTTGGCCTAGGCACCTATTGGGCACGACAAAAACCTGCCAAAGCAGCCGTACTCCGTTGGATGGTCGCCGGCTACGCCGTCTTTATCGTTCCTACAACAATTGCCAACCTCGTTGACCCATCAACATTAGGCGCGATCCCATCAATCATGTGTGGCTTTGCAGTACTGTGCGCAATCATCCTCGTATGGCGTGTTCTCCCTCTTGCCAAAGTACCTGTTCTGCGAACGATACAGGGTGCACCCAAGAAACGGGCATGAAACAGGCGATCTACCGCTTTGATAGTATTGTAGGAAACAAAGTTGCTCAGCTGTCCGATGGATGGCGACCAATCATGGAATTCTTCACCCTGATTGGCCAGCCTCCATTTACCGTTGGTATTGCAGCAGCAGTCCTGGGATATGGATTTGCACTAGAAAAATCGTTATATATGATTTCGGGTTTGATAGCGATTGTGACGATCATCGTATCGAGTTTGCTCAAATTGTTTGCGCGTCGCAAGCGGCCAGTCACCGAATATGTCAAAGGAATGCTGTTCAAGACATATAGTTTTCCCAGCAGTCACGCTGCCGGAGCGTTGGTCAGTTACGGGCTCGCAGCGCTTATGGTATCCGTACGCTGGCCAGAGTATGCGTTCGTCGGATGGGTTATTGCACTTGGAGCCACACTGCTCGTGAGTATGTCGCGTGTGTATTTGGGTGCACACTATGCCAGCGATATTATTGGTGGCTGGATTGCTGGCGGCATTGGGCTTGTGTTCATTTTGGTTGAGTTTGCTCAACGATAATTCGTAAAGCTTGTCACAAAATCTAAGTCCGCACTCCGTACAGCAGCCATCACTGCTTGCAGCTCATCTTTGCTGCCGCTGGATACCCGTACTGCATCGCCTTGGATTTGTGGTTTTACTTTTGGAAACTTTTCGCGAATAAGTGCAGTCAGCTGCTTGGCCTTGTCTTGATTTAAGCCTTCAACAAAAGGTACCTCTTTAGTTGCCTTCAAATTGCTCTCGTTAACGGGTTTGGTCAGGTCGAGTACTTTGCTACTCACCTCACGAGCCGCAAGTTTTTTACGAACAATATCCAAAATGGCATCAATCTGCCATTCGTTGCTGCCAATGATTTTCAGCCCCTTCTTGTCGCC
>JALQVV010000047.1 GCA_023260255.1 Candidatus Saccharimonadia bacterium
AAACCCTGGGAGTAATGACTATCTGTTTTTCCTCAGTGGGGATGACGATGTCACGTACTACGCCAAAACTGATGCCCAGCACCAGCAAAATATTGTCCAGCATTGCCAAAAAAAGTGCTCAATTCTGTAACCTCTGTCAGAGGTAACTTGACAAATTGTCCATGTTAAAAAATATATTGACATAATAAGCAATAGCGCGTAAAATGAGGTATAGCACATTTGTGAATCCATCTACTATGTGTGGCCGGCAACTGAGTATTTAGTCGCATCGGACCACATACGCGAGTGGGAGCGTGGATCATAAGTGGGCCTGCCGACAAATGTCGCACGGGTACGAAAATGAACATTTTCAACGCTAATAACAATTAATCAAAGAATTGGTCGACGCGTACCCCGTTCCCTCTGTCTATTTGCGAGATAGCGAGAAGAAAGACAAAGTAAGGTAGACGCCCTTGTAGTAATACGAGTGGCAGGAGAACGATAATTCGTAATCAATCAGTTTCGGATGACGATCTGTCGTCAAACGCTTTGCTAAAGCAACAAGTTTTTAACAAAGTAAAACGCCGAAAAACAAAAACTGGACCAAAAATGACTGTGTTTGCAGCCTATTTTGGAGTTTTTGTACTCATTGTCTCAGTCATCGCTGTCGGCTACCAACCGCCTCAGCCTGCTGGAGTATCTCCTGCCGCTAACGCGATTGAATCGCCCACCGCGACACCACTTGCGACCGACCGACCGTCAGCCGATGAATTAGTGGCAACCGATGTTGCCCTCAATCTTGCCGAACAAACCAACATGCCGGTTGCAGCCAATGTGGCCAACCTGTCGGCATCACTCGCAGTCAAAACAGAGTTGGCGCAGACCGACGATTCAGCGATTGTCAAACCGCAGATCGTCCAGCCAACAGCATCAAACCGCGAAATCACATCGTATGTTGCCAAACCTGGGGACACGGCTGTATCAGTTGCCGCTGCCTATGGTGTGTCAGCTCAGACAATTCGTTGGGCAAACAATTTAACTGGTGATGCAGTTGCTGCAGGCAGTACGCTGACAGTTCCCCCGGTTGACGGTGTTATCTATACTGTCAAATCTGGCGATACACCAGATAGCCTTGCATCGACGTATGCCGCAAGCAAAGATCGTATCATCGCATTTAACGACCTTGAAATCAGTGGTATGCAACCAGGAGCACGTATTGTAATTCCAGGTGGTGTACTGCCAGAAAATCAACGCCCAGGTTACCAAGCGCCTCGAGCCGTCACTACTTATGGCGGTGGCTACTCAGACACAAGTAATCTATCAACGGCCGCTGCGAATTTCCGCTCGACATCGGGTAACGGCTATGCCTACGGGTATTGTACGTGGTATGCCTACGAGCGTCGTATGCAGCTCGGCAAACCAATTGGTGGTAACTGGGGCAACGCGTCATCATGGGCATTCTATGCACGGGCGTCTGGATTCCGTGTGGATAACGTTCCTGAAGTAGGTGCAATCTTACAAAACGGTGGCGGAGCAGGCCACGTGGCAATCGTTGAGCAGATTTTGCCTGATGGCACGATCGTCCTTAGTGAGATGAACTATGCTGGCGGTTGGGGCAAGGTGACAAGGGGTCGTCAGATTACTCCGGGTCAGTACCAGACTTCCTACTACAAGTTTATCCATTAATAATAAAAAGCAATATAAGTCAAATTCTCCTCTGTTAAAACAGGGGAGAATTTGCTATAATGGCACTATATGTTTGTAGATACCGCCACCGTAACCATCCAGGCAGGTAAAGGCGGCGACGGTGCCGTCAGTTTTCGGCATGAAATCTACGTCGACAAAGGTGGTCCAGATGGCGGCGATGGTGGCAGGGGTGGCGATGTTATATTCGAGGCGAGCGAAAACGTTAACACGCTGCTGGATTTTCGCTATCAGCCAGAGCTAAAGGCCAAACCGGGTGGCAACGGTGCCAAGGCGAAGCGCCATGGCAAGTCGGGCGATGATTTGCTAGTAAAGGTACCAATGGGCACAGTTGTGCGCCGAGATGGTGTTATAATTGCCGATCTGACCGCAAACGGGCAGCGTCAAGTGATCGCCCATGGCGGGGACGGTGGCTTTGGCAATGCGCATTTTAAATCATCTGTTCGCCAGACGCCTCGTATGGCAGAAAAAGGCGAACCGGGCGAAGCGTTTACTGCCGAACTCGAACTGAAGTTACTGGCAGATGTCGGACTAGTAGGGCTGCCAAATGCTGGTAAATCAACATTTTTGAGCGTCGTCACCAATGCTCGCCCTGAAATTGCCGACTATGCCTTCACTACGCTGACTCCAAACCTTGGGGTGGCTGATATTGATGACGGCAGCCTGTTGATTGCTGATATCCCAGGTTTGATCGAGGGTGCCGCGGAGGGTAAGGGCCTAGGTGATCAGTTTTTGCGTCATGTTGAGCGTACTGCCGTATTACTGCACCTTATCGATGCCTATAGCAATGACGCGGCGACGGATTATCGGACAATCCGCGAAGAGCTGCGCCAGTATTCTGATGAACTTATGACACGCCCAGAAGTTGTTGTGCTGACCAAGGTTGATGGTCTGGACGACGATATTATTGCCATGCAAACAGAAGCCCTGAGACATGTAGTGGCCAAAGGGACGCCGATAATGACTATGTCTTCAACGGCACACAAGGGCTTAACCGAAGTATTGCGGGCGCTCCGTGAGCGGGTAGAGGCAGCACGAGCAATCGAGGAAGAAGACGAGCTACCCGAAGACGACAGCTTGCCAGTGATTTCGCTCGGGTCAGAGGCAATGGCTACAGCCTGGACGGTTGAAAAAGAGGACGATGTCTACG
>JALQVV010000074.1 GCA_023260255.1 Candidatus Saccharimonadia bacterium
CATATACGAGGATGAACATAATAGCGCCCGTAATGACAATACCTGCAACAAATGGCTCCATTTCAGTCATCAGTAGTAGTCCCGCCGCCAGCAACACAATTGACCATGCAAGGATATTCGTTGACGGCACAAACACAATTCGCTGAATATAATTAACGCGGAACAAATGACGTAGTAGAACCGCCTGCTGTTGCTTTAGTTTGACGATAAAGTTAGCTGGTACGCCGGCTTTTTCCATCGCGACATGCTGTTTATTGAGGTTATGAAGTTCCACGCGAGTGGCACTCCTACGACTACTACTGCGCAGGTCAACCAGATAACCACGGGCAATCGCGTGCAGTTGATCCTGGTATGCAGATGCTTTGAATTTAGGATAATTCGCCTCAATTGACCACGCATCCTCACTCATACTTTCCAATGTTGATGCAATTTCCGCGGGGATACGCTCTGATTCCTTGTAATCAGCAATCGTTGCGGACAGCAGGAATCCGATCACAAATATAACACCAGATATGACACTACCGTGTAACGACCCCATCGTGATTAGTTCTAATTCAAAATAATGCAGCAGGTACTTTACACCTACTAGTAGGGCAGCCGCGACGAGCGCAATTGCAAAAATTCTGTACGAGGAAAACTTCATTCGATCTATTATATCAAGAATAGGTGTCTGAAACGAATCAGCCGGGAGCCGCAGAACCACCTTTCGGTGGAGTTGCGACGCCCGGCGTCATCTCAGATTCGGAGGATCAGTGGCTGGATACTGCCATCGGACGCGGCGTCTTCTTCAGCTCCGCCACTCGTGTCCTCTGCAGGAAGTCCAAGTGGGTGACCCGCAGCATCACAGCCATGACTGTGATACCAGCCGAGATCAGCCCGAACAAGAACCGGTCGAGGATCAGCGGCAGCTCGGGGTGGTACCACACGACGGCCGTCCAGACCGCCGCCGTCAACGCAACGGCCAGGATCAGCGAAACGGCCTAGATCCATTTGCCGCTGGTGAAGTACATGACGATCATCATGGCGA
>JALQVV010000087.1 GCA_023260255.1 Candidatus Saccharimonadia bacterium
ACCAAGCACGGCGTCGGCCTGGCAAGTTGTCAGGAGGCCAGCAACAACGGGTGAGTATTGCACGAGCTCTTGCAAACCAGCCTGCGTTCATACTCGCTGACGAACCCACAGGTAACCTGGATAGTGATACGGGGCAAGCAATATTCAAGTTGCTCCATGACCTCTCACGCAGTCACCAGACCACCATTATTGTGGTGACACATGATCTGGATATCGCTGGCCGTACAGATCAAACCTACCAGTTACGAGATGGTAAATTGGTGAATTATAAAATCGGCAAAAAGTAAAAATTTTCACTGTTTTCTCAGGATTACCTCGTACAATTGAATCATAACCGGCGTCGACCGGGGAAACGAACAAAAGGAGGGGGATTATATGAACACCACCGAAACTGTTTATTTGAGCAAAAAGGGCATGAAAGAGCTGAAAAAGATCGTCAGCCAACTGGAGCGCGATCGCCAAAAGACAATCCGTGAATTACACGACCAAGACAAGACCGACAATCACGATGAACGCTTGGCTCGCATTGAAAAATTAGCCCAACTCGACACCATAGAAGCCGAACTTGCCGACAAAAAGACACTCCTAACCACAGCAAAACTGTATCCACGCAAGCGTGACGCTCTCAAGGTCGCGATCGGATCGGTTGTTGAATTGATCGACAAGAACGGCCGCAAAGTCATTTACACAATCGTTGATAGCGTCGAAGCTGACCCAAGCGATGGCCGTATTAGCGCCAAAAGTCCGCTTGGCCAGACACTCCTGGGCAAAACCATCAGCGACACAATCAGCTGGGGTGCCAAGGCTGCTCAGTTACAGCTGGTACGTATTTCATAGCATCCACGTTCCCATTCGCATTAAACAATCCCGCCAGTCGACCGGCGGGATTGTTTATCGTTTACGACAGCCTTGGAACAGGGGCGAGACCGTGCTATACTGGCATGTGCTGTTCCCTCATTAAAAATTCATTTCGATGATCTACTCATGGCATTAGTGGGATGTCGCCAAGTGGTAAGGCACCAGGTTTTGGTCCTGGCATTCGGGGTGAAAACTGCCAGCGGCAGTTTGCAAGGGAATCTTTCAGATTGTAAACTTGTTTACAGTATGAAAGTTCCGGGCTCGCCGAAGGTGAGTCGAATCCGTCATTAATAATTCAGTATTCGCTTCATACTTCCTGGCTCTGATGGGATGTCGCCAAGTGGTAAGGCACCAGGTTTTGGTCCTGGCATTCGGGGGTTCGAATCCCTCCATCCCAGCCAGGAAGCATGCAGCGAATCCCTCCATCCCAGCCATGGGCAGCTTATTGAAAGTAAACAATTAAAAAAGGTTCTGTACCGCCCAGCGCTTGCGCGCGGGCGGTACAGAACCTTGGTCTCACTACGAATCGCTCCCTTCGTTGCTGGACGAACCCGAGTTGGCCGAACTGGTGTTCGACTGGTTGTCGTGCTCGACGGACCGCTTCGGCGTCTGCTGCTGGTGTGATTGCACCTTGGGCTTCGGCGTCTGCTTGGATTCCGATGAATCGTCATCGGAATCATCCGTCTTGCTGTGCGGTGTGGTTGCCGACGGCCGCGACTGCGACCGAGGCTGCGACACCAAACCATTCTCATCGGCAGACTTCTTGTCGCCGTCCTTGTCATCCTTGTCGTCCTGCCGATCGGTGTGCGCCGAGGGCTGGTCTTCCTTGGATGTGTCACCGTCCTTGGTGGTGTCCGACGGATCAGACACCGGCTGCGGGGTGGGCTGCTGCGGAGTTTCCTCCGTAGCAACCGGCTCCTTCGGCTGTTCCTGGACGGGTGATTGGACCTGCGACCTTGCTGCCTCGTGCTCGACGGATTGCTCCGGCTGAGCACTCGCAGCTGGCTGCTGCGGTGCCTCCGGCTCGGCCTGCGGTTGCGGCGTGGCGACGGACGAATCCGCCACCAGCGCGTTGACGCTGGCATTCGAGCCCGGGCTGGTCAGGCCGCCTGTCAGTTCCTCCTCCTTCTGTTCCGCCTGGTCGATCATGCCCTGCGAAGGGCTGGTGGCGGACGTGTTGGGTACCGACAGCGGCTGATGCAGGATGAGCTTGATCAGATCCTGTACCGCCTTGACGGGACCGTTCGCGACGGCCGCCAGCTGACGAATCAGCACTTCCGGCGATGGCATTAACTGGAATCGTCCCGGATCGTCCTGACCGCCCATGTCGACGATCGGCCGCACGATGTCATCGAGCGGCCGCAACATGTCGTACATCCTGTTGATCGGGATACCCATAAGGGCGCCGACTAACGCGATGGGCTTGAGCAGCGGCACCACCTTGGAATGCAACGTGTAGGTGGTGACGTTGCCGTCCTTGGTGACTGTGTTTTCCGGATCCTGCCAGTCGATCTTTCCCAGATCGCCGTGCTCGAACACGAAGCCGAGGACGGCGTTCGGGATCGTCACGAGGAAGGTCCAGATGAACCGAGGCATATGAGCCATTGGATCGTATTGCCGATTTACAATTCCGACCGACGGACCATTCGGGATCGAGGGCGCTCCACCGTTGATACCGGTGAAGAACGCATCCTCATTGGGCCCGAACCGATCGATGAACCCCGTGCCCTTGGTATAGGGGAAGGAGTACAAGATCGCGTACACATTGCTCAGATCTCGACCATCTGCCGCCGCCTTGTTCATGGCGGTGACAAACACCATCGTGCCTTGAGATCCGGCATAGATCACATGCACCGTATCCGGATCAGCGGCCCAGTCCTGGTTCATGTCACGGAGCAGCGCGGCCGCACCCATGTCGATGGACATTTGGCCAGTGATGTTGAGGACGGTACCGTCACTCAGCGTGACCTTGGTTCCCCGGCCCAGGAGGGCGGGGTAGTCGTCGCTGTCGAGCAGGGCCTTGCGGTTGGGGATCTGGTCCCAGATCCCGCCTTCGACCCAGGGATTACTGGGTGTTCCGGCCGGCGGATTGGGAACAGTGCTGCCCGTCCCTGGTATTCCGTATTCGATCAGCGTTGCCTGTGCGGGCGACGCCGAAGCGACAGCTCCGACCACAGCGGCCGCGGCCACAAAGGTCGCAAAGCCGCTAGCTTTCTTGATGGACTTGCGGTGCGCACCATGTGAACGTGCCATGAGATTTCCTCTCGAGAGAAATGGATGGGGGATTGTTCGTAGTCAGATGTTAAGTGCGTTTTTACGCACGAGTCTTGGGCTCTCGGAAGAGTCTTCAACTTAGATATATTATATCACAAATTTGTAAAAAAGTAAATAAACTATAGATAAAAACAAGCTCGTAAGGCTTGCATGTTACGAACTCTCATTTCTCGTGTTTGTACACCCGTATGGTATCCCGATAGGTATTCATTATTTTCAAAAAAGTATTGCTTATTAAAAAATTTAGTGTAAAAATGAATTTATTAATACTAATTGTGTAAATATTTATTATAATTATTTACATAGGAAGTTGGAGGGATGTGTATGGACACCGGAGACACGGGATACGTACTACTATCAGCCGCCCTTGTCATGTTGATGATTCCTGGGTTGGCGTTTTTTTATTCAGGCATGGTTCGTGCCAAAAACGTATTAGCCACTGCGCTGCAGAGTTTCTTTGCACTGGCGATCGTGTCGGTACTGTGGGTACTCGTGGGCTTCACGCTTGCGTTTGGTCCTGACATAAACGGCATTATTGGTAATTTGAACTTCGCATTCTTTAATGGCGTTGGGCAATCACCAAATGCCGACTACGCTGCGACAATACCATTCCTGGCATTTGCCGTATTTCAGCTGTTCTTTGCTGCGATCACACCTGCGCTTATCACCGGTGCATTTGCAGAGCGAATGAAATTCTGGGCGTTTGCCGTCTTTACGTCGCTATGGCTGCTCGTCGTCTACGCACCACTGGCACACTGGGTATGGGCACCTGGCGGATGGATTCGCCAACTGGGCGCGCTTGATTTTGCGGGCGGTACCGTGGTGCATATTAGTGCAGGTATTGCTGCACTTGCCGCTGCGCTTGTCATTGGTAAACGAAACGGGTTACTGTCCAAGATCACACCACCACATAATTTGCCATTTACGATGCTTGGTGCGGGCCTGCTCTGGTTTGGCTGGTTCGGATTCAATGCCGGGAGCGCACTCGGTGCCAATGGCCTAGCTGCATCGGCATTTGTCACGACAAACGTTGCCGCCGGTGCCGCTATGCTTGGTTGGGCACTTGTTGATTTCATTCGTCACCGCAAAGTAACGTCACTTGGCGCGGTGAGTGGTGCAGTTGCCGGTCTGGTTGCTATT
>JALQVV010000106.1 GCA_023260255.1 Candidatus Saccharimonadia bacterium
TAGCAAATGCACCAAACATGGTTGTAGTACAGAAAATCTTATTTTGAAGTGCGGTTCTTGATCGATGGAAACAACACCACGTCGACGAAGAAGTAGGCGATGAGCAACGCCACGAACACCCATGTTCCCTCCAGGAACAGCCACCAGGCCGACCAGAAAGGATGTGAGACGTCGAAATCCGACACGACAGCCATCATGGCGATGGGCTGTGCAGCCAGAAGGCCGATTCTCTGACACAGATACGCAACGTTGCCCCTTTCGAACAACTCCTTCCAATCGTCGAACGGCGTCAGCCTGTCGACGATGAACCACAGCAGGCCCATGTAGAACCCGGCAATGCCAAAGATCCACAGGCCTTTGCCCAAGTCTGCCGGAAAACCGGCGAGACTATCAATGAACGCGTTCATGCTTTCCTTTCTCGTACGGATCAGTAGAGCGGGACGGGCTTGTGCGTGTACGCACGCTGGCCGTCCTTGCTCGTGATGATATGTGGGACGAAGTTCGCGAAATCGTCCGTGACCGGACTCGCACTCTCGCGGATGAGCATTCCGGCAGGTTCGCCGTCGATCATCCAGATCCCGAGAACGGGGTGGACGATACCATACTCATCAGACGTGAAGATAGGCGGTTGGGCCAGTTCTTGCAAAATGAAGCCTTCCTCGCCGTACTCCTTGTCAATCACCTCGACCAGCTCGGTGCCGTCGGGAGCCACCAACGAAATGTTGGCTCCTTCACGGCTGAGCAAAGGTTTGCGGGCATAGCCCACCGGCATGTCCGGCGCATCCTCTTCGAAATACGCCGGCAGCAGATATTGGGCTTTCTCCGCGTCGTCCTTGAACAGCATCCACAGCACCGCCAACAAGGCCTTGTTGCTCCAGAGCATCTTGTAGGGCGATTCGATCCAGTAGGTGCCGTTGGGACGCTCCATGTCCTCGAACGCAGCACGACCGAACTCCTGATGCACCATGTGTTCCCACGGGTACAACTTGAAGATAACGTCGATGTGCTGGTCCTCTTCGTCGTAGAAGCGACCATCGTCACCCAACTTGATGTTCTCCATGAAGATGGTTTTGATGCCATAGCCTGCGTCCTTGCAGGCACTCGCAATCTGCAGGCAGTTCATCTCGTCTTCGAAGCTACCCTGGCCGTCACCAATCGCGAAATGGACCGTAGGACTGCTGAGCCCCCGGTCTCTGACGATCAGCTCCATGTTGCGCTTCCACGCCAGCACGAGCATCTCGTATGCGTGGTTCCACTGGTCCTCACCGACGGCGAGGTTCTCCAGCCAAGCCCACTGAATCGCTGTCGACTCGACCAGGCCGGTCGGAGTGTCGGCATTGAATTCGTAAAGCTTGGGCACGCGCATTTCGGGTGCCGGATAGTTGAATCCGCCGAAGCGGAAATCAAACCGTCCGTATACACTGCCGAACTCCGGGTCACGGTTCCACTCATGCAGAACCATTGCGTGGGCCCACTCGGGGATTCCCATGCGAATCATCAGCTCCGGATGCTCGGCCATGTAGTCGCCGGCCTCGATGCACATTTCGAACACGACCTTGGCCGCCTTCTCCAGCGCTTCGATTTCCTCCAGGTCGAACGAGTAGTACGACCCTTCGCGCCAGTAGTGGTGGAACGGATCGCTCGGATCGGTGTCTACCGTGTAGACCAACCCTTGCTTCTGAACCAATCGCGTCCAGTCGACCCGTTTCAAACAAACCATGCGATGCATTTCTGTATCCTTCCAGTTGTTCTGTCTAGCCGCCGGACGAACTGCCGCCGCCGCCAAAGCCCCCCTTGGAACCGCCTCCGCTGACACCAAAGCCACCGGACTTGCCGGGGATCGGCTGTCCAACCGTCACCTTGCCCGATGGGGGCAGGCCCGCGTTGGAACGCGCGTTGGCATCGTTCGTCGAGAAGCGACCGTAGCTCGCGTTACGATCCAGGTGGGTTCCGGGCGAAATGCCGGATGCGTACGGCCCATGCATGAAGTAGTAACCGCCCCCGCCCACATAGTGGGGTGAGGTATCGTCGCAGTATTTCTCGTACTCCTGCTGCGACACGACATTGTCGTTCTGATCGACGCAGTAAACTACGTCATCATCGCCACCGAAGCCGCTGCAGCCCGTCAGGGCAAACGCAGCGGCAAGAGCGGTGAGTGCGACAATACCCGTCGGACGTTCCAGTTTCGCCATCATTCTCCTTCCGAGAATCTAGTTCACCTTGTTAAGGTGCGGGGTGGTGTACACTGTACCATTCCCGCATTTTTACCCTTTAAAATGCAGACATGCTACTTATAACATTCTACCGAACCATCGTTGATACTATACTCCTATATTGAGTATTTGTCAATAATCTATCTCTGTTGATTGACAAATAATAATATTTATGATAGATTAAAAACAGAGCAGTCCACTAGGTGAATCTCACCTTACTGCCACATCCAAAGGAGAACGATGATTCGTCCCAACCCTTGGTCCCGCCAGAGGACAGTCGTCCGCACCAGGCGGAGGTATCTGCACAAAATCTGGGCATTCCTGTTCAGATCGTCGTAGCACGACCTTCGTGATGCGGGCGTCCGGCACCGATCGACTTAAGTCGATCGGTGCCTTTCCATTTATACCCTTCTTAGCACGAGCGCTGTTCGCGCAGGTACATACAATCTAATGCGTTCGTTAGTGCCTGTCGAATAGGTGAGTGACGTATCAATACGACCGAAACCTCCAAATTCTGGAGCGTCGCTCGATAGGACTATGTTGTAATCACCCATTTTTACTGGTAAAAGGTAGTCAGCAAACGATTTCGATGGGTCCAAATTGAAAGCAAATAGCAAGTCATCACGCATATATGAAAGTACATGATCACTGTCATTAACATACACATACTCGGGTTCGCTGTGCAGAGAGGGCAGGAGTGCTGTCACCGCTTGGTCAAACGCTGCCAGATAGTGATATTTTAATTTAGGATCATCGCGTAGACTCCATTGCCGCCGGGCATATTTGTATGACCAGTCATTACCTTCACGCGGGAAATCAATCCATTCTGGATGACCGAATTCGTTGCCCATGAAATTGAGGTATCCGCCGTGATGAAGACTGGCGGTGAGCAGTCGGATCATTTTGTGGAGTGCGACCGCACGATCAATGACGAGATTGTTATCGGTAACCTGCATATGATCGTACATTTCCTTGTCGGCAAGGCGGAATATCAGCGTTTTGTCACCCACAAGGGCTTGGTCATGGCTTTCTACGTAACTGATTGTCTGCTCCTCAGGCCGATGTTGGATTAATTCGTGGTACAGCTGCGATACATTCCACTCTTCGTCCTTGAGGTCTTTTGTGTATTTAATCCATAAATCCGGCACACCCATACTCAAACGATAATCAAACCCAAACCCGCCATCCGCAATCGGGGCAGCCAGCCCAGGCATACCGCTCATATCTTCGGCAATTGTGACCGCTGCCGGTTTGACAGTGTGAATCAATTGATTGGCGAGCGTCAGATACGCCGCCGCGTCTAGATCCTCGTGCTGGAAATATTTGTCATAACTGTCAAAATCAGTGCCCATGCCATGGTGGGTATACAGCATGCTCGTCACACCGTCGAACCGATAACCATCAATGTGGAATTCGTCCAAGAAGTAGCGGCAATTGCTGAGCAAAAAGTGCACCACGCCAGGTTTGCCATAATCAAACACACGACTGTCCCATTGATCGTGAACACCCCGATCGCCAGGGTGGAAAAACTGATCATAGGTACCATCATAGCGACTCAACCCTTCGACTTCGTTTTTGACCGCATGCGAATGGACAATATCCATGATGACGCGCAGGCCCATTTGGTGCGCCGCATCTACGAGCGCGCGTAGGTCGTCCGGCGTCCCAAAGCGTGAACTCGGTGCAAAAAAACTCGACACATGATAGCCAAAACTACCATAGTACGGGTGCTCGGCAATCGCCATCAGCTGGACAGTATTGTAGCCAGCCGCTTTGATGCGAGGCAGTACGTCACGCGTAAATTCACTGTAACTACTCACTCCTTCGCGTTCACTACTCATACCAACATGCGCTTCATAAATCAGCGGTGGTTCAGCGGGCTGAAAATCGCTATCATGCCACATAAACGGCGTATCGGGGTGCCAAACAACAGCGTCAAATACATCCGTTTTGGGATCTTGCAGGACATAGGTAGCCCAGGCAGGCACCCGGTAGTCGTCACCGCCATCCCAGTACATATGCAATTTGTAATGATCACCATGTTTGAGCGCATCTGGCGGCAGTTGAATTTCCCATTCATCGTTTTTGCCACGAACGAGTGCAAGATCATCATTATCTTTCCAGTTAGAAAACTCACCTACAAGGTATATTTTCGTCGCTGCCGGTGCCCATTCGCGCAACACCCAGCCTGTGTCCGTGCGGTGTAGTCCAAAGTGCAAATAGCCAAGAGCAAAGTCAGCTATGTCTGCACTATCAACAATCCGCTCGGCAAACTCTGTAGTATGTCGCAGTCGTTCTATAATCTTGCTATGGTACGGCGCCAACCAACCGTCAGTTTTTGACAGTTTCTCATCGTGAGGCAACAGGGGAGAAGGCATTACCTTTATGATAGCACGCCACAGCCAAAACGACCGCTGTTACGCGGTCGTTTTCACTTATCGTCATACTTTATCGAGGAGGTTGAAAACCTTGGAGGAACTGTCCAAATTGACCGACGAGATCATTCACTTGTTGAAGTGGTTGGCTAAAATCGGGAAGTACTGGAGGTGGTGGTGCAGCAGCAGGAGCCTGCTCTGGTAATTGGAATGGTATACCAGCGCCTCTTAAACCATCATTGGCAGCTTCAATCCACTTATTTGGGTTGAGATATTCAACACCGGTCTGAATCGCTTCATTTACTTCCTGGTGGATAGCCTGGCTATTTTCAGGGATTTTCGATGGGTCATTAGCCATTTCAGCGAATTGGTCAGGGATTTTTTGTAGATCAGTCATATTCTGCAGATCATTCGTCCGCTCAGGTGTCATAACACTGTCAACCACATTTGATGCAATACCCGTATTGCCAGTTGTACTATCAAGATAGGTACCGAAGGCATCAGAAACCTGGCCGGCATCCGTATAGCGCGTTTCCTCACCATGTGGCGTACGTGGCACTGCAGCTTCAAAAAGATTGTCGAGCTCCGGCGATACAGGTACACCATTCGCCTCCAATAGTTGCGATACCGGGTGGTTCATGCCACTTGGAGAACCCCACACCTCATATTTCGTGCTGCCTTCTTGATAGGTATACAGGAGGACAGCATTGTTTTCATCGACAACTTGGTGACCCGGGCTTATTGCCATGAGTCCTGTAAAACTACCGGATTGGTCAGCTGAATTACCGAACACGTCATTGACATGCGTTCGGACCGTAATGTTACCTTCTGGAATTGGTTGATCAATTTCGAATCCCATCGCTCCAAGAAGAGGATTCACCGCGCCGACAAGGTTATTGTTGCTCATACCAAACTTACCGCTTGGTGTTCCTTGAAGGATTACTTCAACATTATCAGGTAGACGGCCATTGTTACCAGGCTGATTTGCGACTTCATTAAGCCCAAGAAGTGTTGCTTCAGTGCTCTGTGAGAATGAGAGAATCTTAATAGGCTGACCGTCAGCTTGACGGATAATCTGCGCAACTTGTGCGCCACCTTCGGCATCAGATACAGTCATTGGCATCGATTCGCCAGGGAGACCCATTTGTGCGGACCAGTTAATTGGGACAACTTCTTCATCAGGAGCAATTGCACCAGAGTCACGAAGACTTTGTATATAGCCACTCTCCTCAGCAAGTCCTTGCGTATGTCCACCCATAGCGAACACAGCCTTTTTCTCGGTTATTCCATAGTCAATTGAATCCGCCGCTAAATCTTGGCCAATTGTCAGAGTGCGTGGTTGATTCAACCATTCAGACACATCGTGTGCAGCGTGCGTACCAAGATCCAATGCATATGGCACACCAAATCGTGCAAGCGCCAAAGCGCCAATGCCATACACTGGCACACGGTCACGAATATTCAGGCGGTTGCGATTGATCGCGTTGAACCGGCGGCGGATCCATGAATCACCATCTTTGTTGGCGTACTTTTCATCCAACTCTTTTTGGCGTTCCGCACGTTCCTCCATAGATTTCGTACCAGGCAAGCTCGCAATAAGGCGTGCCGTGCCATAAGCAATCCATTTATCCGTACCTCTGATCACTCGTGACAGTGCACCGCGACCAAGGCTTCTTTTAACCTCTGTGTCACGAGAGGTTTCATACTCATCGGCGTCGCTCTCGTCGTCAATCAGACCAGGGACTTCATGCTGTGTTTTTGTCGCTGCAACTGTTTCTTTTATAGGGGTAGCAAGAGGTTTCAGCGATAGTTTCGCCAAACGGTCATGAATCTCTGCGCGACCGCGAAAAGCGTCGCGCAAAAACTCGTCCACCTCTGACGAGGTGAATTTTGAACCATAATTAACAGAGGTGGTGGGTTTCTCCAACT
Organism: Candidatus Saccharimonadia bacterium; assembly: GCA_023260255.1. GTDB lineage: Bacteria > Patescibacteriota > Saccharimonadia > Saccharimonadales > Saccharimonadaceae > UBA2112. The sequence goes on from JALQVV010000106.1 coordinate 6,518, forward strand.
GCTCCATATCACCTTCAGAATATCACAAAGTTTTGTAAAAGTCAATATCAGTATATAGTTATTGCGCTATAATGGTATATATGCCCAAAAAACCTCTCCCATTAGTCGAGCTGACGCTGGACCGCATTATCGGCGGTGGTCAGACGATCGGCAAACTCAGCACTGGCAAAAAATGCCTGGTCTGGGGTGGATTACCCGGCGAGCGAGTAGTCGCCCAGATTACCAAGAAAAAGTCTAACTTTGTCGAAGGCGTCGTTACAGAGGTGCAAGGTGCATCGTCAGAACGTATAACACCGCGCGACCCCGAGAGCTATCTCAGTACTAGCCCATG
>JALQVV010000107.1 GCA_023260255.1 Candidatus Saccharimonadia bacterium
CAGTGTGAGTCAAAGTCATACGCGACGGGCTGTGGGCCGCGCCAAACTTCGTGCGCCGATGAGGTGACGTCAACCGGCTCTATAGTTGCGGCCGGCTGTTGGTCTGCTGTTTTCCAGAGCCGATAGAGATATCGGATCGAGAACTGGATGGCCCAGACAGTACCGAATAGCCCAATCATCCAAGCAGTACCAAGCAAGATCGACTCCGGGCTGAATTCCGTAGTTCCGAATAGCGTTGGATGCTCATTGACGATGTATGACGTGCTGTTGTAGGACCCACCAGAGAGTGATTCCTGCTTGACGATCTGGTCAGACCAGACCCTCATGGCGCACCACAGGGCAGCCAGACGAACACAAATGTACCAGGGGACACAGAGAACGCCCAGTACAAGAATGACGAGCCCGGAGTACTTGGGGATCCAGGCGATGACCCTAGGTACCCAAGAGACAACCTTACGTACGTCGTTCATGATTTCTCCTTGATTTCGACACGAACAATAGCTTAGTTATAGATGAAGGACAATAAATGGTCAAATTATTTGATAAAATTAACAAAAAGTGTTGACTACTGACGAAAAAATCGTCACAATAGGTCATAAGAAGCAGAGTAGCTTGGTATTCTATTGTCCGGATTTTATGGCAGAAATCAGGACTCCAAGCTTAGTGAATCTTCGGGCCAGATCACTATAAACTACTAATTATTATAAGCGAGGCATAAGTGGCGAAAGCGAAACAAGTCGCGAAGAGCCGCGTGTTTTTCACGCAGGATGATACAGCTCTTCCACTACCAAACCTGATCGCGCACCAAAAGGACAGTTGGCGAGAATTCGTCGAAACTGGTCTGAGCGAGATCTTTACCGAGTTGAATCCAATCGAGGATTACACCGGTCAAAAACTAGAACTACGGTTCAAGGATTATCATTTTGAAGATCCAAAGCAAACCGAGCAAGCAGCCAAAGAAAACAACCTGACATTTGACGCGCCGCTGCACGTCAATGTCGAACTGACTAACAAGGTCACCGGCGAAGTAAAGGAACAAGAAATCTACCTGGGTGATTACCCATGGATGACCGACCGCGGAACATTTATTATTAACGGCACCGAACGTGTCGTCGTATCGCAGCTGATCCGTAGCGCCGGTGTGTTCTTTACCGCTGACAACATCGCTGGCCGTAACTATTATGGCGCCAAATTGATCCCAGGTCGTGGTGCGTGGTTGGAGTTTGAAACCGCAAGTAACGGTACGATCTATGTCAAAATCGATCGTCGTCGCAAGCTACCTGTCACGACATTGCTCCGTGCACTTGGCCACAACAAAACATCTGAAATTAAATCGATGTTTACAGATGTTGATACGGGTGATGTGAACTATATTGATGCAACGCTTGAGAAAGATCCAGCCCGCGGATCAAACGAAGCATTGATCGAAGTATATCGCCGCCTCCGTCCAGGTGACCTGGCGACCGTTGACAACGCTCGCAGCATGATTGAGCGCATGTTCTTTGATTTCAAGCGTTTTGATTACAGCCGTGTTGGTCGCTACAAGTTGAACCAACGCCTTGGCCTGGAAGTGCCAAACACGACCGAAAATCGTGTTTTCCAGATGTCTGATCTGATCGCGATCATTCGTGAGATCATCCGACTCAATAACACTCAGGAAGCAGCCGATGATATCGATGCCCTCAACAACCGCCGTGTCAAATTGGTTGGCGAACTGGTTGCCCGCCAGTTCCGCGTTGGTATGCTCCGCATGCAGCGCAACGCCATGGACCGTATGTCAATGAGCGACATCGAAAGCGTTACGCCGGGACAACTGATCAATGCCCGCCCGGTCGTTGCTGCCGTTCGTGAATTCTTTGCTAGCAGTCAGCTGAGCCAGCTGATGGACGAGACGAACCCACTATCAGAGCTGTCACACAAACGTCGCCTATCATCGATGGGTCCTGGTGGTTTGAGCCGCGAACGTGCTGGATTTGACGTCCGTGACGCCCACCCGACGCACTACGGTCGCTTGTGTTCGGTTGAAACACCTGAAGGTGCCAACATTGGTTTGGTGCTCAACCTTGCAAGCTACGCTCGCATCAATGAGTACGGCTTTATTGAAACACCATACCTCAAGGTGAAAGATGGTAAAGTAACCGACGAAGTGGTTTACCTGGATGCGAGCCAAGAAGTCACAGAGGTGATCGCCGATGCGAGTGCCCAACTAGACAAAGATGGTAAGTTTGTAGATGAACGCGTAAGCGCTCGTAACGGACTGCTGCCAGAGCAAGTTGATGCTAGCGAAGTTACCTACATGGACGCTGCGCACAAGCAAATCCTTGGCTCAACCGCAGCTCTCGTCCCATTCATCGAGAAAAACCGTGTCGACCGTTCGTTGACTGGTTCAAACATGCAGAAACAGGCTGTTCCTTTGCTGAGCCCTGAAGCGCCAACTGTTGGTACGGGTATCGAAGGTGAAATCGCCAAGAATACCAGCCAGCTGATTGTTGCCGAAGGCGCTGGTGAAGTTGTGCGTGCCGATGGTGACGAAGTTCATGTTAAATACGCTGATGGCGTCAAAAAATACGAACTGGTTCACTTTGCTAAGAGCAACGACGACCGCTCAATCAACCAAAAAGTCCGCGTATCACGTGGCGACAAGGTAAAACAGGGTGATACGCTGATCGAAGGTGCATCAATCGCTGATGGCGAGCTTGCACTCGGTAAAGACCTATTGGTTGCCTTTATGCCATGGGGTGGTTACAACATGGACGACGCGATCGTCCTGAGCAACCGCCTGGTCCAGGATGATACTCTGACCAGCATTAACATCAAGGACTACAACGTTGAAGTCCGCGAAACCAAACTTGGTGCTGAAATCGTTACCCGTGACATTCCAAACGTCAGCGAAGAATCACTTCGTCACCTCGACGAAAATGGTATTGTCCAGATTGGCTCTGAAGTCAAAGCTGGCGATGTGCTGGTAGGAAAGATTACACCAAAGGGTGAGCAAGAACTCAGCTCTGAAGAGCGGCTGCTTCGTGCGATCTTTGGTGAAAAAGCCAAAGACGTCCGTGATACCTCACAGCGCATGAACAATGCCGGTGGTGGTAAAGTCGTCGGTGTGAAGATCTTTAGCCGCGAAAACGGCCATGAGTTGAAAGCTGGCGTATTGATGCAAATCCAGATCTTTGTTGCGCAGCTGCGCAAGATCAGCGTTGGTGACAAGTTGGCTGGTCGTCACGGTAACAAGGGTGTTGTTGCCCGTATTTTGCCTGTCGAAGATATGCCATTCATGGAAGACGGTACGCCTGTTGATGTGGTCTTGAACCCACTTGGTGTCCCAAGCCGTATGAATATTGGTCAGCTGTTCGAAACCCACCTGGGTATGGCGGCGCGCGCGCTTGGTTACAAGGTTGCAACGCCTCCATTTAACGGTGTGCCAAACGACGTGATTAGTAGCGAACTTGAAAAAGCCGGCTATGCAAAAGATGGTAAATCACAACTGTTTGATGGCCGTACTGGCGAGGCATTCGAAGAGCGCACAACCGTCGGTGTTATGCACATGATCAAGCTACACCACATGGTGAGCGACAAGATTCACGCTCGTTCAACTGGTCCATACACCATGGTCACCCAGCAGCCACTTGGTGGTAAAGCACAAAACGGTGGTCAGCGCTTTGGTGAGATGGAGGTGTGGGCACTGGAAGCATACGGTGCTGCCACGACTTTGCAGGAAATGCTGACGATCAAATCCGACGATGTGTATGGTCGTGCTAAAGCCTACGAGTCAATTATTAAGAGCGAACCAATCGTCGGTCCTAAGTTGCCTGAGAGCTTTAACGTCCTCGTGAAGGAACTCCAGGGCCTTGGTCTTCGTGTTGACCTGCTTGATGAAACCGAAGAAGGCGAAGATGTTGTTGTTGACGCCGAAGAAGTCATTGCCGAAGCTGGTCCAGAGGACAAAACAGTCCCTGCAACCATCTTGGCTGACGATGACGATGTAGAAACAGTGCTGGACGAAGCCGATGAGCTCGATTTAGACGAAGACGGTCTGAGTGTTCAGGACATTGATGAAATAGAAGAAATCAAGGAGGAGGTGTAATATGTCACGAGTTGTTGCAGGCACCGGAATCGCTGACTTTGATGCTGTGCGTTTGGCTGTTGCAAGCCCAGACGACATCCTGAAATGGAGCCACGGCGAAGTCACCAAACCGGAGACGATTAACTACCGCACCCAAAAACCAGAACGCGATGGCTTGTTCTGTGAGCGTATCTTTGGTCCAGTCAAAGATATCAACCCACACGACAGCAAATTGAAGGGTGTTCGTTCACGCGAAGCAGCGGTTGATAAAAATGGCGAACTCGTCACTAAATCAATTGTTCGTCGCGAACGCATGGGTCACATTAGCCTTGCTGCGCCAGTTGCACACATTTGGTTTATGCGTGGTACACCGAGCGCAATGAGCTTGCTGCTGGGTATTACGGTTCGTAATCTCGAACGTGTCGCATACTTTGCAAGCTACATTATCTTAAGCGTTGACGAAGAGAAGCGCGAGAAGTTCCTCGCTGATCTCGAGGCTGAAACTGAAGCCGGCCGTGTCGCGATCAAGATGCGTTACGAAAAAGAAGCAGAAGCTGAAGGTGCCGATGTAAAGGCGCTTGCCGAAGCTCAATCACGTGAAGTTGAAGAGCTCAACGAAAGCTACAATGTCAAGAAAGCACAGCTTGATAGCCTAGTGAAGGGTGCGTTGATCAACGAAACCGATTACCGTAACTTGCCAGAAGAGTACGAAGAGCTTGTGACTGTTGGTATGGGCGGTACCGCACTTAAGGCACTGCTCGACGAAATTGATCTGCCAGTGCTGATCAAAGAACTAACCGAAGAAGTTGAAGGCGCTAAGGGTCAGCGTGAAAAGAAACTACTCAAGCGCCTGAAGGTGCTTGAAGGTATGCATGCTGCTGGTATCAAACCAAGCAGCCTCGCACTGACTGTGCTGCCAGTGATCCCACCAGACCTTCGTCCGATGGTTCAGTTGACCGGTGGTCGTTTCGCTACATCAGACCTGAACGACCTGTATCGCCGTGTCATTAACCGTAATAACCGTCTCAAGAAACTGATTGATCTGAACGCTCCTGAAGTCATCCGCCGCAATGAGATGCGTATGCTGCAAGAAGCAGTCGATGCATTGATTGACAACAGTGCCGCTCGTGGTGGTCGCGCTGTCAACGCAACTGGTGGTCGTCGTCGCCTGAAATCAATCAGCGATATGCTGAAGGGTAAGCAGGGTCGCTTCCGCCAGAACCTGCTTGGTAAGCGTGTTGACTACTCTGGCCGTTCGGTCATCGTCGTCGGTCAGCGTCTTCTTCTCAGGGCCATGCAGCTCGAGGCCGGCGACGATCAT
>JALQVV010000004.1 GCA_023260255.1 Candidatus Saccharimonadia bacterium
TTATTAAGACTAAAATCTGATTTTTGAAATTTAAATTTTGATATTTTATTATTTATATTATTAATTGTTTCACCATCATAAAGTTCTAAAACATTATTAAAACCAATTATAAGTTTACCAGTTTTTGCATAAGTTATTTGAAATGAGTTATTACCTGTAACTTTATTAATAAATATGTTTTTAAAGTTACCATTTTCCATTTTCTCTTCTGAGTAAATTGTTAACCCTTTTATAGTGTCATTAAATTTTTTTGGTTTTATAAATCCTTCGAATAAATCAATATTAGAATTTTTCATTAATTCTCTTGAATACTTCAATGAATTTGGAACAATAAGTGAAGTCAGAAGAATTTGAATAATAACTATTAATATTGAAAAATATAAGAAAAAATAAATTAGCTGAATTTTATTAATTCCAAAATTCCAGAAAATTAATAATTCATTATTATTCTCGTATTTAATCAAAATGTAAAAAAATGAAAAAAATAAAATAAAAGGCAATAATCTTGAGAGTATCTTTGGGATATTTAATAAAGAGTAATTTATATAAGTAAGATATCCCTTCCCGTCTTCTACCATTATATCTAAAAAATTTACTGCCTGAAATATCCAAATAATAGTGGTTGCACTTACGATTGTAATAATAAAAAATATTAAATAATCAGATAAAATTTTCTTATAAACTAATTTATTCATTGAAATTACTTATTAATATAATAATAAGTGTTCTAAATCATTTTAAAAAATTAATCACTTAATAATAATAAGAAATGTCAATCAAAATTCAAAACAAATCATTAAATTTAAAAAAACAAAATAACATAGTTTTGTTTGTAAACTCAAATTATGAATTAAAAGAATTAAGTAACAGTCCAATAAGTCGATACGCAGTTTCAATCAAAGAAATGCTTAATCTTAATAAAAAGAAAATAAAAGATTTTCTTAGCTTTGATTTGAGCGCTCAAATAAAAATTACTATAATTAAAATTACAAAAGATCAAAAAATACAAAATAATAACGATAAACTTGGAGCTAAATTTTTTGAATTTATTAAAACTAACTCATTTCAAAATAATA
>JALQVV010000018.1 GCA_023260255.1 Candidatus Saccharimonadia bacterium
GTTTCAACTTTGACGCCAAATGTATTGCCGAGCTCGTGGTACGAGACTTCCTGCCCTATCTGCAGGGCCAGCGCCTGCAGAAGTCGCGGCAGTAGTTGGCGCTGACGCAATTCAACGAGTTCCAGGCTGTCTTTGTACACATAATTATTAGCAAGGGCAATGATTTCTTCGTCGGCCCGGGCGTCGTCGGTCAGTATGATCCCTGGGTAACTACCAAGGCGCAGCAATCGTGGCAAAATTGTCTGAAGCTGTAGGTCGTTATAGCCAAAGTATGTCTTGATTTCGGCCAAGCTAAGGGGTGTCAGGAAAAATTCGTATGCCCTCCCCGTCAAAGGTTCTTTGACCTTGCCCGCCAGGTCAAACGACGAGCTACCCGTGGCAATGATGTCGAGTTCGGGGTGGCTGTCAATGAGGAGCTTGAGCGTCAGGCCAATGTTCTCCACCCGCTGTGCCTCGTCTATGACGATGCGTTTGGCTTGGCCAATCACTCTTTCAAGCGCCGCCAGACTAGTGGGCTTGAGCGCATCTGCCGTCACCATTTCGTCACAGTTGAGGTATAGCTGATCCTCCGCCGGCGCTTCGGCGAGAATTTGCCGCGCAATCGTGGTTTTGCCCACTCGCCTAGGCCCATACAGGACAATCACCCGCCCCCGCCCCAGATGGGAGCGGATGAGTGGGGTAATTGTTCTTTCTATCATACTGGAAATAATAGCATAAGTTATTTCCAGTAGACCAGAGATATAGTGCTTAATAATTATTATAAGCTATTTACTTTTTTATAATTTTATGTTATCATAGTACCATAATGAGTTTTGAGACCACCACTGGTGCTTCCTCTGAGCAGGAGCATCAACCACGACTAGAATTTGCGAGTAATCTGTTAGATGTTCTTCGTGATGCCGAATCGCGAGACTTTAGCCTTGATATCCAACAAGATGAAGCACTTGTCGCTGTCGGACAGGCGCTTATTGATGGTACGCCGTCGGGATATGTAGAGATGGCTACCAGTACTGGTAAGACAGCTGTGGAAGCACTTATTGCTGAGGCTGCAGTCAAAACCGGTCATCGCGTCCTGATGTTGGCACCAAAAATCGGAATCGCAAAACAAATTACCGGTGACGACGAAACTCGCCCTACGGGTCTGCGTAAATTTGCCGACCTTCCCCAAGCTGCCAAAGTCATGTCTCATTATGATGGCGAAAAAGCCACTAAAGATTCTAGTATTGTCGTTTCAACATATGCGGGATTTTTGAATGATGTCAAAAATAACCATGCTCAGCTTGGTGAATTTGATGTCATCATTGCAGACGAATGTCACCGCAGCCTTGGCGCCGAGACTTCAAAGGCGCTGAAAACAGCGTTTCCAAGCGCCTTTAAATTAGGGCTTTCGGCAACTCCTGATTTTGCGAGTGACCGAAAATCGGACGAGGTATACGACAGAAAACTATATGATTTCTCACTTATGAGGGCTATTGAATCTGGCAGAACAGCACCTCTCCGCGCTCTGGTGTACGAAACCCACGAAACAGTTATTGCCGATCAGTCGTTTGGCGACTTTACAGAACGCGAACTAGCTCCACTCATTGAAAACCTTCAGCGTAACGGCACTGCGCTGCAAATGGCCGAATCGCTCGTAGCAGAAGGCCGCCAGGGGCTTATTGCGTGTATCCCCGGGAGCAATAACATTCATGCCCGACGAATGGCACAGCTACTACAACAGCGTGGCATCAGTAGCCTTGATATCGGTTCACACCTCACCCCAGACGAACAGCATGCTCGACTGAAGCAGTTCCAGGCTGGTGGTATCGATGTCCTTACGTTCACGCGAACACTCGAGGAAGGTTGGGACAGTGACAGGGCAAGTTTCGCCATTAATATGGCACCGACAACCTCCCCTGTACGCACAAAACAACTGATTGGCCGTGTACTTCGCAAAAAAGCGGACGGTTCCGAAAGTATTTACATTGATTTCATCGACCAGACCCGTGGGGCTACCAAGGGTCAATACACTGCCTTGCATGCACTTGATCTGGAATATGTTGACTACGAGCGAACACTGGGTACCTATAGCGCGCCGACCACAGGCGGTAAAGAACTTCCTGAACCAATCCTCCGTTCACTCAATCCACGACTTGTGGAACTTCTCGCACAAAGCCAGGGTAAACGAATTGCTGATATTACTGTTCCACCAAAATTGAACGGTGAGATCCTGAAATGGGAGCGAATCCTTCGCGATGACTTTAAAAAAGACGGCGAATCTGCCTATCTGTCCCCCCATCCCGTATTCGATGAAGGTTTTGCCAAAAAATATCAAAAGGCATTTGATAGATTCGTTAGTGAGAATGGTGTTGAACCAACAATTGATGAGCTGAGAGATGAACTAGGCAAACTTACCACCGAACAGCAGGAACTGCTCGGAAGCTATGCATTCCAACTGCCACTTGAAGAGGTGATGGCAGAAGCAGTCGAGCGTCCTGACGATAGCATGGAAAACCACCTTGAACGTGCGGAATTCGAAATGGTACGGCGAGCGATGATCCTCAGTGGTATTAGTAAAGATGAGTATGGGGTTCTTTTGATAACTTCAGGTCTCATGGATGTCAGCCCTTTCGTACGCAGTTATCACACCGCTGGAGTAATTATTGGCGGCGGCTTTGATAGCAGACTCACTGGCCAGGAAGCTCGTCGCATAGAGCAAGAGGCCGCGCAAAAGATACGGGAATATCTTGGCATCAGCTTGTCTATGACAGAACGAAGTCTTGGTGAACACCTTAATCTATATGCAAACTTTGATGCCTATCACCCTGAAACAAGTGAACAGGCGCATACAGCATATGCACTACTTGCGCTAGAAAGCTATGCTGATGGAGTAAAGAGTCGTCGTTTAGGCGGGCGACAGTCAACCGAAACAGTTCGTAGGGCTTTTGATCTTGATAAGATATTCCTCCCAGGAGAAAACAATGAGCAAGTGACAGTCAACCTCCCCGAGCTTATCCTTCCGGTTGCAGAGGAGCTGCATGAGCAGGCAAAGCAGGATA
>JALQVV010000036.1 GCA_023260255.1 Candidatus Saccharimonadia bacterium
CGCTCCTTTTTCAGCTCGGCAAGTTTTGATTCTATCGCTGTTTTTTGCGCTGCCGTGATTGTTCCGTCATCAACAAGCGCCTGTAGCCGGTCACTCACTTGTTTTTCCCGCTCTACCTGGCGCGCCGATCGATCCGCGTCAAATACCGCCTGGACTTTTGATTTGTCCAGATTAAATGTTGATGCAATCTTATCGACAAGGCTCGACATTGGATCCGTGGAACTACTACCACTCTCAGCACCGGCAATCGAGGCTGTCGCCAGACCTCCGGTCCCGACAAGCCCTACAATGCTCGCTGCAATCAATGATTTTGTTATTGTCTTCATCATTCTCCTTCCTTTTGCCCTGACTGCTCTTCTTTTATGGTACGCCTTTAATAGACGCCGCTGCGTCATGGGCGTGGCACTCCATATGTGTTCATCAGGCTTCGAATTATGTAATGTTACCCGCAGGGCAACCACTCCTAATAGTAGGCTCCTTGCTTGAAATCTAGCTGATAGTGTTTCGGGCGATAGTGCTTATGAATAGAATATTATTGACATTAGGTAAAATTTAAGTTATATTCCATAACAATATTTATGGTGGGCTGAGAGGTAAAAGGTTGTCCACCATGATTCGCGCACTCCGTCGAACTACTAACATAATCTTCGCACTTTTGTTGGCTGTATTTTCAGTTAATTTGTCTGGGGTTTTAACACTACAGAATGCTGCAGCTGATAAACCAGCAGGCAACAACGGCACCGTCAAAATCGGTGAATTTGATGCAGACAACGGTAACGCAAACGATCCACACGTCGGGTGTAGCCTCGATGTGAAATTCTTTGGTTTTGACGAGGGCACTCGTAACGGAACAGTTACTTTTGAGGCACAGGCTCCGACAGCGGGTCAACTTGCGAGCCCTATCGGTCCTCAGCCAGTCACCTTTACCGGCAGTGGTCCTGGCAACAACCTTGACTATACAAAGACATATACACTAGCTTTCACCGGTGCACCTCAGCAGAACCAAGGCTACCATGTCAAAGCGACGGTCACCGTTGACGGTGCTCAGGGTAACGACACAAAATCTAAAACTTTTTGGGTGGAGGGTTGTGGACCTACCGTTATCACACCAGCAACTCCTACCTTTATTGAAGAGTGTGGTAGCCAAAATGATAAGTATGTTATTCCTCAAACAAACGGCGTCATTTACCAAGTAAAGATTAACAATGGCAGTTTCCAGACTGTTCCCGCAAACACCTACACGGTATTTCCTGCAGGTGCAGTTGTTGTAGTGAAAGCTTTGCCAGTAGACAACACTGTTATCCTCGATGGAACGACAAGCTGGTCATTCGATTTTAGTACAGCAAAGTGTGAGGTCACTGCAACCACACCAGAAAAGATCGATGTTTGTGGAACCGACAATGATAAATACGTCATTCCTTCTACACCTCACGTTACTTACAAAGTACGCACCAGCCTACTCAATTACGATGTAAAAGTCGCGGGGACATATAGCCTGAACACATTCCAAAAACTGTTCGGTGTTAAGATTATAGCCGAAGCTGATGCAGGCTATACTCTAACTGGCCAAAAAACATGGGATTTTGATTATAGCTCACGCCCATGTGAAATAACTGCTGCTGCGCCAACCAAGATTGACGAATGTGGCACTGCTAATGATAAATACATTATCCCTGAGTCTGAACACGTAAAATACTACGTCAACCTGTCTCCAATCGCTAAACCTGCGGGCGAATACACAGCAGGACATATCGTTGGCATCATTGCCGTACCAGATCCTGGCTATGTCATCACCTCGCAGTTTGCATGGGTATTCGTTTACACCAACACTGCTTGCCCCGTATCGGTTACTCCAGGTGAAGTCACCAGTGTGAACCCATGTGGCACCGATCAAGATGGCTTTACTATCCCATCAACAACGGGTGTTATTTACAAAAACGGTGACGAAGTTTTGACACCAGGCTTCCACCCTGCAACCGGTACAGTAACAATCGTTGCCGAAGCAGCGGCTGGTTACGTCCTAACAGAACCTGCAAGCTGGACATTTACTTACACCAACGAAGCATGTCCGCCAGAGCCTTGTACGCCAACGATGGTCACGCTGCAGGACCTAACCCTCCTTAGCCAAACTCAGTCCGACGACGATTGTCCTATCTATAATGGCAATCAAGGTGGTGAAACACCAACACCTAAGCCAGCCGTACCAGCAGGTATTGAACTGCCAGAAACAGGTGCCAATGAAGGCAATGCTCTCGCAAAGGCATTCACACTACTGATCGCCGGCCTGACGACCTACGGCATCATGTTCTTCCTGATCAACCGCCGCCAACTTTCAAAGAAATAAATCTCTGAGTTATCAAAAGACGCCCACCTAACGGGCGTCTTTTGTATTGAGAGGTATAATGAATATATGTAAGCAGGAGGGCGCAAGATGAAAGTAAACGCAGTTTTTAGTGGCTTTTCGGTCGATGACCAAGCCAAAGCCAAGGATTTTTATACAAATATAGTGGGGCTCACCCTAGACAGCGAAGAAATGGGGTTAAATTTTAAGTTACCACAGGGCGGCACAGTATTTGTCTACGAAAAACCTGGCCATCAACCAGCAACCTATACCGCCCTCAACCTCGTGGTTGATGACATTGATGCAGCCGTAGATGAACTCACAAGCAAAGGTGTAACATTCGAACATTACGACAATATGCCTGCCAAACAGGATGAAAAGGGGATTATGCGTTCGCCCGATCCGGCAAAATACGGCCCGTCAATTGCCTGGTTCAAAGATCCAGCCGGTAACATCCTCGCTGTTTTGCAAGATGACATGAAACAATGATCACATCGCTAGCAGCGTTCAGCAAAAAAGTAAGCCTCGCCCCATAGGAGCGAGGCTCAACTTCAGGGCGAGGATACACCTCCAATGGCGTTATCTAGTGTTGGTGCTCATGGCTATTGCAGAGAGCGACAGCACAGAGAAAGTCGCTCGTCTTGCTACCGCAAAGATGCGTCGCCTGCCCGCCACATATGAAACAGATCGTTTCTAGGTGTCTCATGCAGTAGATCGCATCTTGCATGACATCCTTTCCGCATTCACTGATTCCGGCCAATCTGAATTCACAGACACTCAGTTGCGTTGCGCCGAACCAACCCAACGTATTCTCCTATCACAATTGCACACGCCAAAGGACTGCATATTGATAATAACAATCAGGATAAAAAGGCGGGGTTACTTATCTCACACAAATAATTCATTAGTTGTTATAAGCATCGAGGAAACGCTCCGTTCGCCCAAGCGTCGCAAGTGTTTCGTTGATAGATAAATCTATTTGTTCGACCAATTGCCTCAGAAAATTCTCTTCCTGAAAAAGCTCGCTGCGACGTATCGCCACTTTGCTCTGACGAGTATGATACTTCATCCGTTTACATAATTGAGGCAGCGTGTGATGCCAGAACTGGCGCTCAAGTTTTGGGATCAGTTGATCAACTGCGTACTCGCCCGGTTCATAATTCAATTCACCCAAGATCCTCGTCACGACATAGGTGATGCGACCAGCTTGTAAATCTTCTTTCCAGTCATGTAAATCATCGTTCAGCTGACGTGCGATGATATAGTGCCGAAGCGCAGTGAGTAGCTGTTTAGCGCTCTCTTGATCAGGCGACACACCCGCAGCCGCAACAACACCAAGCGCGGGCAGTGCATGACCAAGCGAACGCTCGGCTAGAGCATCGAGCCGTTTGTAATCAGGTAATTTAGCAATCATTATTCGCTCGCCGTCAACGACAAACCGAGCATGCGTCACTTCCCACACATTGGCGGCATCGATCGTATCAAATACATCACGCACAATATGCTGAAATGTATGTTTTTTCGGAAGCACCCGACCAAAAGATTCGACCGACCGACGCATCATCACATTTGCCGCAGACAAATAGCGAGGATCACCTTCATCGTCCAAAAAATCATCATATATTGTATAAGCAATCCATCCATAGAGATTGGCAAGGCTAAGGTTGTTAAGGATATGCCGAGGCAAACGCCGTTGCTGTTTTAGTGATGAGGCAACAAGGTACGGCAGTAATGTAATTTCGTGCGCATTTCTCCCAGACGCCGTGCGGTCGATCATGGCTAGTACGCTACGGCGAAGTGTTTTGTCTAATTGCCCCGCTTCTTGGCGAGCCTGCTCAAACACAACAATCGAGCGTGGATCAAGTACGGAGGGTTGGACATCTTCCGCCAATCGAGGGGAACTATGCGAATAGCGCTCAAGTGCTTCGATAGCAAATGCCGTTACTAGTGCAGACGAACCAGCATAATACGTCTCCCCGCCTCGCTTACGATCCAGCCATACCGCCTCGTTTGGCCACGAGCCATCAGTTTGTTGCGTTTTGATCAGATACTCAATTGCAGCTTCGGGCACCGCCTCACTCAGCCGTATAAGCGACGATACACAAAGTGCTGTTCGCAGTGGCGAACGACCAATAGTTGACTGGAGTTTTTGTCGTAACCACCTGGTCAACTTTTTTTGCGATCTACCCTTGTACACACTGGCCACATAATATGCCACCAGTTCCTCATGAGGATAATACGGCGATGCAAACACCCCAGCCTGAACCGCTCGCTCTAAAAGATCCACCACATTTGGCAGCGAACTCCCAATCAAAGATAAAAAATAGGCAACGTTTGCATTTACAGCAACATCAACATCTTGCCATACCTTTGCTGCGCCAGGTGGTACTAGCCAGGTTTTGTAGGGACCACCAACGTGTGATTCTGTGGCAAGCAGGAGTTTGACACTATGTGCCAACACGGTTTCATCAACCAATGAACTATCGTGCAGCCATAGACCCGCAAGAGCACAAAACGTATCATCCAAGTCATCAGGATATGACATCGTCTTATACTCATGGCTACCACGATCCCAATAATTCAATGACCATCGTTCACTCTTTTGCGATAGCAAGTATTGTGCAAGTTTGTCCTTTACCGTTTGCGCTTGCCGAAGCGTCACCTCACCAAGCACTCTTAAAATCAGTGCTGAACCGAAGACAATTTTGTACTCTTTGCCAGTAGACGATAGAGTATCATTCATGAAAACAGTTGTCGTAAAACCACCATCTGGTAGTTGCCGCGAGGCAAGAAACAGCGTGCCTCGTTCTATGCTTTGACTAATTTTTACTGCGCCCATGTCGAGGCAAAGTCACGGTAAATACCGTTCCAGTTTTGTGATTGCTACTGACGGTAATCGTTCCTCCGAAATCTTTCTGTACCATACTGCGCGCAATCGAAAGCCCCATGCCACTGCCATTCTTTTTGGTTGTATAAAAAGGATCAAAAATCCTTTCTTGTTTAGCAGGGGAAATACCGCCACCATGATCAATAACAAGTATCACAATCTCATGAGAAAAGTTTTCTACCATGACATACACCGAACGTTCTGATTGTTTTTGACCTTCGTACGCGTCGATGCTGTTAGAGATAATATTCGTCATAATCTGCCAAAAATGATTCACGCTGCCTCTGTACATCAATTCACTACGCTCAGGTGCACTTTGCCATTCCAATGTGACCCGCGCTGCACTGGCCTTGTACTCAAGTATTCGCATCACTTGATCAATTTCATCGGCTATATTAAACCGCGAAACAACCGCTTCGCCTTTGATTTGCCTGCGTACCTGGCCGGTCAAACTATCGAGATGGCGAATACTTTGCTGAACACGCTGTAGTGCTTTAGAGCGATTCTGTTTTGCCTGTTTAAGGTCTTCGATGTCGAGCGACAACACTGCCAAGTAATTCGCCATGTCATGGAGTAACGCTGTGCTCATATGACCAAGTTCAGCAAAACGATAGAGTTCTTGTACGCGCACCATATGCGCTTCTTGCAGCTGCCGAGTACGCTCCTCCACCTTTACTTCCAGCAGTTCTTTCTGACGAAGCAGGGCTTTTTCCGAGCGACGCGCTCGTTTGAGTGACTGATCCATTGAACGATTAAATAACCACGATACGACAGCAACATTTGCCAGAATGATGCTATAGGCAACAACGTCATACCACGAAATAATATTAAGTGCCCACGAGGTATCGGGATGAATAATACTTCGCGAAGCAAGCCACGTAAAAAGACTAATTGTCCCCACCGCAAGGAAAAGTGCGTAAAGTGCGTATCGAGCGCTGAGCAATATTCCCGCAAGTATAATACTAAACGCATACATTAACTGACTAACAGGATTATGCATCCCCCAGGCATAGCCAACTCCCACTGCACCCAAGAAATAAAATCCAAGTAATACTATCGTGGGAAGCAGTAAACTCCCCCTCCTGAATCGCCCATAGAGTCCAGCCAGGATAATCAAAATCGAAGCTGCTATGAATATTCGTCCCCATAAATACTCGCGGTGAAGCATCCAGAGGTTGCCGAGTAAAACAACGAGGATCCCCACAACAAAAGCCATAGTACTGAGCAGAAGTATATTCAGAACCTGCTCTTTACTGCGACGGTCAGGATCTTGTGAATAGGTACTAAATAAAAAACGAATCCCCCGCTTTAATCCATGAATAGCAGGGGATCGTGTCATTTTCTTCTTGTCACCTTATCTTATTCTGCGACATCAGCCCAAGGAGCCGCAATCTCTGCCTGGTTGATGAGTTGGCTCTCAACAACCTCTGCGCCTCGTGCCTCATTGTCGGTTAAAATATTTGTAATCACACTTTGCATACTCGCCCATCCTTTCGCAATTATGTTGTATTTTTATAATACCATGTCGTGGTCTTCTATTGTATATCCTACACCATGTGCTGTTTTTATCAGTGGTTTTGTGAATGGCCGATCAACTTTATCGCGCAAATATTTGATATGTACACGTACGGTTGGTTTTCGTTCATCGGTATCGCTTCTGTCCCATACATCTCGCAAGATCATGTCGGGTGACACCGGCTTGCCCAGATTGCGCACAAGATATTCCAAAATCTCATATTCTTTGCGGCGTAGATGAATAGGTACGCCTCCTCGCGTCACTGTCCGCCTGGAAGGATTGATTATAAGATCACCTACTTCCAGCAAAGACAATGGCGAATCAGCCTGCCGACGGCGTAGGAGTGCATAAATCCGCGCATCTAACTCAGCAAACTCGAATGGCTTTGTTAAGTAATCGTCAGCGCCGCTCTCAAACAAACGAACCTTGGTGTCCGTATCACTTTCGGCAGTCAAAATAAGAATTGGCATCATCATACCCGCCTGCCGCAAATGAGCGCAGACTTCTTCGCCACTTATATCTGGAAGGCCAAGATCAAGAATGACAACATCATACGGTCTGGTTTTGGCGAGTTCTTCGCCTTCGACACCAGTGTACGCCGTATCGATAGTAAAACGATCCTCTAAATGGGTCTCTAACCTCTCGGTGAGAAACACATTATCATCAACAATCAGCAGCCTCATACTACCTCTACTATATCATCTATTATCCCTGGTGGCTTAAACTATTCCCCAAGTGCCACCAGTTATTCAAATAGCTACGCACCGAGTGTTTGCAGAACATGGAAAACAAGAATTGCAGGCCAGACGATTGCCTGCAAAAATGCCCACACAAAATCACCAAAATCATTCGCACCCTGAGCGAAATAGACAAATGCACCGACAAATGCCACAAACGCGATGAATCCTGATGGCCCTTGGTTAATTACCTTCACCTTCATACTTTCGTTCTTTGTCATACACCCTCCTTGAATTAGTATCTCCAGTATAGCACCCGCTTAAGTTTTATCCTTCATTGATTTTAATCCGATTTAGTTCTCTCAATTTGATAGTATCGACCTCTGATAGGGTCTGTATTAAATCCAAAAAATCACCTATACTAGGATGGTTATTCAAAGCCTTATCAATGAGTTGAGTATCTAATGCAAACCCACAAGAGCAACCGTTCTCCTCAGTCTCGTACTCTAGACGATGGCCCTTTTTATCATGGGACAAAAGCAGATTTACAAATCGGAGATCTGCTCACGGCAGGATTTCAGTCAAACTATAAACCAGAAGTAACGATGAATCATATTTACTTTACCGCTCTTGTCAATGGCGCAGGGCTTGCTGCTGAATTAGCCAGTGGCGATGGGCGTCCGCGAGTTTATCTTGTTGAACCAACGGGAGAGTTCGAAAACGACCCGAATGTCACCGACAAAAAGTTTCCCGGCAACCCTACACGTTCCTATCGCAGCCAAGAACCATTAAAAATTATTGGCGAGGTTACCGACTGGACAAGGCTCACCCCCGAACAGCTTCAAGAGTGGCGTGACAGACTAGCAAACATCAAGGGTGAAATTATCAACTGATAGCCATCTTCTTTTAAACCTATACAAAAAATATTCGATGACAAATCATTGCTAATTTTCATTTATATGAGATAATTATGCTGTATTTGGACGACGGCCGACAGGGCCGTAAGGTCCCGATTGTCTGTACCTGACAAGTACATGTTTCAGTCCATCAAGTGAGAGGAGTCTCCTATGCGACAATGGCGTCGCTTAGGAACTGCGGTTATAGCCGCGGTGTTGTTGATCGGTGCCTTGGTGGCGCCGGTAGGTGGAGGCAGCAGCGTTTCGTCGTTGCTTTCCACGGCTGTTCAGCACGAAGTGAGCCTGACGACGGCCACCGACTACTACGGTGGAACATCCGATCCGTATGCTCACTGGGGACCGTATTTTGCGAATGGCTCGCTGAGCCAGGGCACAGTCACCCAGGTGTGGACGCCAGAAGAATTCCGACCGTTCGCGCCGAACTTTCTGCCCACGGAGTGGGATGATCTGACGCTGGATCAGTCGGTCCGCGTTGGCGCACAGATCATGCTGGCACGCATCCTGGCCAACCAAGATCCCGACCTACGGATCGTCACCGAAAGCCAAAGCTCCATCATAGCCACTGTCGTGAAGAGGTGGCTTTTGGAGCATCCCGACCAGGCACCACCGGCGGATCAGCTGACATTTTACACCTTCGAAAGTCAAACGAGACCGAACGGAGGTATAGCGTCACGCTTCGCAGGGGTGTCGATACCCTTCCTGGGTGTCACCGCCATTGGTCCAACGCCACCGACGCAGTACCGGACCTATGACTTCGCCAGGGAGTACGAGGGGTTCGTGAACTTCCCCGCGTACCTCGTCAATCTGCCTGCGGTTGTCAACGCCATCATCGGTATCGGCGTGCTCCATGGCCGTATAGCTGATGTGGATCTGGATGATCCGTCCTATGTCCGTGAAACGGTTGGTAACACGACCTACATCACGGCACCGACGGCGAATCTACCCATGTTGGTACCCATTCGGGTGCTAGCGAAGGCGTTCGGGATCACGGACACCAGAGTTATCGATGCCATGGAACCAGTCCTGAAAGTCATCGTTGACGCCGGCTACCCCGGTAACGACCCGATGGCAAACCAGGGCGAGTTCATCCCGGCAACGTTGGGTATACCACCGGAAAACGTCGTTCGGATGCTCCAGCAACTCCCGGCTGCAATCCAGGAGGGGCTGGCCATTCTGCGTACGCCGAAGTCAACAGTCCCTACCCCAACGAATCCACCGACGACATCCCTGGCAGTGGAGTCGGTGAGTTCTTCCGAGCCTCAGACACAGATGCCATCTGCGTCTGAGACGAAGAAGCAGGTTCCGACAGTCGCGGAAGCGGTCACCCACGATGTCGTGGAAGCACCGAAGATCAGCGACAACCCGTCGCCGCAGGTCACCACCTCAGTGACAGACAAGGAGCTCGAACCGTCGGAACAGGTTTCGCAGGATGAGCCGTCGGCAGCCGCCGAACCGACTCACCCCGACGTTACCACGCCCGCCAATACACCGGCATCTGAACCGTCGGTCGAATCACACTCGACCGACAGCAAACCGGCACCGAAGGCAGCGTCCGACACGTCGGAGACCACGCCAAAGCCCGCAAAGAAAAAGCCCGGATTCAACCCCGGCGCGAGTATCAAGCGGGTACTGGACCAGATTCACAAGGCGACTCATGCCAACGAGCCCAAGAAGAAGCCTGCTTCTTCTGACTCGTCATCGGCAGCCTCGTCCAGTGGATCCGGTAGCGACTCCGGTTCGAACTAACCCCTCTCAACTACCCGGCCCCTGGCTGTACAGCGTTTTATTACTGTACAGCCGGGGGCTTTTCCTTTTTGAGACCTCATGTATGGCGGAACCTTATTAGACAAAAATACGTTTATATGTTATTATTTACCTATGGCAGAACGGCTCACAAGCGCATCTAAACCAGATGCCAAAATCATCCTCGAAATCGGTTCCGGCAGATACGAATCGGGGGATGACGTGCTAAGCGACACTATCTTCACACACTGGAACTCTATTGCCTTACGTCGGACATTCCGACCACAAGATACGTTCATTGGTATTGATATGGGAAGTCGTACATCCTATAGGGGCTTCCGCCCCGATGAAGATGCAAAGATGAGGCAAAACTGGGCAACGCTTCAAGCTCGTCGACCAAATGAGCAGTTACATTTTATGCAGGCCGACATGACAAAGCTCCCTTTCGCTGATGAGAGTGTTGATGAAGTGATCGCAAGCAATGTTTTTGCTATTGGATCTGGTGCTGATAGGGAACAGTTCCCTATCATATACGAAGAGGCCAATCGAGTCCTAAAGCCCGATGGAACTATCGTTATCTTTGATAATATTTCCCCTTACTTTGGCCGCGGTCTTCCACCAGAAGTGTGGATGGCCGAAGAAGGCTTCGCCGCTCCAGCCCATATCGACCATGTCGACCCTATGAGCGACATAGACAACTATATGGCTGTTGCCGAGCAGTACGGGTTAAGAGTTCGCTCGCTTTCTGCCGAACAACAAAGCCAGCTCAAAAATCCTCACGAAAAAATGAGTGACTATGATCTCAGAGCACTACTGAGGCAGGAAATCATATGGCGCCTTGGCAAGACAACAGGCAGAATTGTGCAACCGCCGCTCCCTCAGCTACCCGAACCGACTCCACCAAAACCAAAAAACATACTCGACCGACTGCGGTCTTTCAAAAGAACTCGTTAAGAGCTTCTGTGCGCTTGAAGCGCTCCCGTTCGAATCCCGCACGACCAAAGAAAAAGTAAAAGGCCCAAGATCTAAAGACCTCGGACCATTTACTTGGCTGGGGATGAGGGATTCGACCTACCTTTGGCAGGCCCGGAAGTCAGTCAAATGAACATAGTTCATTTGTGACATTCCCTTGCGAACTGCCACAGGCAGTTCTCACCCCGATCAGATCGGGTGTTCGAATCGCCTAAATCCCAAGTTATGAAAAACGCCAGACCAAAAGGTCTGACGATTTTCATGGCTGGGGATGAGGGATTCGAACCCCCGATCACGGGACCAGAACCCGTTGCCTTACCGCTTGGCCAATCCCCAAGATACAAACCAAATTGTACCATTTATAGGGGTATTGCTCAAGATGTCGTTACGCTTTTTTCGCAGTCTTTGCTTCAGCTTTGTGCTTTACGCCAAAGTAGCTGCGGATTTCAAACAAGAAGTAGCCCCA
Source organism: Candidatus Saccharimonadia bacterium (assembly GCA_023260255.1). Classification (GTDB taxonomy): domain Bacteria; phylum Patescibacteriota; class Saccharimonadia; order Saccharimonadales; family Saccharimonadaceae; genus UBA2112. Next base: position 11,520 of record JALQVV010000036.1, read on the forward strand.
CACAGCAGCCCACAAAACCGCGGTAAAAATACCGAAGATGTTGATATCTACCAAGCTAAAGACGATATTAAAGGCAAAGTTGATCACAGCAACCGCAAACAATAGTGTCCAGCCTTTTTTTGCTTTGACCTTTAGTGGGTTAATCGCCATTGCCTCGATGATTGTCGTAATGACAAGTGCAGCAATCGACAGCGTAATACTTAGCCAAGCAAGTCCTGCCCCAGTAACACCCATCGCGCCTGGATATCCATAGGTTGATGCAACGCCACTGGTAATTCCTAGCACGATCAAGGCAGCGGGTATAAGGAACAGAAGACTAATAACAGAGAGTACAACACCGATAACGACCAGCCACCAAATATTTTCGGCAAGCCACTCAGTAAAGCCTTTAGGCAAATGTGGCAGATCTTTATACCATTTACTTAGTGTCTTTTCCAAACTAGTTAGCGCTTCCATATACTCCCCTCCTGATTAAGATTATCCTCATCATACTAGGGCGTGTATAAAAACACAACTATTTTTTACGATCAGCTGGCCACAGTCCCCAAGCGGACCATACCGCCAGAACACCGAGCACCACCGCCCACAATAGTTGGGCTCCATCAGATGGAACCGTCACTTTGGTTCCCAAAATACCACTGTTTGTCATGGCGTTATCGCTCACGACTGCAATGACGCCTAAAATAACCCATAGCACGGCAGCCACAAGCCCGCAGCCCAGACTGAACCATCGCATCAGTGGACTCAGTGGCATGCGTAGCAAAAATGGCAAAGCAAACACTTCGCTCACCACGATCAACCCTGCTAGCAATGTTGTTGCCCCATTGCCGCCAGGCAACCAATAACCCGCAATGAGTGGTATAAATTTTTCAAAACTAAATAGTTGACCCACGACCATTATCACAAGCACGGCTGCGTATATCCAAGCAACTTTTTTGGCCGTTTCGGACCGTGGAGAGGGCGCAGGAAGTGCGCGGGCAAACTTCATATCCTTAGTATACGCCTTTCTTATCCCCATTTCGTTGTTATTTTGGTAATACCTCTTGCGCTTTTTTGTGAATACCTGTATCTTTATGAATAGCGAAAGTTACAAAAACAAAAACATCTCCAAAACAAATGTGACTGATCGCTCTACGATATCCACCGCAACAGAAAACACCCCTACCATAACAGGGGTGTTTTCATTTAGATTGATGAAGCCAGCTCGCAGAAATACCTGCGAAATAGACTAAAAGCGAAGAGCAACCCGAGAAAGTCCTGACTGAATCAGTGACTTTCCCGGCGTGAAACGGTCTATTGAGTAGGTGTTTTAAGAGTTGGCTTCATCAACTTTGAGCGAGTGCTCTTCGCGCCATTTGGCGATTGCAGCATGGTTACCGCTCAGCAGCACCTCTGGCACTTTCATGCCGCGAAACTCTTCGGGGCGCGTATATTGCGGAAATTCCAATGTTTCACCGTCACTAAAACTTTCAATCTCGGCGCTCGCCTCACCGCCGAGCACCCCAGGAATCAACCGAACAATACTGTCGACCACTGTCATTGCTGGCAGTTCACCACCCGTCAGCACGTAATCACCAACGCTGATTTGATAATCAACCAGTGTCGTTATCCGTTCGTCATATCCCTCATATCGCCCACAAATAAAGATATAGCTCTCGTCACTATCGGCAAATTGCTGTGCCAAGGCTTGCTTCCATCGTTTGCCACGTGCCGTCATCAACACAACTTTTGCCTCTGTATCGTTTGATTTTGCATGCTCAACGGCTGCAAATAATGGTTCGGCCATCAGTAGCATTCCATCACCACCGCCATATGGCGTGTCATCAACCGTCTTGCGCGGACCCAGACCAAACTGACGCAAATCAATCGTTGACAGCTCGACATGTCCGTCCTTTTGCGCTTTCCACATCATGGAACTGCCAAAAACACCCGTAAACATGTCGGGAAATAGAGTAATGACTTGGAATTTTCTCATCTGTACCAGTGTACGTGATATTGACATTTTTGTAAATAGTTGCTATAATATTAATACCTGGCCTCTTCCGATGGAGGCTCGCACCAAAGGATATGAAATGCGCTCACTGTCCATCGCTCAGTTGATGCTGTATGCAATCACGGCAGTACTTGTCGGGATGGCGGTTCGGAGTGCATACACTCCAAACCACCTCGGTACCGCGCTCATCGCCGGTGCCGCTGCGCTCATGTATGGGCTGGCGAGGCATTCCTCGCAGCCAAAACCCTAAGCTCACCAAAGAAGCCCGCGTAGATGAAATCCATTTGCGCCCGCGGCCACTTCGGTGGGCTTCTTCATTTCAGATCAACAAAAAAACCGCCTGCAATAAATGCTTGGCGGTTTTTTCGACATATAAGGCTCTCAAACCTGGTGTACGGGTTTGCTCGCATGAGCTTTTTGGTTCTCGCAATTGAAGTTTTCGTGCTTCGAACTGATTATGATTATATATCAAGATCGTCGAGTTCGGCAAGTTCTTTTCGCGACTTTTTGGCGTAATCCGACTCGTTATCCACAGCTTCATCGGTCACATTATCCACACTCTTGTCATCATCGTCAGAAACACTTGTCGCTACAGTGTCGTCACTACTATATTCACCCCCACGCCCACCGTCGCTGTTGACGATTTTGAGGTTGTACCGGGCGTCATTTTTGGTACCAAGTGCACGCAGTAACGTACGCAAACTCTGTGCGGTAATACCACGTTTGCCGATGACACGGCCAAGGTCGTCAGGATTGACTGTTAGCGACAGGAGTACGCCTTTTTCATCGATGACACGATCGACAACAACGTCATCGGGATGCCCTACGAGTGATTTCACGATATATTCTACGAATTGCTGGTCTATCGTCGACATAGTTGCCCCCTTCGGTCATACACTGTAAATAGTACTTTCATTATAGCATGAGCGAGACGAGAGAAAACAATAAAACACCCCCTCAGGGGTGTTTTATGATTCGTTTGAATTTATTCAGCCTTTTCTTCTGCTGGTGCTTCTGTGGTTTCTTCAACCGGTGTTTCAGCAGGAGTTTCTGCTGGTGCTTCTTCAGCCACCTCTTCTACCGGTTCTGGCTCTTGGTTACGGCGAAGTTTTTCTTTGTTCTTGATGTCTTTTTGTTTGTCGCTTGCAGGTTCTTTTACCCACTTTGGCAGTTTCACACCTTCGGCCTTCAATAGTTTGACGACACGAGGGCTTGGCTGCGCACCATTGTCCAGATATTTTTGAGCAGCGTCTTTTTGGACTGATACTTCTTTGGTGTGTGGGTTGTAGCTACCAACATAGGCAACCACGCGGCCGCTCGACGGGTGGCGCTGAGCTTCCTGAACGGCGATGCGATAGACTGGATAGCCCTTGCGGCCGATACGTTGCAAACGAATTGCGAGCATGTTTAAAACTTTTCCTTTACTTCTCTCTTTAGAATATTTCTACAGTTCTCGACTAATTATACAGATTTCACCCCATATGTCAATCTGTTAGACTGATTGACGTTTTTCATAGGCCACAAGCGCAGCTTTAGCTGCCTCTTGTTGAGCATTTTGCTTGCTACTACCGCTACCTTTACCCATCAATTTGTCACCAACATACACGCCGAGGGTAAACACTTTGTCGTGGTCGGGGCCCTCTTCGCTAAGCACCTTGTACACCGGCGTATGGCCGTCAACACGCTGCGACACCTCTTGCAGGTGTGATTTTGGATCGCGCCAGCTCCCACTCGCCAAAATATCTTCTAGTTTAGACAAGATATGCTTTGTAATGAACTTTTCTGCCTCTTCATAACCGCGCTCTAGATAGATTGCACCAATCAATGCTTCAAATGCATTGGCAAGTATTTGCTGACGGGCACGTGGGCTACCATTTTTTTCACCACGACTCATACGAAGAAGCGACTCATATCCCAACTTGTCACCGGCATCACCAATGCTTTCAGTACGTACTAGGCTCGATCGCCAACTGGTCAAAATTCCCTCTGGTTCAGCATAATTTCGATACAAATAATCAGTCACAACGAGCTCTAGCACTGCATCACCAAGGAATTCCAGCCGTTCATTATGTTCACTGACACTTTTTTTGTGTTCATTAACATAACTACGGTGCGTGAGCGCTGTCACCAAGTAGTCAATATTTGAAAATTCAAACCCTAGTTTAGTTTTCGCAAAATCCTGATACGGGGCAACCTGCATTCCGCTCACTACAGTTTCTCCTGCCTGATTTTTTTCATAGCCAGCAACATCAATTTTCCAATATCTTCATATTCAATCTCATCCAATGCATCGTGAAACTTGAACCACCTGATATCTTTCATCCACTCTTCCTTTTTGATTGCATCGGTGTCACCCAGTGCTTTGACCAGATAAATCTGGGTTGTCATGAGTACCAATTTGTCGACACGGCGGTAGCGAAAGTGAATTTTACCTAACCACCCAAGCACATCAACATTTTTCAGCCCAGCCTCTTCGCCAATTTCACGGCGAGCTGTTTGTTGAGCCGTTTCGCCCTCTTCTATATGTCCTTTCGGTATAGTCCAGCGGTCCTTGGCATCTTGGATCAAAAGCACTTCGATTTCGCCGTCTTTGTTGCGACGATAGACAATACCACCCGCGGTTGGCTCGCGGACAATTTCCTGAATAGACGGTTTTGACCGATTAAAATATTGCTTGAATTTATTGAACTTTGGCGTCGGCATTAGGTGCGTCCTCGACTTCTTCTACAAGCGTTCGGTACGCGGTGCCAAGCACCCCGTTGATGAACTTGCTTGAGTTGTCAGAACCAAATGCTTTGGCGAGTTCTACCGCTTCGTTGATTGCCACCTTTGGCGGTACTTCAGCGGCACGGTACAACAATTCATATAGCCCCAGCCTTAGGACGTTACGGTCGATGCGCGCGATCTGTTCGAGCGGCCATTCTGGTGCCAATGGACGGATTTTGCTGTCAAGATCATCCTGGTGCTCCAGTACGCCACTGACAAGAGTATGGACAAAATCAGTATCTTCGATTTCATCCTTGTAGCGCTCTAGATTGCGGCTGAGGATTTCGTCAATTGCCGCACTCTTATCATCGCTGCTTATACGAAATTCATATTCGTACAGCGACTGCAGTGCGACAATCCTGCCCAAATGACGATTCGATGCCATTGCTGCTTGATTCTTTCTTGTTAATGATTTATTTCAGTGTAGCTTAAATAATGCTACTTGGCGAGCTTTTTGCCAGTTTCGTTCTTGGTCGTGCGGACCTTGACCGGTGATTTTGCGTTGACGCGGCGGGCCAATTTGAGTACCAAATGGCTGCGGCGAAGACCCGTCTTGCGCGGGCTGCTCTGTTTTTTCGGTTGTGCCATGGAAAGTTCTCCTTCTACGGGCGTTAATACAAACTTACGGTGATTATAGCATTTTATTCGCACTACCTCAAGTGCGATTGCTCTTTCATTATGTTTATGGTATAGTTGCAATAGTCGGCTTGAGACAAGCCGTGGAGCATTTCAGTATCCACCCGGTTCTGTCTCGCTGGCAGGACCTACGATCGAAAGGCAAAACGTGGGAATCGCGTTTTATACACCCATCGCCGCCGCTTTCTGCTTGATAGTCAGTTACCTCGTCTGCAAACCAGAGTGGTCAAAGCGCAAGCAGGTATACGTTCATAGCCTGATCTGGCTGGCCGCATTCCTGTTTCTTACTGGCGTCGATTTCGTGGCTGCCATTAGCCTGGCACCTAAGGATTCCTACAAGTTTTACGAGGCTTGCGGGATTGTCCACTTCCTGACAGCCCTTGTAGCACTCCCTCCTCTGGGTGTATTGGCACTCACTTCGAAGAAGCTCTCCGAGCTACCCCGCGACTAGCCACCGTCGTAGGCCACCCCCGTCACATTGGCGGGGGTGATTCAATTTTAGTTGCTTTTTTATTGTATTTATGCTATAATTGATTTATTCGGCTTGGATAGCGAATCGGTCAATTGATCAACAAGCGTCCGAGCCGTCTCGGACCTGAACAAAGGATTCACTCATATGATTGACTACGGTGTCATTTTGCTCATCATCGAGGCTCTCGCCTTCGGCGCATTCGGCCGACTGATGAGCTGGTTCGACATCGCGAAGGCGCTGTTCTACATCGCCATTGCCGCGTTCGTTCTGATCGCACTCACCGCCCTCGCCGGCAGCTGGCAGTGGGGCCTCGTGGTCGCGTTCGTCACCAACCTGGTCTTTATCCCGCTCGCACGGTGGGCGGGTAAGGGACCGCAGCCCAGCGAAGAATCCCATCGAATCAAGAGGGAGATCTACGGCCCCCGCGCCTGAACTCCTCCAGGTCCGAACCCCCTTCCGCATCGCGCGGCGAGGGGGTTTGGTTTTTTAAGGGGTTATTTGACGACGATATTCACCAGCTTGCCAGGTACGTAGATTACCTTTGCCGGTTGTTGATCACCGACAAACGCTTTGACATTCTCGCTCTCAATGGCGAGTTTTTCTATTGTCTCTTTGTCCGTATCTTTAGCAACATCCAGCTTGGCGCGCAGCTTACCGTTCACCTGTACCACAATCGTCATGGTGTCTTCGACAATTTGCGCGTCGTCCCACTCTGGCCACATGGTTTCGTGCACTAGCCCCTCATGCCCGAGCTGCTGCCACAATTCTTCACTCATGTGCGGCGCGAATGGCGCCACTAGCTGGACCAGTACGCTCAAGGCTTCCCGCCAGGTCGTATCGGAAAATCCGTCGACTTTCAGCTTATACAGGTCATTGACGTATTCCATCAATGCCGAAATAGCCGTGTTAAAGCTTTGCCTATGAATATCGTTGGTTACTTTACGCGCGGTTTTGTGCTGCAGCCGCGTCACTTCTGCATCATTGCCAGTAAATGATTTATCGGATTCATCGAATTCCTGGACCAACGTCCATACACGGTTAATAAACCGATACACGCCGCCAATACCACTCGAGCTCCAATTGGAATTTTCGTCGATCGGACCAAGAAATAGTTCAAACGTCCGCAGTGCATCGGCACCGTAGCCTTGGTCAATAATTTCGAGCGGATCAACAGTATTGCCCAGCGATTTGCTCATCTTGCGACCGTCTTCGGCAGCAATCAAACCATGATAAATCAGCTTTTTGACTGGTTCTTTGAAATCAGTAAGCCCCATGTCCTTAAAGACATGTGTCCAGAATCGTACATATAGGAGGTGTGCAACCGCATGATCACCACCGACGTAAAAGTCGACCGGCGCCCAGTAGTTTGCCAGTTTTGGATCCCACGCCTGCGTGTCATCGTGCGCATCGGTATAACGCAGCAGATACCAGCTACTGCAGGCATAACCATCCATCGTATCCGTTTCGCGCTTAGCAGGTTTACCACAAGTTGGGCAGGTAGTATTCACCCAATCCTCAACATGCGCCAGGACTGACTTGCCATCGCCTTTTGGTGCGAAATCTTTGACATCCGGCAATCGTACCGGTAATTGGTCCTCGGGTACGGCAACTGCTCCGTGTTCGTCACAATGAATAATCGGAATCGGCGCACCCCAATAGCGCTGGCGACTAATCAGCCAGTCACGCATTTTATATTTGACTTCAGCTCGTGCAAAGCCCTCGTGTTCAAGGAATTTGATTATTTCTTGTCGGTGACTCGCTGCGACTTTACCCTCAAATGCTTTTGGTTCGATCAAGATACCGTTTGTCATATCCGTAAAGCAATATTCGAGATTCTTTACTTTTTCAGCCTCGATTGGATCTACAGGAACCATCGTTGGTTTTAAGCGAATGCCGTATTTCTTGGCAAATTCAAAATCACGCTCATCATGCGCCGAACAAAGAACAATGCCTGTACCATAGTCGGCTAACGCGTAGTTCGCAATCCAAATAGGCAGATCTTCATCGCCAAATATATCAAGCGCGTACCGGCCCGTAAAAATACCCTCCGGCTCGCCCAAGCTACCAGGACCTTTTGCATCTCGGTCAATTGCCATTTGTTTAGCTTGGTCAAGAATATCCTGCGCATTATCTAGTCCATCAACAAGCTTTGGGAGCAATGGATGATCTGGTGCAATTGCAACAAAAGTATTGGCCGTGATGGCTTCGAAATGCGCCGAGAAAGACTCGATCTCCAGATCGGTATCTTTGACTTTATTTGTGTAAATCACTCCTTCACTTCGGCCAATCCAATTCGTCTGCGCGGTTTTAATCTTTTCCGGCCAATCCAATTCAGGAATTTCGTCCAGCAGCGCATCTGCATACTCAGTGATTTTGAAAAACCACTGCTTGATGCTTTTTTTCTCGGCTGGTGGATCATCAGGGCCATCGTGTCGCCAACATTTGCCATTGACAACTTGTTCGTTCGCCAATACTGTTTGATCGATCGGGCACCACCACTGCAATGATTCTTTTTGGTACGCCAGTCCACGTTCAAACAGCTTGGTGAATATCCACTGCGTCCAACGATAATATTCCGGATCGCTCGTATTGATTTCACGCGTCCAGTCAATGCTTGCACCAAGGCGTTTCAATTGGTTTTTAAAATTCGCAATATTTGTTTTCGTCGTTTCCTGTGGTGGTGTGCCGGTTTTGATCGCATAATTTTCGGCCGGCAATCCAAACGAATCCCAACCCATTGGGTTCATGACGTTGTGGCCATTAGCACGGTGAAAGCGAGCGATTGCATCTACGATCGCATGCTCGAACGTATGCCCCACATGCATGCCGGCACCACTTGGGTAGGGAAACATCGGTGAAATATAGGTTTTGGGACGATCAGCAAAATCCTGGGCAATAAATGCCTGTTTTTCTTCCCACACCTGCTGCCATTTTGGCTCGATCTCTTGCGGATTGTAGCGTTTCACAGAGAGTATTATACCAGTTATTGGCGCTGCCACAGTGATTTGAATACCGACTCGGTCACTGTCATAGCCAAACTGTCGTATGCGACGACATCTTTAGGAACATCAATAGTACCAACTTGGGTATCCTGAGCAGTAATGCGCATATCGCCCGCAGAGACGGTCTTTAGCCGATGATCCGACTTGGTGATAGTGACATCAGCCCCAATTGGTTTTGCCCCACTATTCTTCAGTACTTGATCAAATCCAGCACACTCGTTGGTGAGTGACTGATAAAATTTTGTTGCTGCAAGCTTGTCTGCAAATACATCGAGCTTTTTCTTGTCGATATTCACATGATATGTCACCTCTGTCGCTGTGGTCGTTTTTGTTTGCATACTAAGGAATCCGTTCGAGGCGTAAACATCTGCCAACTCACCCTTAGCCATACGGTTGGTCACCAATTGGCTGCGGGCACTCAAGAGACATTTCATCGTGTTCGTATCTGCTCCAATGTAGGGCAATTTGGCCGTGTCCATACTTACCCAGCGGTCTTTGAGCGACGTCACCACTTGATTAACCACAGGGACTACAGCCGGCAGCAATCCGCTCTTTGGCAAAAACATATCCGCAAACTTGTCTGGGGTTGATGATTTGACGTACAACACATTACCGTTAACAACCGCTTCAAATGGCATATCGTGATACGTCCCTTTCAGCGATTGCCGCTGGCCATCAGTTGTGAGTACCATAGTGTCGCCATTTATCGTGATAGTGTATTTACCGGGTGCATCGGCCGCATACTGAATAGCATCCGCAAGTGCCTTTTCTGGACTTGCCCGCCATGCCATAAACATCGCGATCGCGAGCACGACAAAGACGACCGCCACCAACCCGATGGCAAAAAAGGCAACTGCAAGCCAGTGTCGACGCAGCCAGGGAGTACGAGTATCTGACGTTTCGTTCATTAGACAAGATTCCTTTCAAAAAATGCTTCTTTTGTGGCCATCCATGCTGGCGATTGGCGAACGAGTTGCGATGCATCTGCTTGATCGAGCAGTAATATTTTGACCGCTTCTTCGGCATAGACATCACCCTGCGAACCTTTGGCCAACACAAGTGCATCTTTGTCCAACACGCTATGGGCAAATGCCCCCGCCTGCACGGCATTTTGGAATGATTTTACCTGACAACCCTGCGAATGTGCGGCTGGCGCCAAGTATTTGCCAGCCTCGTCACCGATGGTAATCACCCATTCCACCATATCCGGGTGGAACAGTTTGCCAATTTTTTCGTGTTCGGCAGCCGACGACTCACCAAGTTCGTTCATACTCCCCATAATCGCAATACGCTGCGGCGCCTGAATATCATAAAATGTCTGTATTGCTCCGACAGCTGCAGCCGGACTAGAGTTATAAGTATCATCAATGATTGTGCTGCCATTGAGGCCGCGGAGCAAATTCATCCGCCCAGGGATGGGGCGAATCCTGCCAAGCCCTGCCGCTACCTCATCACCATTCAAGCCGAATTTTAAGCCTATAGCGCCAGCGGCAATAGCTGGTCGCAAATTATGTTCACCCAGTACTTTAATCGTTGCGGCAACACCAGCTGGCAGTTCTGGCCCGACGAAATTACCCGTGTGACCATTCTCAACACTAAAATCTTGCTGCTCAAAGTGATACTCTGCCACAGCACTGGTGCCATATGTGTCCAGATTGGCATTAGTTAGGTACTGCGCATATGTACCCTCAATATCATCGCGGTTGATAAGAGCTAGTTTGCTAAAGTTCCCTGCCGCCAGCTCCTCATGCGCCACCGCATCCATGGTTTTGAAAAATTCCATGTGCTCTGGCGTGACAGCCGTCACAACTGCAATATCTGGTTTTAAATACGTACCAAAATGGTCAATATCACCCGGATGGTCAGCACCTAGTTCTTGCACGATGATATCAACGTCCGCCGGCGCCAATACCCTCGCTTGGGCGGTCTTGACCGCCTGTCGCCAGGCACTAAAACTTTTGACATTATCAGGATAAGGAACGCCCAGAATCGCCAACGGCACACTCATATGCGTATTGTGGTTACCCTGGTGCAAATGCACACGGTATTTTTGCGACAGCATCGTCGCAATCGCTGTTTTTGTGCTTGTTTTGCCAACGCTGCCCGTCACGACAACCAGCTTTACTTCTGGGTGCGTCGTAAAGTATGCCACCACTGCTTCTTCCAGCTGTTTTTGGACGCGGTCCCTATATTTGCGCTGCAAACCCTTGAACATTAGGGTCATTATATCATTTCTGCTCGGTTCATGCTTGCGCTTTTCAAAGCGTAAGCGCATAATAATGCCATTGCTGATGCGCAATTAGGGGCAACCCTTCGTAGCGCGGCATAAAATAAACAGCCACCACTAAAAAGGACTCGTGCCCCGGGTGGGCGCGCAGCAGCAGGAACTACCTCCTCTAGCAGGAGGTAGTTCTTTTTTCGTCTAGAGTAGCTTGTATTCGGCTTAAATTGGAGTATATTCATAAGCACAAGGCTTATGATCCTGTCGGAGGGCAGGGTGTAAAGGAGGAAAAATGAGTACAAATGTTAAAGAGTACGTCGACAACCTTTGGTGGTTATTCGTACTACAGGGTCTCGCCACACTCGTGTTCGGCGTGATCGCTTTGTTCTTTCCAGGGCTGACACTTGCCAGTCTCGTACTTGTATTTGCCGTCTACGCAGTTGTAGTTGGCGTTATTGAGTTGGTGCACGGCTTTCGTGACATTGGCAAAACCGGCTTTTGGTGGTTTTCGCTACTTGTCGGCGCCGTCCTTGTTGTGGTCGGGGTCTACCTCGTACGCAACCCAACAACCGCACTTGACCTGTTCTTGGTCATTGTCGGTGCGCTCATTTTGGCGCGTGGTGTTGCCGACCTTGCCGTTGGCGCATTCTTTAGCAGCAATGCAAACAATCGTTGGCTATGGGTTATCTCGGGCGCACTCGGTGTCGTCGCAGGTATCGTTCTCTGGCGCTATCCCGTTGCTAGCGGCCTTGCATTTGTTTGGGTACTCGGGCTCTACGCACTGCTTGCCGGTTCAATCGGTTTAGCCTACGCATTCAAAGCCCGCGAGCTTGTCAACGAAGTTGGCGGACGTTTTCTTAAAAAATAACTTAACTTCAAACACCTGTCGATGCCTTGGCGACAGGTGTTTTTGTTGGTAAAATATCGTGAGCGAGGGGATATAGCTCAGTTGAACAGCCTTGAGCGACAATTATACGTCACTCTAATCAACTGTTTAAAAGCTATAGGCCCGAATGCAATGAGGGGATATAGCTCAGTTGATTAGAGTGCTTCCATGGCATGGAAGAAGTCGAGGGTTTGAGTCCCTCTATCTCCACCAAGGTCGAACATATGTTCGAAGAATTATCAAATCAACAGAGGTCCGCATGTACCGATGCGGCCTCTTTTTTGTTGATTTGACCGACTGGTCACTATTCCGACCAGCTCACTACCGTGATGCACCCCTGTATCTGTTGTTCTAGTGTTGGAGGTCGGTACATTTTTGACGCTTTTTCTCACCCCTGTTAATCGTTACTAAAATGTACCGATGCCTGTTGTTGTCTCTACAACCATGCTGTCCCTACCAGACGATCGAAGGGACGGTAGATAAGTCAGGCTCTTGGACTGGAAACCGACTGTGAACTCGCTTAGCATTTGCGATCGCGTCGTTCAAAATAGCGTCCGCTATTGGAGCGAGAGCTCTCATATTTGAATCGCTGCTTGCGCGCAATGCGATGACGAAATCTTTCCATAACCGCACCACCTCGTGTGCAAAATCTACTGGCATCTGATTCAGATGCTTCGTGGTAGTGCCATCAAAACTACTTACTGGACGAGGGTTAGATCGATCTTGCGCATGCATGAGATAGCCGTGTAACACACTAACCCAATCAGTCGAGTAAAGCGTCGAAGTTAGAGGTGAGAGGCCGAACGCGTTCAAGCCATAGTAATTATTGCTTGTTGGGTTAGTGAAAAATTCGAAAAGGGTACGAGCGTGTAAGAAGGTCGAATCCATCGCATAGACTTGAATATGGTAGCCGTCTAGCTCAAGGTTTAGCCGGTCTTGAATATGCCACTCGGTCGCTGCTCGTAGAAGCCACTGAAGTTCGTTATTAAGGTGCTCCTCAAGGTACTCCTCCAGTTGAGTGTTGTTCATCGAGGGAGTGTTCCTACCCATAATTACGTCCCCTATATCTCGCCCGCATGTATTATGGCGTAACCGTTGGCTTTCCACTTCTCGCAATCCGCTTCGACCTTCTCAAACGACTGATACACAATTTCTATTTCGTGTTTTGAAAGGTTACCTAGCTGATCCTGCCAACCAACTGGGATCATCGAAGCATGGTCTGATTGGGTAATTAGGAGTAGACAGGCGTAGTAGGCCTCAGTTATACCCTTGATAGACTCTTTCATGTCGCCAATCCGCAACTCCAGCTCTTTGCCAAGCTGCTGCCGACTTGTGGATGAGGCAGAATGCGCAATATGTTTACCGACGAATGAGATAACTCCATTGAGCTCTGTATTCTTATCCCCTAGTAGACGTTTCTCTAGTTCATCCAGTACCCGTTTGTTGATTAATCCATTTTTGTCACAAATCCTATCCAGCATGACGTAATTATTGGCTGCGATTATCGAAGCAATCGTAGGCTCGCCGTTTTGCGCACCAACAAATTTTATGCCGCCCTGGTCGTACACATCCCTGAAAGGGGGAATGCCGTAAGCCTCGCAGATATAGTCAGCTGTCAGCGCACCGCTTTTGCGCAAGCTCTTCATATCGATCAATATATTCATAAGGGAGTAAACGCTTGTATCCTTAGAGCCCTCTTTTTCTGAAGCTATTTCCGTCAGCCGACGTATCCGTAGCGCCTGTACTTGCAGATAGTTAAAGGCCGTGAGACGCCCGAAGAGCAGATTGGCTAACACGCTTTTTGGGCTGTCTTTACAGATGGCAATATAAGCCTCATATGCCGCCAACTCCCAGAACAAATCATATAGAACACTAGATATCGAGTTAGGGTCGATTTGCCCATCATCAAGATGACCCCCTAGAGCTTCGCCCCATTTGGCAAATTGCTCTTTTGCGGTTCCAGCCTCATCACTCATCATTTGCCTTCCGAAATGTCTAGTGCCGTTTTCAAAAGGCTGGCGATGAGCTTGTCGAGTTTTGCACAAAGTTGAGCCGTGACGGGCAGGGTTATAAAGTAGTCATCATTTCGCAGGCTATCGATGTCCTGCTGCAGGCCGCTACTAACTGAGGGTTGCCAAGCTTCTAGCCAGGCTATCTTCTGAAGCGGATCGGCCGCTGGATCTATCTGGGCTTTTATCTTTCCCCTTGCTCGGGCCAAAACAGTATCAACTGCGGATACATCAATACTATCTTTATGCTCAGAGTTGTAATACACCAGATACGGCACATCCCAGATGATGATCATTGGGAACAATTTATTTGTGGCATTCCCTTGCCAGTGCTGGACTAGGTCGTCTCGCTTATCTATGATTGCGCGCTGTGCCCACGTGAGATCTTTACCGCACGTGCGATATAGCAGTTCGAGCAATTCCGTATCATGCTTTTCCACGCTCTTGCGAAATTTCGTGAAACTATTGAACTGAATGCCCCTCGCCTTGGGACGTGGGACTGTTTTTGCAAGAATAAAGATGGTTGAAACAAGAGTCTTGTGCGCAAAGAGGTAAAAAGAAGACACGTCAAGAATGGTGTCTGGCAGTGAAAGATTACCATTACCATCTGAGCGACGAGCGTATCCTGTAGGTGCAAGATTTCTTTTCGCACTGGTTTCTAATGCCAGGACTTCGTTCATAAAGAAGCCTTTGTACGTATCAGAGTGCGAATCTGCACCAATAGAAAGCTGTGGAAGCTTAAACATTTGCTCTTTTGTGAGCGGGAATAATTCCAACGACATTATGTTCATATTTTAGGACAATCTCAACCAAAAATCATCTTCTTTGCTTTCTTATACAATTGATCCATACTGTTTTTCGTAATGCCTCGATTAACCCACTCCACATACTCTGCCCAACACGAAGTCCTGCATGAACTGTGGCTACGAAGTGACGGAGGAGCGTACTCAGTCCTGTCGGCGAACGAGCAATGGGACCTTCACGACTTCTTCGCCATTTCGGCCACGTTGTCAGAAGCTGAGCTCCGGGAACACCGACGATTAAAGAGCGCCGCGGATCCGTCGTTGCCGCACCGTGCCGGCCGGGCACTAAAGAAGTTGATCGAACGGCAGGCGGAGAGAGCGGAGGAGCAAGAAGCGCTGCAGGCAGCGAAGGCAGCTGGTCCAGCACCAGCGAAACGCAAGTACCGAAAGAACGTCAACCGAAAGATCCGTGTGGAGTCAGTGGTGCATCCACAACCAGACGTCCAGAAGTTCGCACGTGCATTGATGGAACTTGCCAAGGAGATGGCAAAGAAAGAACAGGAAGAGCGGAAGAAGCGAGACGCGGCTTAGGAGACTTCTGTAACCACTTTGCGAACAGCATCGACGACGTCAGTGCTAGTAGCGGAGAGTAGTGCTGCGGCACGTTGGCGCCAAAGGTTCTTGTCTTCCTTGGCGTCAACGACGAGGTAGAGACCGTCAATTCGATAGAGGATACAGACTCCCAAGTAGCGAATGATTCGGTTTTCAAGCGCGGCGAGGGCTGGTGGTGTCACCTCGTCTGCGAGCGCGTCCCTATAGGCAGCCATGAATCGCGCGATAAACTCGACAGCATCATCGAGATGCTCAGGTGGTAGCTCGAGCAGGTAGTGCGAAAACAGAAATGCAGGGTCAAAGGCTGGATCGCCGTGCCAGGCACGTTCGAGGTCGAGGAACCGAATCTGGTTCGCGTCAACGAATATATTCTTTGAGGCTAAGTCTCCGAGAACGAGGCAACTGATCACACTTGGATCTTTGGTGATCAGATTTTCAGTTTCTTTTGGAAACGCCTTCATCGCAGGAGCAAGTCGCATACCGAGATGGAACTCGATGGCATCGGCATTCGCCTCAGCATTACCGCGGACCTGCTCATCGGTGATGCTGAGTGTCGCGGCATGGATAGTACCGATTTTGGCGCCAAAGTCTGAGGCACTGGCAACATGGGCTCGTCCCGCCTGCAGTTCGTTGACAAGCAGTGGTGCGCCTCGACGAACATCCGTCAGGACAGCGATATTACTTTCGGCATCGAATGATAGAACCATTGGGACAGTGTCAGGAACAATTTCGTTGAGCAGTTCGAGGATCTTTACTTCAAAGCCGACACGATTCGGATCAACCGGAATCTCGGGACGCGTCTTCACATGATCGCGGCTCTGGCGCAGATACGCAACTTTCTTTTCACCCGATGCGAGATCAAGCTCAACACGAAAGATCCAATTCACATAGGTCTGTTCAGTGACTTCTGTTGCACTGATAAGATGGCTGCCTGGAAACAAACGAAGAACGTTCGATTCAACGTATTCGGACACATTATCTGAAGTCAGCTCAACTGCCATATTCTTATTCTCTGATTCATTATAGCAATTTAGTGATTTACAACGAACTGAAATCATTTAGCGCTCTCGCCCATGCGTATCGCGCATCTTCACACCCCGCTTCTTCAGCTGCTGCCAGACGGTGGTGTGGTCGACGCCAAAGTGAGCGCCGATACGGTAGAGGGACTTGCCGTCGGCGTAGAGCTCGACCGCTTCATCGACCTGCTCTGTGGTGAGGCCGCGTTGGCGGATCTCGATGCCTGCTCGTTTGAGCGTGGCCGTGACGGTTGTGGGGTGGACGTTGAAGTACTTGGCGAGTTCATGGGCTTTCTGGCCCATGACGTAGAGCTTGCAGAGCTCCCGAACTTGGTCTGGATCAAGGCGGTGAGGACGGGGGTGAACGGTACCGACAGAGCGAGAGACGCCCGTTTGAGCGTCCCTCTTGGCTTGGTCTAATACCTTGGAAAGCTGCTGAGCTGCGGTTTTATGATTTGAGTACGACCTCAGCATCCCCACCAAAATTATTAATATATCTGCACACTTGTGCAGATATATTTTTGGCCAAAGTTCTTGCGCTGTCGTACAAATTCATATACCATAGGGGGGTATATGAATCACACGCATTCAACTACCTACTCTCAGGTCGCTGTCGCAGCAACATTGCACTGCCTGACCGGCTGTGCAATTGGTGAAATAAGCGGCATGGTGATTAGCAATATCCTCAACCTGGCTGTTTTGCCGAGCATTCTCATTTCTACTGGTCTGGCATTTGTTTTCGGATATACTTTGTCGATCATCCCCTTGCTGCAGTATAAAGTTCCCGTTAAAAAAGCACTCCTGACAGTACTTGCTGCTGATTCGCTGTCGATTCTCGTAATGGAAATTGCCGACAATACCATCATGGCAATCGTGCCAGGTGCCATGAATGCCAATTTGGTCAATCCAATATTTTGGACGACCTTGCCCCTATCACTTTTTGCGGGATTCTTGGTCGCATTACCGGTCAACCAATACTTATTAAATCGGGGAAAGGGACATGCACTCGTGCATGAATCAATGCACCATGGCTAAACAAACGTATGGATATGCCGAAAATAAAGATGCCGTACTCAAACGGCTCAGTCGCGCCGAGGGTCAGATTCGTGGCATTGCCAAAATGGTCGACGACGATCAGTACTGTATTGATATCCTGACTCAGATCACCGCTGCGCAGGCAGCTCTGGACAAAGTTGCCCTGGAATTAATCCGTGACCATACTAAACACTGTATGATGCATGCCGAGGGTGACGATGAAATGCGCATCAAAGCAGATGAACTAACCGCGGCGATTGGCCGCATGATCTAGGGAGGAAATATGATCAACAAACCACTTATTGCCGGTGTCGTTGGGTTTTTACTGGGCGGATTACTCGTATCTATCGCCGCAACGACTTTTGACAAGCCAGCCGACACGACAAATGATACTGAGGTAAGTATGAGCCAAATGACCGAAATGCTTAAACCCCTCCAGGGTGATGCCTACGACCGAACATTTATTGAGCATATGATCGATCACCACCAGGCCGCTATAGATATGGCGCACCTCTCGGAAACCCGCGCCAAACACCAAGAAATCAAAGATCTTTCACTTGCGATCATCGCAGCGCAGGAAAAAGAAATCACCGATATGAAAGCATGGCAAAAGCTGTGGGGATATGCGGATTCATCTAATTCTCAGATGAACCACTAGTATTTTTCTCGGCAATGTGCTTTAATACGAGTGTTCAGAAGCATGCGCCGAAATACGTGTTCCTCCATGGATACAGCAGTAATCCGCAGTTGGTCGATCTGACGAAAGCAGTAACCAGAGAGAAGTACATATTTCAATGGCAACCCAAAATTTGTTTATCGGTAGCTTGGCTTACGCTACCACTGACGACACACTGAAAGCTTTTTTTGAGCAAATCGGTCCTGTCGCCAGCGCCCGTGTTATCACTGATCGTGATAGCGGCCGATCGAAAGGCTTTGGCTTTGTTGAATTCGAAAGCGATGACGACAACCAAAAAGCAGTTGATCAGCTAAACGGCAAAGAGCTTGACGGACGAGCAATCAACGTCAGCTTGGCTCGGCCAAAAGAAGACCGCCCACGCGGCGGCGACAACGGCGGTTCATTCCGTCAGCGCAGCTGGTAGTCTACCGGCACGCAAATAAAATACCTCGCACTGTGCGAGGTATTTTATTTGAAAAAAGGCAGTGGAGAGTTCAACCAATCTAGACCCAGTCCGAGCACACGATTGATAATTCCATAGCCGTTAAGCAGCCAGATCGTCACCATGACAACCACTGCAGTCAGCAGCCAAAAAAGCGCCTTGATTGTCCAATGCTGTCGCTTCAACCAGTCCTGCCAAGCATCATACTTGCCCCGCGCAAAATGGAGTACTCGCTGCGCCCATTCAAATTCAGTCGACAAAATACCTAAGCCCGCAAACACCACCAACCAGCCTGGCCCGGGATAGGGAATCATAACAATACCCGCTAATAGCACAATACCGCCAACCACACCGATAAATGTTTTTTTCGCCTGCTTTTTCACTCTTTTTAGTATATCATCAGCCATAGCCACGCCATGATAAGCACTATATAATTGATGTATATGGCTGGTTATTCACATCGAACACTTCGCGACAAATTGGAAATCAAACCTGGCATGCGTTTGTATTTTTATCAGCTGCCGCATGATGTTGCCAAAGAATTGGGTGATTTAGATGATGATACGACAATTGTCCATGACGAAGTACTTGCTAATTATTTTCATTATTTCATCTCGACAATAGCCGAACTCCGTATGATCGCCGAAACCATAGCACCGCTCAAAGCGCCAGGCCAAATCGTCTGGATTTCCTGGCCCAAAAAATCATCCAAGGTCAAAAGTGAACTAACCGAACAGGATCTCCGAGATATCCTACTCCCCACTGGTTTGGTGGACACCAAAGTCGCTGCCGTTTCCGATATCTATTCCGGATTAAAATTCGTCTGGCGCAAAAAATAGTTACTTGGTGCGGCGGCGGAGCGTTAACGCACCAAGCAAAATCGCGCCAATAGCAAATGCCAGTACCACCCAGAGATCACGCCATGCCTCACTGGTAATATCACTATGATCAACCACGATATTCAATGCATCGATAGCATAGGTTACTGGCAAAAAGTATGCAATTGCTTCGAGCAAATCAGGCATTTGCGATAGCGGCATCAGCAGTCCACAGATCAATAGTTGTGGCAATATAAATGCGGGCATAAACTGCACCGCCTGGAATTCTGTCCGGGCAAATGCACTCACAAACAACCCAAGCGCCGTCCCCAGCAGCGCATCCGCAAGCGCCATCACAACCAAAAACCACTGCGGCCCCTCAATAGCGACACCAATCCAATACACCAGCACCGAACTGGCAATTCCCGCCTGAATAACTGCTAGTAGCCCAAACGCCAGCATATACCCCACGACAAAGTCCAACTTGGCAATAGGCAGCGCCATCAATCGCTCTAGTGTGCCACCCGTTCGTTCGCGTAGCGTTGCGATCGATGTCACGATGAACATAATAATAAATGGGAAGACACCCAATAGTGCTGGCGCCAAACGGTCAAACACCGTTAGATTGTCGGTGAATAACCACCGTAACAACCACAGCAAAATAACCGGCACAAAGAAAATCAGTGCGACCGTACGATGATCGTGTGCTAATTGCTCCAAAACACGGCGCATCGTCGCAAAAGTGACTTTGACATGGTACATTACTGTCGTACCTCCGCATGTTTGATCTGGTCCGCTCTTTCGGCCGCATGGATCATGGTGATAAACGCATCACCGACCGACTGTTTTTTCGTCGCAGTCAATAATTTTGCCTGCGTATCGTGCCAGAGTAATTTACCATCGCGGAGTAGTAACAAATTACCGCACCGCTCCGCCTCATCCATGACATGGCTTGACACCAGTAGGGTCTTACCTTCTTTTGCCAGATCATGAAACATATCCCACAGTTCGTTCCGCAGTACCGGATCCAGGCCAACCGTTGGCTCGTCCAACACTAACAATTCCGGGTCTCCGAGGAGCGCAACCGCCAGGCTCACCCTTGCCTTTTGACCACCAGACAAACTCTCAACCAGCTGTCGCTTTTGTGGTTGCAGTTTCACTTGTCCAATCACGCGATCAACTTTGTTTGCATTTGCTCCAACCAAAACACCAAAATAACGCAGGTTTTGTTCGACAGTTAAATCAGGGTAAACGGCCGGACTCTGTGTAACATAACCAATCTTGCTCCGTAATAATTTGTGGCCTGCCGACTCACCCAGTACATTCAAATCACCATTGTATTTCTGTACGCCGACAATTGTCCGCATGAGCGTCGTTTTGCCGCTTCCACTTGGCCCGATCAGCCCTGTTAAACTCCCCTTTTCGACAGTGAATCCAAGGTCAGCAAGGATGATACGCTTACCCTTTTCTACCCGTAGTTTGTCAGCCTCAATAGCTGCTTGTGTCATAGATTCATTGTAACAAAATCAGCGGATCTTAGCGATTGGTATACCATTCGTAAAAGTCGTACCATGATTTGTAACGATCAGGAAAATCAGTGTCCCAATTACCCTTGTCGAACACTTCCGATATAGTCATTCCCTCGCCTTCCATTTCCACAACTCTACTGAATGATGGCGGCGAACTTCCTTTCGGCTCGTCGACAAAATGCCCTGGGCGTTTATGAGCAAAAACTTCTAGTGTATCACCATCGCAGTAAGCAACAATTTCTTTCAGAAAAATTCGTTTGTCTTTCTTGTCTGACATCAGTAACAGAAAATCTTGCGTTGATAGCCAGCTAGTGATGTCTTTCATATAGCCGCCAGGAAATCCATTAAGTGCAGGAATTTCCCAACTATGATCTGTCACTACCACCGGTTGTTTCAATACGCCCCACATATCACGCGCTTTGGCTTTGGTGATTTCTATCGCTTCGTGATGTTGGATTTCATCAATGTCTACGACTTTTTGCACCAGCTCAATATTAAACTTCTTTGCAATATTCGCAGCTTCGTAAAACTTATTATTATTGCCCGTCGCATATATTAATGATTGTGAGTTTTTGTTCGTATTTGAAGTCATGATAAAATCTCCAATAGTTTTGCTTCGTCAATAATTTCCGTACCGTATTCCTGTGCTTTTTTCAGTTTGCTGCCACCGACTTTACCACCAGTCACCAGGTAAGTCGTGTCTTTGGCCACGCTAGTTTGGAACGTACCACCCAGCGCACGAATGCGATCTGCCGCCATGTCACGCCCCATGGTCTCAAGCGTGCCAGTAATGACAAAACTTTTGCCTGCTAGTTTGCCCGATTTCTTTTCAAAATGCGGATGGACACCAAGGCTCTCGAACTTGTCGAGTAACTTCAGATTATCCTCATCGGCAAACCACGCCACGATTGATTCGGCAACAACTTTGCCAATACCATCGACTTCTTCCAGCTGTTCTATGGTTGCCTGTTTGAGCGCATCCATCGAATGGAATCTATTCGCGAGGTCAATCGCTGTTTGTGCGCCGACATGTCGAATACCGAGTCCAAGGATAAATTTTTCAAGCGGAGGATTTTTCTTACTTTGGATTGCATCAATCAACTTGTTTGCCGAAATTTCGGCAAAACGATCGAGCTTCAAAAGATCATCTGCCGTTAACGTGTAAATATCGGCAACATCTTTTACGTAGCCTGCGTCCACGAGTGCGTTCACATTCTTTTCGCCGAGCGTATCAATGTCCAACGCGCCTTTGGAGGCATAATATTCGAGCGAACGCCGCAGGATCAAGTCGCCACTTTCGCCCTTCACGCGGTACACTACATCGTTGCCTTGCCGTTCAAACTCAAGCTCTGGGTACTGTTCCTTGAGTGCCTTTTCATAATCAAACTTTTTGGCATTTTTTGGACGTAGTTCCGTGACGACACTTTCGACCTGCGGTATGATATCGCCAGCTTTAAAAATCACCACCGTGTCACCGATCCGTACGTCCAATCGTGCAATTTCATCGGCATTATGCAGACTAGCATGTTGTACCGTCGTACCTGCCACGACAACCGGATCAAACACTGCGACTGGTGTGGCAGCACCTGTCCGGCCAATACTTATCACAATGTCTTTTACCACTGTTGTCGCTTGTTCGGCAGCGTATTTGTATGCCACAGCTGCACGTGGCTGCTTACCCACAACGCCCAGTTCGCGGTACAGTGCGCGGTCATTTACTTTGATCACCAACCCGTCGGTATTGAACGGTAAATCATTACGAATCTCGCCAACATGGTCGACAAATTTCATCACATCAGACAGGTTGGTAAACACCGATGCTTCGCGGTTGCGGGTGATCCCCAGCGCCGTTAATGTTTCATAGGCAAACATATTTGTCGGAATTTCAGCCGTATCATCGCGCAGCAAATCATATGCCCGAAAATGCAATGGCCGTGCCGCAACTAGTTTTGGATCCAACTGCCGAACCGTCCCGGCAGCAAGGTTACGCGGGTTAGCAAATTCTGGCTCGCCGGCTTTTTTGCGCGCAGCGTTGAGTTTGGCAAAATCTTTTTTTAGCATCACGATTTCGCCGCGGATTTCTGTGCGACCTGTCAAAAATTGTTCGTACCCTTTGGCGCTTCGGAGCCGCAGTGGAACGTTTGTGATTGTGCGAACATTATTCGTCACATCCTCACCGACAAAACTATCACCACGCGTTATGGCTTGGGTGAATATGCCATCTTGATAAATAAGCGCACAGGCCAGTCCGTCCATTTTGATATCAGCAAAAAATTCGTGTTTGGTACCTGGCAACAATTTATCCATGCGCTGCACCCACGCCTCAACTTCATGCGGATCAAACACGTCGTTCAGGCTCAGCATACGGCTACTGTGCTGCACTTTTGCAAAACCGCCTTTGAGTTCGTTGCCAACACGCTGTGTCGGGCTGTCCATTGTCACAAGATCAGGATGTTCAGCTTCAAGCTGCTTTAACTCGCCAAACAGACTGTCGTATATGGCATCGCTGACCGTTGGCGCGTCGAGCACATGATATTCGTAGCTGTATTTGTTAAGTAGTTCGCGCAGTTCGGTAATACGCGCGTTAGGCTGGGGCTGCGTCGTCATCAACAATCCTCCGATACAGCAGATAAATATAGCTAGTTGCAAACACTGTTGTTACCGACCCCATGATAATGATCGTGAGCGGTACCAGTGGCAGCCAACTAATCACCGGTAGTATCTGTTTGATCCAGTCATCAAACAATATCATCGGTATAACAATCAGTGCCCAGGCGAGCACAACAATAAATACTAACCACAAGAGCCGGAAAAGAACCCTCAGCCGACGTCCAACCACCAAATCACCCGCCGTGCGTAATGCCTGCATAGGGTACATACCAGGCAGCGTCACAATGACAAGCGCGATAAAACTACTGGCAATCCAGTAAATAGACAATAGACACAGCAGTACAAGGCTGGTCCACACCAGCATTGCGCTCACCCCGACTTCTAGCAGCCCCGATGCTTGTGCAGCACTCAAAATAATAATTGCGATTGCCGCCGGTAGCAGCTGTAGTGTGATAATAAACCCGACGAGTACTGTTGCAAGTACTGGTGAGCCACTATTGTACAGACCATCCCGCAGGCGTGGGTTGTGTCCGGCAAGTGTATTGCGCAGCAGCCAAATAGTCGCCAACCATGCAAAAAACAGTGCTAAACCACCCAGCACCGATTGCGCCTGGGTCAGGTCTGGCGACAAGCCTGTCGTCAGTGATGACATCAAGAGCAGACTCGCCTGACCAACCGCGCCAAAATTACCCTTGAACAAATCACCACCGCTTTGTTTGAGCACATCAGACAAATTGGCATATGTTTCCTGGGCACCAAATCCGCTAATCACCACTGTTGCGACGATATACACCACAATCAATCCGCCGAATAGTCGCCAATTTTTCCATAATGTCGCCCGGACATAATTGGTAAATGACCAATAGCCAGGTAGTTTGAGTGAGCGTTTGTAATCACGCCGGCGCGTCAACCGAAACGAACGGTGCGGCCGACGGGCCAATAGTTTTTTTACCCGCCTCGTCATGGGGCTTGTGAGTTTGCTCCACCAGGTGGTGATAAATCGGATAATTTTGTTATGTTTGATTTTCTTTTTTGCCATCAGAATTTTCCTGCATTGTTGCGAAGTCGGGCAACACGATCAGCCAGCGGCGGGTGTGTGCTAAATAGCGTCGCAATCGCACCTGGTTTGAGTGGGTTGCTGAAAAAAAGGTGTGCTGTCGACGAACTTTGGCGGCGCATGGGCCGACCATGTTTTTCGAGTTGCTCCAGCGCACTTGCCAGGCCTTCGGGGTCTCGCGTTGTCATAGCACCGGTTGCATCAGCCAAATATTCGCGCTGGCGACTGATAGCAAACTGGATCAACGCAGCCATAATTGGTGCCAAAACAATCAACACAACACCAACGACCAAGACAATAGGATTGATGTTGCGATTATCATTGTTGTCGCCCCAGAAAAACATTCGCAGCGCCAGATCAGACAGTAGACCAATGGCACTCACCAGACCAAATGCAATCATACTGACACGAATATCGTAATTTTGGACATGCCCCATTTCGTGCGCCATCACTGCCTCTAGCTCACGGTCGTCCATAATATCCATGATGCCTGTCGTTGCCGCGACAATCGCATGTTTTGGATCGCGGCCAGTTGCAAATGCATTGGGTGCCGGATCATCGATAATATAGACTTTTGGCATAGGCATGCCCGTCGCAATCGACAGGTTCTCAACAATTCGATACAAGCGTGGATTATCCCGCTTCTCGATTTCCTGCGCTCCCGTCGCCATGACCGCCAATTTGGATGCCGCGAAATACTGAATCAACGCATAAATAGCAGCGCCACCAATCACCCAATAGGTAATCGACGTATTGCCATAATACGCACTAATCAACCACCCGATCACACTGACCAGACCGATAAATAGCGCCATGATCAGCAACGTGTTTCGTTTGTTAGCAGCAATAGCTCCGTACATTGTTTAGACTCTCACACCTCTTATGGGATTATTTCGAAAAATCAACGTCAACTGGTTTGTCGACAGTTGCACGTTCGCTCTCATCAACGTCAAAGAACTCGCGTTGTTTAAACCCAAGCATGCCCGCAAAAATATTATTTGGGAACAGTTGGATTTTTGTATTAAGGTCACGGACACCCGTGTTATAGAAACGACGAGCGGCCTGGATTTTGTCTTCAGTATCAACCAATTCTTGTTGCAGTTCGCTAAAGTTCTGGCTGGCCTTGAGGTCAGGATAGGCTTCGGCGACAGCAAAGACGCTCTTGAGCGCATCAGTTAGCATGTTGTCAGCTTTTGCAGCCTCTTTTGGTGAACTTGCGCCTACAACAGCCGCGCGGGCTTCGGTGACCTTTTCGAACACGCCACTTTCGTGTTTGGCGTAGCCTTTAACCGTATTTACAAGGTTCGGGATCAAATCAGCACGGCGCTTCAGCTGAACAGTGATGTCGCTCCATGCTTCGTCAACACGAATCTTGAGCGTTACCAAACTGTTGTATGTCATCCACACGAACAGGACAATCACCGCGATGATGATGCCAATTATAATCAATGCTGTCATTTCTGAAATTCCCCTTAATTTTCGTTATTCGTTGATACTATAATTATAGCAATTTTCGGTAAAAATAGCGAAGATAACCAAAGAAAACACCCCACGTATAGTGAGGTGTTTTCTTTGGTGGCTCCTCCCAGCCTTGAACTGAGGACGGAGCCCTCAGCGCAATCATTCGCTCTGAAGGCCTTGGCCTGAAGAGCCTTGTGTCCTCCAAAAAGAAAAGAGACCAGTTAGTTATACTGATCTTCTTTCTTTGGTGGCTCCTCCCAGACTTGAACTGGGGACACAAGGCTCTTCAGGCCTCTGCT
>JALQVV010000119.1 GCA_023260255.1 Candidatus Saccharimonadia bacterium
AACATCGCTGTTTGTCTGGGTATTTCAACAACTTGGCATGCCAATCAGCTACTCCGTGGGGACGACAATGTCATTTGGCCCAAGCGGCAGGTTCGATCCTGCGAGTGAGTATTTTGTCTACGAGAGCGACGAGTACGACCGTAATTTTCTACAGTTCCACCCCTACCTTGCAATCATCCCATCACTCAGCTATGACCATCCGGACACTTATCCAACCGAGCAGGAATACATTGCCGCATTTCGTGAATTTTTAGGTCAGAGTGAGGGTAGTATTTTCTGGAAAGAAACGGGTGAAAAAGTGGGGAACATCACCAATGCATGGATGCTTGGCCAAGATGACGTGGCCGACGTACAGCTACCCGGCGAACACGTCCGTCGCAATGCCAGCCTGGTGGTAAAAGCATTCGAGCGACTTGGCATCGGTGGCGATGTTGTTGGTGCAATCAACCAGTTCCCTGGAGTCGATCGCCGGTTCGAAAAACTCGCAGAAAACCTGTACACCGACTACGCCGTCCACCCAAATGAAATCACCGCCACAATCAAACTAGCTCGCGAAGTGAACGATGACGTGGTCGTTGTCTATCAACCCCACCAAAACGCCCGTCAGCACCTTATCAAAGACCTGTATACAAAAGAAGCTTTTGAGAATGCTTCCGAGGTGTACTGGATCCCGACCTATCTGACTCGTGAGAATCCCGACCAACCAACACTCACACCTCAGGAACTTGCCAAAAACATTGCTAATGTTCACTTTGCTGAACTGGACGATCATCTCTGGGAAATCATCCAACAGGCCCGTGATCGCGGTGCGTTAGTGTTGATAATGGGCGCTGGACCAATTGATGGCTGGGTACGCGAACATTTAGCAAACTCCTCCGAAACATACTAAAAGCAAAGAGCAGCCCGAGAAAGTCCTGACTGAATCAGTGACTTTCCCGGAGCGGAACGGTATGTTGAGCGAGGATGTTTGCCGAATGTTCGCGTCCGAAATCTAACGATTATCACCGCTACCGTGCAAGACACCGCGGTCTTTGCGACTGGCAAGTTTGTCGATGTTCATTTGCGCTACATCTTCGAGGCTATAGCCAAGCAAGTGTGATACCGAATTGACGTACCATAGGATATCACCAAGTTCTTTGACGATTTCTTTCTTGTCCTCTTCGGATAGCTTGCCGTTTTTGTCGCGGAGTAATTTTTTAAATTTGCCCAGTACTTCGCCACCTTCATCAGATAGCCCCAATATTTGTCCCATCATTTGAGGAGTAATGTCACCATAATCATAATTTGTTGTCAGGGTGGTCAGAGCTTGTTGGCTATAGTCATTTAAATTCATAGATCTATTTTACAAGATCAGCGTCGTACTCTTCAAAGAAAAACGGATCCCGAAACAATGTGCGGGCAACAATTTCCTTAATCGCAGGAGCGGTATCGTAACTCTCTAGATCACGTAGCTTTATCCATTGCAAATGATCTGCAGGGGTAAAATCGGCGACCTCACCATGAAAGACATGAGCGAGCATGGTGATAATCGTCGCATTGCTGTCATGTACACGGATATACGCATCACCCGCATGTCGCAGCGTCACATCAATAGCACCGACTTTTTCGTTCACCTCGCGCTGGGCAGCGATAGTAATCGATTCGTCATCGTTATGCACTTTGCCAAACGGTAATGTCCAGCGTTCGATGAATGGTTGGCGCCATTTTTGATACATCAGCACATCGCCAAAACCATTCTGAATAACAGCCATGGTCACGATTTTTGGCTGGGGCCGTATAAAAAGCTTGTCAGCGTTGAGTCGATCAACATACGCTAACCCTTTAGTATCCAAACTATATCCGCCATCAACTTTTTTGACCAGCCCGCCTTTGACCAGCTGCGTCAGATGGTAACTGTAAAGATTTGTATCAACCCGTGGCGCACGCATGTCACGAAACCTTGCCGTGCGCTGGTGCAGCAACACGCCCAAAATGTGTTTTTGTATATGGTGAGTTATTTCTGCTTGTTCAATCATCGCTCAATCATATTTGAGTCAAAATAAACTTTCTATCCACATTCAAAATAGCACGATAGACTGAAATTGTCATCTGTAAATATAAGCGAGGGTACAGAATAATGAGTCACAATAAATACGAGTTACGAAAAAATGTTGAGCTAGGTATCCCACAAACAAGCATCGTCGACAAGGTTTCTGCACATGAACTCGGCGTCTATGTCAAAGAGGCTGAAGAAGCTTCACTCCTCGCCCATCAGGCACTCTATGAAGATCTGGGCAATAGCCACCCGAACGTCGTCACATTTGGCGATGAGGATAGCGGTGAAAGAGATAAATATGTCTCGTATGTCGACCATAGAGGAGTGCCGATGTTTGGCCCGTGGGATCCAGAACGGCCAGCAACCGATATTGGTATCCGTGGAGTAAATCCGAAATTTGAGGGTATCGCAAACCCAACAACCGTCGTTCATGCGGATACTTTGGCGGTAAAAGATTTCAAAGAACGTGGCGCACCGGAAGTCGTTATTGATGCGATTGAAGCTGTCGCCAAGCTCAATGCGTTCGTCGAGGAGATTATTGCCAAACCATACTTGGCACGAGTCGCTCGAGCTTTTGAGGTTGATCCAGAGGCTTATCTAGATAACTTTTTCGATCGAGAACGCCGACAGCAAATTCTGACCCGCGTTATCATGTACCATACCGTTGCCGCACCCGGACAACGTCCTGTCGGCAGAGACGGTACCCCACTACTCATTAAGGAACATAATGACCGTGGATCATGGACATTCGATATTCACCAGACAGCTCCGGGTTTGCAGTATCGTATCGGCAGCGAATGGCGGGATGCTACAACTGAAGTCACTGCATTTCGTGGCACTGCAGATAGTTATTTACCAGCTGAACTCCCGCCAACCCTTCACCGAGCAGTTCAGCGAGAGCACGAGCCAGACGCACGACTGAGCACGGTTGGTATCGGTCGTATCGCTGTTCCTATGTTCATCTCGCCAATCCACGAGGATGCCCGCATTGTCCGCCCAAGCTCCGCCGAAACGCATCCGACAGCACACTAGTTGCTATAATAGTCTCGTGACCAAGGTTTACTTTGCGTGCTCGATTCGTGGCGGTGGCGATACGTCGTTATATCAGTCGATTGTTGATGCGATCAAGCAAGCCGGCGGCGATGTCCTCAGTGAAGTATTTGTCCACGATGTCATCAACTACGGTGGCAGTCCTCTGCCAGCAGACCAAATCTACGAACGCGATACACAAATGATTCACGATAGTGACGTTATGATCGCAGAAGTGACGAATCCTTCGCTTGGCGTCGGGTACGAACTTGCCTACGCCGAAAAATTGCATCGTCCAATCTTGTGCTTGTTCAACACAACCTCAACCAACAAACTGTCGGCCATGGTCGCCGGCAATAATTACAATACGATCGAATACACTCATCCAGACGAAATCACAGATACTGTCCGAGCGTTTATGAACGATCGGGTGTCGCTTTCACAAAGTTCGTGACCAGTCCTTCGCTTAGCCAACGCTGTTCGTAGGTAGTTTGGATTTTATAATCATCGGATAGGTCCGATTCGTGCAAGTCGAATGATAGTTCATTGATATGCCATTTTTCTGCCACCAATTGCTCTAATGACCAATTGAAAAAATCACGGTTGTCATGTTTGAGATAGAGCACACCATCAAACTGTAATAATTGTTCATATATTTTCAGATAGTGTGGATGGGTCATGCGCCTGGCTGCTGAGCGTTTTTTGGGGAAAGGATCCGGGAATGTAATCCACAACGATTCGACGGAATGATCAGTGACAACTTCTGATAATTGATCGGCGCGGGCACGCACAAACCAGATGTTTGTCAGGCCTCGCTTTGTTGCTTCGTTGGCACCTTTTTGCAGACGATCGGCTTTGACATCGACGGCAACGAATGTTCTGTCCGGATAACGCGTGGCGAGTTCGACACTAAATAGTCCTGTCCCCGCCCCAAGTTCAATGACATCCGCCGCTCGTTTTTTCCATTCACTCAGCTCAAAGCAGATCGATGAATTGGCGAATAGCGCAAATTTATACAACTTGCGTTTGCGCGTGATAATAAACTGCTGGGGGTCTACCTCTGAAATGCTCATGCTATACTAATTCGTATGGAATCGATCCAAATTTGGTTAAAATCTCATGCTGATATCTGGAGTCCATTTGCCAAATGGTTCGGGGATCACCTGACGGCGATGATTGTCATTATTATATCAGGATTGATCGCGTACTACGTTGGCGGGCGGTTACTTTCGGCACTGGTAAAGCGTATGGTCAGATCGACCAGGCATCGTGAATGGCACCAAAAAGACATTGAAAAACGACAAAAAACACTCGCGGCAGTCGTCCGTAATGTTTGGCACCTTTTCATTATCATCGTTGTTCTCATAGCGCTGTTTCGCGAAGGCGTTGACAGGGCGGATGCTATTTTGGCACCATTATTTGCCAGCGCCGGTATCGTCGGTATTGCCTTAGGATTTGGCGCACAGTCCATCCTCAAAGATTTTATGGCTGGGCTGTTTATCATTGGCGAAAATCAATACCGAGTTGGTGATATTGTCGAATTTTCAGAAGACGCCAGTGGCACCGTCGAACGAATTGGCAGCCGTACCACTGTCATTCGCGACGTTGATGGTAATGTCCACTATCTGCCCAATGGCTCGATCACGCATGTCATTAACAAGACCATGGGATATAGCATGGCGCGGTTCATTATCACCGTCGACCCGGCATCGGACGTTAAGGAGATTTCATCAATTATCGACCGGATCGGCAAAAAGTTGGCACATGAGGAAAAATGGCAAAATAAAATCATTGAGCCACCAGCATTTGTGTCGGTTGGAGAATTCACTGGCACGTCACTCGAAATCATTATTGCCGGCAAAACACAGCCCTCTGACCAATGGGCAGTTGTAGCCGAAATGCGCAGGCGACTACTTGAGGAACTCGAAAAAACAGATATCAAATTAGCGCCGTAGTTGGCGAGCAACAAGAAAGTAGCTTACTTCCCCTCGATAGACTAAAAGCGAAGAGCAACCAAGTTTTTCC
Source organism: Candidatus Saccharimonadia bacterium (assembly GCA_023260255.1). Taxonomy (GTDB): domain Bacteria; phylum Patescibacteriota; class Saccharimonadia; order Saccharimonadales; family Saccharimonadaceae; genus UBA2112. The sequence continues at coordinate 5,090 of JALQVV010000119.1, forward strand.
CGCCGCCGGGGCGCGAGAAAAACATGACGTGTAACGGTCTGTTGAGTGGGAACGTAAGCTACTTTCTTGTTGCTATCAGATCAGTCTACTGATCAGCACCCGGAGCATCAATTCCCAAAGCCTGATTACTCAGCACATCCGGATTAAATGCGTCGGTTGCCGTGACTTTGTTTACTTGGTCTTGATAGAGTTTTTGGAATTGATCGATCGTCGCTTCGTTGACCGTTCCACTTGCAGGAAAGCTTTTGAACTTGTCCGACGGATCAACTTTGTTTTGGACCGACTGATACCCCGGACGACTCAGGTCCAGCTGCGCAGCGCCGCTAGATACATATAGCGCCATACTGACGAGCACCAAAAGAATTGCCACACCAATACTGCCACCAATAAATAATACGATTCGCGTCTGATACCACGCTTTATTCGGTTCGCTTGCCAAACTATGATCTTCACTCATTGGTATTCGCCTTTAGTTTCGTGAGGTGCTGTTGTTTGAATGTATCAACTGCCTGACGGTATTGATCGATGATAGTGTGTAGTTTTTTAATAGCATCGTAGACATCCTGACGCATTTCCCGCGCTTCACCCACTTTGTCGTAAAATCCAACCGGCTGGCGGCTGCAGTCGATCTTGACCAAATCTGTCATCACACGGCTGTAATCATTGTAGGCAGTACGAAAATCAGTAAGCGCACCGTTGTACTCGGTTGCGATTTTGGCTAGTGGTGTTGTGTCAAACCGATTGAGTGCCAGGCGGCTATTAAGCCGAGCAATCAATTTGTCGCTAATCGAAAAATACGACTGGTTACGATTCACGTATACCAAGGCGTCATTTGTCCGTATTTGCCCGAGCGTCGCAAGTGCCGAGGCGCAGTTTGATTTGATGCGAGCAATATGCTCATCCGTCATGACATCCGTATCCTGAGCTCGTGCCGGCAGGCTCGCAAATATGCCAACTGTGATGATCATAATACTAAGACTAATAATAAGTTTTTTCACTTCTACCCATTATCCCGCCCGGCCCCTATTTGGTCAAATGCAGTTTGCCGTTCGTTACAGTCACCAGGCCATCTTTGATCAAGCCTGTGAGTGCCTGTTCAAATCGCTCGTCAGCACTGAGTGATCTTCTAAGATCCACTTCACTCGCATCGCCGGTTGTTAATGCCAGCACAATCTGGCCACGGACTTCACGAACGCTGCCTTTTAGCGGTGCCTGTTTTTTATAATGGCGGCTGCGGTTTGGTGTGACGCCTTGTTTTTTCAACCAACTGCCATAATCCATCAGTGCCCAATAGAAGGCACGCGGATTTTTATGATCAATTGTTTGCTCCAAAATCTCACGAATGTCTTTGTCATCAACTTGATCCTGATTGTTAAAAAAGTGGTGAATATAGACAGCACGAACATTGGTTTCAATAAAAATCGCTGGTTTGTTGAACGCATACGCCATGATCGCCCCGGCCGTATTTTTGCCAACGCCAGGAAGTGATACCAAACCCGACTCGTCATCCGGAAATCCGCCTCGTTCTATAATCTCTTTCGCTGCATCATGCAAAAACTTTGCTCTGCGATTATACCCAAGCCCTTGCCATTGCCGCAGCACGTTGGCGAGTGATGCCTGTGCCAATGCCCGCTCGTCAGAAAACGCCGCAATAAATGCCTCAAACTTGGGAATCACCCGATCAACCTGCGTCTGCTGCAACATCAGCTCCGAAACGAGCACATAATACGGCCGCGTATCCTGCCGCCACGGCATATCTCGATATAACTCTTCACCCTGCTGTTTGAGCTGTCTCCGAAATTCGTCTTCATTCATCTATCCGAGTATACATGACAGGTCAGGCATACCCCTTCCTCACTCGGAAATATGAACAAGTTCTTATTTCTCTCGTATCGTCGCGTTATAATATAACTATATGACGACATATGTACTAGCTGGAGGGTGTTTTTGGTGTTTAGATGCCGTGTATCGGCGACTCAAAGGGGTAGAAAAAGTTGTGAGTGGTTATGCCGGTGGTGATTTGCCCTACCCAACGTACGAACAGGTATCGTTGGGAACAAGCGGCCATGCTGAATCGGTAGAGGTAACATTTGACGAGTCGGTCATACCGGCAGATACGATCCTTGATTTGTTCTTTTTGATCCACGACCCGACAACACTCAACCGCCAAGGGAATGATGTTGGCACCCAATATCGTTCGGCAATGTTTTATATAGATGATACGCAGAAAGAAATGTTTGAAGCGGCACTTGAACGGGCCAAGGAACATTGGGGCGACAAAATTGTCACCGAACTAAAACCGCTTGAGACATTCTACCCAGCTGAGGATTATCATCAAGATTACTTTAACAAGAACCCTGGTAATGGCTATTGCTCAATTGTCATTGAACCAAAAATTGCCAAAGCGCGGAGCGCCTATAAACAATGGTTCAAAGAGGGAGAGGTATGAAGCTAACGAAATTTGAACACGCGTGCATTGCTGTCGAACAAGATGATCAGTCGTTAATCGTTGATCCGGGTGGCTACACAACTGACCTCGTTATTCCAGACAATGTAGTTGCTGTTGTCATTACCCATGAACACGCAGATCATCTAGACAAAACTCACCTGCAAACGATCAAAGACAAAAATCCTGATGTAACCATCGTTGCGCATGAATCAATTACCTCACAGTTGGGCGAGTTCAAAACTCAAGCTGTTATGGCAAACGAGGGCATCAAAATTGGTAACTTTGAATTAGAATTTTACGGTGGCGAGCATGCCGTTATTAACCCCGACTGGCCAACCATTCCAAATCTTGGCGTACTGATTAACGAACGGTTGTATTATCCAGGCGACTCATTCGTTGTACCAGACCGCGCCGTCGAAGTCCTTGCGCTCCCAGTCGCTGCACCATGGCTAAAAATCAGTGAAACGATGGCATTTTTGCAGCAGGTTAAGCCAAGGCTCGCCTTTCCAACTCATGACGCAATACTATCAGATGCCGGCAAAGGCTTACCCGATGGAATGCTCCCTGGTATTGCCGAGCAAGTTGGCACAAAATACCAGCGGCTCACTGAACCGCTGGAAATTGCATAATCTACTATTATTTCAGTCGCTTTTCGGCGTCTTTTTGGATGGTTTCAGCCGTTTTCTTAGCATCAGCTGCAACACGACTGGCACGAGTACGCGCTTCACCACCGAGCTCCGCTGCTTCAGCAGCAATTTTTTCGGCAGTTGCTTTGGCACTACGACCGAATGCAACGGCTTCTTTGCTTGCAGTATCAGTACTCTTTTTTAGTGTTTGCTTGCTGTCGTTGGCGACATCCTTCAGCTGATCAGCTTTTACTTTTGCCTTTGATTTTGCTTCTTCTGCTTTTGCCTTTAGATCATCACGAGTTTCTTTGCCACTTTTTGGTGCAAGTAGAATCCCAGCGATAAAGCCGCCGGCAGCTGCGATAATAAGTTTGAATAACTTTGACATGGTGGTACCTCCTTTAGTTACGAAATGCACTAACGATCGTTGATATAAGCTTGGCCGGACTAAACCAGCTGGTTGCTTCGGCGACATTATTGCTGATTGATTCGATATTTTTCGCAATCTTGTTCAGACGCAGCAACAGTACCGTCACTGCACCTAGCAACACGACAATAACGACCGAAAGTATGATGACTGTAATCGTCAAGAGAACAATAATTGTTGCACTATCACTCATATTTTTATTATAGTCCGCTTTTGCAACAATGTCATCGTTATTATAACATCATTCGATGTTATTTTAGCAACACTATTCTTCTGTATTAACAATAAGAGAAAGATCTTTGAGCTGAGCATCATCCACGACACTTGGTGACGACATCATTGCATCGACGCCCGAACCATTCTTTGGGAACGCAACAACTTCGCGGATATTGTCTTCACCAACAAGTTCCATGAACATGCGGTCAATACCAAACGCACAACCAGCATGTGGTGGTGCGCCGAATTTGAACGCATTGATCATCGCACCAAATTTTTCATTGACATACGCCTCGTCATAGCCGAGCACGCTAAATACTTTGTAAAGCGTCTCAGGACTGTGATTACGCACGCCGCCAGAACAAATTTCATACCCGTTCATCACCATGTCGTATTGATCAGCCAAGATTTCAAGTTTGTTTTCTGTGCTGTCAATTGCTTCTGCCCCACCACGCGGCATACTAAATGGGTTGTGACCGAAATCAAGCTTGCCAGATTTTTCATCGAGTTCGTAAAATGGAAAATCAACAATCCAGGCTAGCGCAATGGTATTGGGATCTTTCAGGTTAAAATGATCGGCAAACTCACTGCGTAGCCGACCGAGCACTTTGTTGACGACTTCACGTCTGTCAGCACCAAAGAATACAGCATCACCATCGGTAGCGCCAGTTTTTTGCTGGATCGCATGCAGTTCGTCTGGGCTTAGGAATTTCGCAATTGGTGATTTTACCTCGCCGTTTTCGTATGTCAGGTACGCCAGTCCACCGGCACCCTCAGATTTCGCAATTTCGGTAAAGCTATCGATTTGCGAACGGCTCAGTCCAGCACCACCCTGTACGCGAATCGCTTTAACCGCGCCGCCGTTTGCCAGTGTATTTTTAAATACACCAAATTCGGTATTTGCCAGTTCATCGCTTAGTTCGACTAGCTTCATGTCAAAGCGCAGGTCGGGCTTATCCGATCCGTATTCTTCCATTGCCTGACGGTAAGGGATCCGTGGAACATCTTCGCTCAGGAGTTGTTTGCCTGCAAAATCATCTACTAATTGTTTGATTAACGGTTCGACCGTTTGACGAACAGTTTCGCCATCATCAACAAATGCCATTTCCAAATCTAATTGGTAAAATTCACCGTACAGCCGGTCAGCACGGGCATCTTCGTCACGAAATGCAGCAGCGATTTGGTAGTAGCGTGGTACCCCACCAACCATCAACAGTTGTTTGAACTGCTGCGGCGCCTGGGGTAGTGCGTAGAATTTGCCCGGATGCAAACGAGCTGGAACCAAAAAATCACGCGCGCCTTCTGGGCTTGAGTTCGCCAAAATTGGTGTGGTCACCTCAACAAAATCACGCTCATCCATATACTGATGAATGTGACGGTACATAGCAGCCCGCTGACGCAGTCGTTGCTGCATCTTGGGTCGGCGTAAATCAAGGTAGCGGTACTTCAAGCGCAGCTCCTCGCCTGATTGCTGGCCATCATCATGAACATTGACTGGCAGCGGCTCAGACTTATTGAGCAGTATCAGCTGATCGACAACAAGTTCGATCGTACCGGTTGGGATATTAGGATTTTTGAGATTTTCATCACGCTCTTTGACCGTGCCGGTTGCAGAGACAACATATTCATCACGCAGGCTCTCGGCCAGCGAAAACGCATCTGCTGATTCAGGATTGATAACTAACTGGGTAACACCCGTGTGGTCACGAAGGTCAATAAAAATCAGTCCGCCATGATCGCGGCGGCTGTTAACCCATCCCGATAGGGTGACCGTCTGTCCGATTTTACCGGTCGTCTCGGCTGCAAGTGTGCGTGTCATATCTGTTATTCTACCACCTTACCCCTGTTTTTGCCAAGGAGCGACCCTGTAATATCAGCGAGTGTTACCAGGCCAACGGTTTTACCCTCTTTGTCGATGACGATTAACAGGTGTTGGTGACTTTTTTGCAGCAACGCCAAAGCATTCGGCAATGGCTCGTCCGATTCAATTCGCAGCGGTCCAGATGACATTGATTTTTCAGCTGTGCGTGATTTTTTATCAGCGCTCACCTCTAAAAATTCTGTAATATCCAGCACCCCGATCACCGTATCAAGCGAACCCTTGATCACTGGAAAGCGATTATGTCCGCTGCGGTGCAGGTCATCAAGTACCAATGGCCCCAACATTTCGCTGTGCTTGATCGCGACAATAGCCCTCCGTGGCGTCATGATCGCTTCAACAGGAGTTGTATGCCAATCAAGTCCATGACGGATAATATGCTGCTGGTCTTCACTCAGCACGTGCCCTGATGATTCAACCAGGTGCAAGAGCTGTTCGGTTGATTCCAGCTTGAGATCATGTGGTGAAAATCGCGTTTCGTCACTCAACCATCTCACGATTGCTACTTTTTCAACATAATCTAATAATGTGGGCTCATACTTGGCGTATGTCTTCTGCGAAAATTGCTTGACCATGCTGATTCGTGCAATCGGAGCGCCTAGCAAAATGACGCTCATTGCGACAACAACTCCCCATCCACTCCAGATAGTGATCGAGAGCATTGCGACAAAGGCAACGGCCAGAAGCTCAAGGAGTCGTTTTAGTGCTATAAGGCCCCCGAGTAATTGCTCCCGGCGCATCGCTGCTTCATCACCTCGCTGTTTGAGCTCAAACCAGCTGTGATGGGACCTTTTAGGATGAATGGCGACCAATAGGACGAGAAGAGCGACCAGCACCACCCACAGTATTACCAGAAGCATTGTCATAGGATTACTATACACCATGAAAAGCCCCCCTTTCACACCCAAGCACGCTCGCGCTAGATAGTGTATAATTATTTGAGATTAACGGAGGAAAAATGTGAGTAAAAAAGCCTGGATTATTTTTGCAGCAGTGACGGTCGTTGTTCTTGCTGGATTGGTATTCACGTCACGAAACAATCAGATCGATGTCAGTAGTGTT
>JALQVV010000009.1 GCA_023260255.1 Candidatus Saccharimonadia bacterium
CCCAAGAATATAAAGATAAGAAATTTTATTTTTCAGATCGAGAAGAAATTTTAAATTGCATAAACATTAAAAATAAAAAATTATTTAATGACCTTAGATTAAATATTATTCAAGAAAAAACAAAATTATTACCCAAGAAGCTTAAAATTAAAAAAATATCAATCAATTCTAAAGATTTAAAAAAGAATGATATTTTTTTTGGAATCAAAGGCAATAAAAATGATGGAAGCAAGTTTGTTAATGAAGCTTATAGAAAAAAATCATCCATGATGATTACACATAAATTGGATAAAGTCATACCTTTATCTAAACAAATTAGAGTAAATGATACTCTTAATTTTTTAACAGAGTGTGCAACAGACTATAGAAAAAATATAAATACAAATATAATTGGGATTACAGGTAGTTGTGGCAAAACCACTTTAAAAGAATTACTTGGTAAAGGTTTAGCTAAAATTACCAAAACATATTTTTCACCAAAATCTTTCAATAATAAATTTGGTGTTCCTCTGAGTTTATTAAATTTAAAACAAAATGTAAATTTTGGAGTATTTGAGGTTGGAATGGATAGAAAAGGAGAAATAGAGTATTTATCTAAAATTTTAAAACCAAATTTAGGAATTATTACTAATATCAGTTACGCTCATTCTAAGAATTTTGAAAATATTATAGGTATTGCAAATGCAAAATCTGAATTAATTGATAATATAACTGATAACGGAAGTATTATTCTAAACAAAGATGATCAATTTTATAATTTTTTAAAAAATAAATAGAAAAAAAAAAATTTAAGCATTTATGCATTTAGTCTTAATAAAAATAATAAATGTTATGCAAGTTTTGATAAAATTTTAAAGATTAATAATAGATATAAAATTTTTTTTAAAATTGGATCATTAAAAAAATTTTTTTACTCAAACAACAATTCTAAAAATCATATTCAAAATTTATTAGCAGCATTAACAGCAATTAGCCTGTTCTTTAATTTAGAAAAAATTTCAAACAGAA
>JALQVV010000068.1 GCA_023260255.1 Candidatus Saccharimonadia bacterium
AAAATTAAAAAAAGATTTGTTAAAAGCAATATCAAATGCTGAAAAAATTACATCTTCAAATACTAAACTACAAATTAATATTGCTCTAAATTATGGATCGAAAAATGAAATTATAAATTCAATTAAAAAAATAAAAAATAAAAATTTAAAAATTACAGAAAAAAATTTTCAATCAAATTTATTTACTAAAAATATACCTGATCCTGAGATTTTGATAAGAACAGGAAATACAAATAGACTAAGTAACTTTATGTTATGGCAGTTGGCTTATACAGAAATATTTTTTGAAAAAAAACTTTGGCCTGATTTTAAGACAAAAGATTTTAATCGTATACTCAAATCTTATAATAAAATTGTAAGAAAATTTGGTGATATAAAATGAATAATGAATTATTAAAAAGAACAATTACATCAGTTTTTTTATCAGGTTTATCAATTTTTTTTATAATTAATGGTACATTTTTATTTTCTCTTTTTTTAATTATAATTTTGTATTTATCAATATTGGAATGGCGCAATTTAAGCGTAAGTAAAATCTCTTTTTTATTAGGCATATCATTTTTAATTATATCTATAATTTCAGCATTTCTTTTAAAGAATAGTAATTTTTTATTTTTTTGGTTAGTAATTTTAATTTCTGTTTTTAGTGATATTGGTGGTTTTGTTTTTGGGAAAATTTTCAAAGGGCCAAAATTAACCAAAATTAGCCCCAACAAAACTTATTCAGGAGTTTTTGGAAGTTTAATTTTTTCATTATTTATAGGATTTATTTATATTTATTATAATGAGCAATTTTTAACTAAATTTAGTTTAAATTATTTAAATTTAATCATGATAATACTCTTAATAAGCATCATTAATCAAATCGGAGATTTAATAATTTCTTATTTTAAAAGATTAAAAAATATTAAGAATACTGGAAAAATTTTGCCTGGTCATGGAGGTCTTCTTGATAGAATAGATGGTATAATTTTTACAATTCCAAGTTCTTACATAATGAATTTGTTCCTATTATGAAAAATAGAATTGCAATATTAGGATCAACAGGTTCAATCGGTAAAACAGTTTTAGATTTAATCGATAAAAATAATTTTAAGATTATTTTGTTATCAGCGAATAAAAATTATCAAAAATTATTGAAACAAGCAAAAATTTTTAATGTAAAAAATCTAGTTATTTGTGACCAAGAAAGTTATAAACAATCACTTATTTATAATAAAGATAAAACAATTAAGATTAAAAATAATTTCGAACAACTTAACAAAATTATAAATAAAAAATTAGATTATGTCATGTCGTCAATTTCTGGTATTGACGGATTAAGACCAACTTTTAAAATAATCAAATATACTAAAAAAATTGCGATAGCTAACAAAGAATCTCT
>JALQVV010000101.1 GCA_023260255.1 Candidatus Saccharimonadia bacterium
CATTAACTGTTACAGCGTTAATTGCAACTGTATAAGCTGATGAAACATCTTGTGTAATTATTAATGTAATAGCACAAGTTCCTGATGCAGGAACATTAGTAAAATGGAACTATTACAAGAAACAGCAGATATTACAAAAAATCGTTTTTATCTCACGTATTTTCTATGACAGAAGAAAGTCATGCAGAGATTTTAAATGTAATTCAATATTCAACAAGCTTGCGTTTGGGGAGTGAGTTTAGTATACTAAGTATAGTAAAGAAGGGTAATAGATATGAGCGATACCGCAGATCCAAAAATCACTATTTATAGCACTAGCTGGTGCGCATTCTGCCACACCGAGGCTCAGTGGCTTGACCACCTTGGTATTCCGTATGTCAAAAAAGACATCGAAGAAGACGAGGCAGCATACAAAGAGTTAATGGCAAAAAGCGGCGGCGCCTACAGTGGCGTACCTGTCACCGATGTCGCTGGCGACTTAATCCTTGGCTTTGACCGACCAAAGCTGCTTGACGCAATCAAAACCCATGACCTTGCGCCAACAGCAGCGTAGTCCTCTGATTGTTCATACAAATAACGCCTCTCTAAGGGGCGTTATTTACATTCTCCAGCTCAATCGACGAACATCATCATCAACAGAGTAGGGGTGCGGAAGGGCCATAGTAATCGGCCCCTCCGCATTGTCGAGACAACACCCCATGGCCGCTACGCGAACCGTTCGAAAAACAACTCGTTGCCCGTGCACTCACCCTGACCACTCACCGCGTTAGCGATTGGCTTGTGATAGGTGACCAGTTTGCGGCCGATCTCAGAACCGAGAATCGTCAACGTTCCGCCGGCCTTGATGAGGCAGGTATCGGTGAACTTGCCTAACTTGCCTGCCATCTGGTAGGAAGTTTGCTGCGCATCTTGGAACCGCGCAACCACAATCACCATCTGGTCACGAGGCACCGAAACATCCGCTGACACAGGTCCTCCACGAAGTCGCGAGCCATACAGCAGCGCAACATCTTTTTCGAGCAAGTCAGGTATCGCGGCTTCCAAGGCACCGATGACTGACTGCGGCATCTGCGTTTGGTCAGTCCAGTCAAACGTCGCGAGAGACTGAGGTACTTCCGACTCTGGTTTTGGTGTATGCCGCACATTAATGCACATCATGATCAGTGCCGTCGCAATGAAGGTGAGGATCAAGAGAGCACCGAGCTTCATAGCCAGCCCACTGCCTGCCGGCTGGCTCTCTTGCTTGGAACTTGGGTCTTCGAAATGGCGCAGTAGTGCCTTTGGCAGCGACTGCAGCTCCTTTTCAACATACGCGAAATATGCCTCTTGGCCAGAGACACTCCCGCCCACATCGTCGGGCATTCTGTCCTCCTCGAGGGGATTGTCATGAAAGTTACGTGTGACCTCAGGTGAGGGCCACGATGTGTGTACTATACCATAGTATAGACAAATATTACTTTCTGTGTTATAATTAAATCACTAACGTAGTAATTGAACTGGGGACGCACAAGGTGCGTCCCCTTGTGTATCAGGAGAGGCAATGCGAGAAAAGCTACCCACGGCAACCGGTGCAAACAACGACAATGTGTACGATCTTGATCAATACAGAGAACGACGTGCATCCAGCAAGCCCGTGCCAGAATATCCCGTCGCGAGAGAGGGCCTTGCCTCTGTATCACTCCTGCGCATAAGTGATCAGCGGTTTATCATTGACGCCAAGAGTAGCACACCTCGCTATCACGCCGATCTTACCCCAGAAACAGACGAGGAGCTGGGTGCATTTCTCTACGAGGGGTACAACGGAGACATGAGTAATATTCACCGCGATGAAGAACTGAATTATCTGCAGCACCTTGGCGCCAGCCTGCTTGCAAACGGTACCGACTGGACAGAAACAAAAAGAATACTCAGTGCCGGTCAAAAGCACATGTCCGCACCAACACCACAACCAGTTACGCCACCACCCAAAACAATTATCAAAAAGGAAACTCGCACAGACCACCTATTCATTATCGATGACGAAACGCATACGAAATAGAACGCCTGCGATATACTAAAAAGAATGAAAGAACACCGTTTAACACTGCCGCATGGCACTGTTCATTACTGGGAATATCACCGCGATAAATCACCCACGGTAGTGATGGTCCATGGCTTTCGCGGGACACACCATGGCCTAGCCAAAATTGCCGACAATTTGTCTGACTTTCATCTGATCGTACCCGACCTGCCTGGGTTTGGCGCGAGCCAGCCGTTTACCGATAGTGAACATTCGGTTGATAGGTATGTGGCGTTTTTGCAACAATTCATCGACGAACTGCATCTCAAAGAGAAACCAGTCATTGTCGGTCATTCGTTTGGTAGTATTATCGCAAGTCATTTTGTTGCCGCACACCCTGAAATGGCAGACAAACTAATCCTCATCAATCCCATCGGCGCACCCGCGCTCGAGGGCCCACGTGGGGTGATGACACGCCTGGCAATTGCCTACTACTGGTTGGGACGCAAATTGCCGACGAGGGCAGCCAAATCGTGGCTTGGTGCACCGCCAATCGTCAAGGTCATGAGTGTCACTATGGCCAAAACGACCGACAAAGAACTGAAAAAATACATTCACGACCAACATCGGCAGCATTTCAGCACCTTCGCCAATCCCGATGTCGTCGCCGAGTCATTCAAAGCATCGGTCAGTAGCGATGTTTCACATGTGGCCCACAAACTAACCTTGCCAACATTACTGATCGCCGGCCATCAAGACGACATCACACCACTAGACAAACAACACCAGCTGCATAAGAACATTCCAACCAGCCAACTACACGTAATCGATAACGTGGGTCATCTCATCCATTACGAAAAACCTACTGAGGCGGCCGAGGTAATTAGGCGTTTTTTGCGATAACGTCGGTGTAAATCTGTTCAAACCGATCAATCGTATAAGCAATATCATGCTTTTTGGCGATTTCTAGGCTGGCAGCAGAATATTCTTTGCGGAGTGTATCGTTGTTGAGGATTTTGTCGATCCCGGCAGCCATCGCATCAATATCGTCTTTTTCGCAGAGCACGCCGTTGACATTATTGCGGCAGAGTTCGGCCAGCGCACCAGCACGCACCGCAACCACTGGTTTACCGCTTGCCATTGCCTCAAGAGTGGCAATACTTTGCAGTTCAGCAGGGGACGGCATAGCAAACACATCGCCAACTTTGTGGAGTTGAATAATTTCGTCGTCCGAGACGCGACCAGTAAAGGTTGTATGACCAGC
>JALQVV010000015.1 GCA_023260255.1 Candidatus Saccharimonadia bacterium
GCCGGTGTAATCACACCATCGGCCAATGCGTTCGAGTAATAAATTGGCTTAAAGCTTGAACCCGGCTGCCGCAGCGCTGTCGTAATATTCACTTTGCCAAACTGCTCATTATTCCAATCATAACTACCAACCAGCCCGCGAACCTCGCCTGTTGTTGGGTCGATGGCAACGGCCGCTACATTGCTTCCCTTATTGCGTTGAATGGTTGGCATATTTGCACTGATTGCTGATTGCAACTGACCCTGCACATTTGCATCCAGCGTTGTTGTAACCTGGTAACCACTACGAGCGACTGTTTCCTCACCGTATTTTTTATATAGTTCATCGAGCACCATTTCGGCAAAATGCGGTGCAATACTGTTGTTAATGGGTGACTTTGGCGGCTGATAGGCTAATTGCTCTGCGAGTGCCGATTGCTTTTCCGCCTCCGTAATGTAACCATTCGTAACCATACGAGTCAGCACCGTTGTCTGGCGCTCCTTTGCGTACTCTGCGTTACCACTCACCGGAGAATAAACACTTGGTGCCGGCAATACACCAATCAACATCGCGGCTTGGGCCAGATCTAATTTGTCTGGCGTCGTACCAAAATACGTCTGCGCCGCATCCTGAATACCAAATGCGTTTTCACCAAAATAGACTGAGTTCAGATACATTTCCAGAATCTGATCTTTGGAATACGTGTTCTCGATTGCCACTGCAATTGAAAATGCCTGATATTGCCTGAGGAAACTTCGATCGCTCGAAAGAACAGTAATTTTGGCCAGCTGCTGCGTAATGGTTGAGCCACCGAAACTTCCGCCTCCGCTAATCAGGTATCCGTATACCGCACGAAGCGTGCTGAAAATCGAAAAGCCACCGTGATTATAAAAATCTTTATCCTCGCTGGCAATCAAGGCATCTTTAACCGGTTTGGAGATCTTGTCCAGCGTTAACAAGTCATGATGCTCTGCCCGTCCGCTACTATATACTTCTGTTTTGCCATCGTTTGCATACAGGACGATACCCGTATTGTTGCGGTTCATCAGCCGATTTTGATCTGCAATATCCCTTGCGAAGTAAAAGTAGGTTGCCAGTGGTAAAATAATCAAAAAAGCGAGGATTGGGCCGCCAATCACCAACAGGCGTTTTTTCCAGCTCAGCTTGCGCCACCAACGGAACCTGTGCTTAACCTGCCGCTTCACTTGTTGTGCCGGTGTTACGCGTCGTGTGTATTTTCCTTGACGTCGCATTTGCTCTATTATACCAGTTTTCTGGGTTTGAGTCTTGCAACCACAATCAAAAACTGCCAGAATAGCCCTGTATACGGAGGGTATATGACAGTAATCATCGAAACGAAAAAATTGACGAAAAAATATGGCTCAAAAGCTGCCCTCGACAGCCTCGACCTGACGGTAAATAAAGGAGAGGTCCTTGGTTATCTTGGACCAAATGGTGCCGGCAAAACCACGACTATACGACTACTCTTGGGCTTGACTCATCCTTCTGACGGTAGCGCGACTATCTTTGGTGAAGACGCAACTCGACACGCGGCCGATATACACAAACGTATCGCCTACGTACCTGGTGAAACCAATCTCTGGCCATCCCTCAGTGGGGCCGAAACATTAAAATTCCTTGCTAATCTTCATGGATCTATCGACGAAGCCTACCAGAAAGAACTTATTAAAAAATTTGATTTTGATCCGAACAAAAAAGTCCGCACATACTCAAAAGGTAACCGTCAAAAAATTGCCCTCATCGCGGCATTTGCAACGCGCGCCGACTTGCTGATTTTTGACGAACCAACAAGCGGGCTTGACCCCGTAATGGCAAAGATATTCCGCGACGAAGTACTGGCTGCAAAAAAGAATGGCCAAACCGTCTTTTTGTCGTCACATATTCTCGAAGAAGTCGAGGAACTGTGTGACCGTATTGCCGTACTTCGTGCTGGCAAACTTGTCGAACTAGGCACTCTTGATGAACTACGTCACTTTTCGGCTGTCACTGTTGAAGCCACATTCACCGGCAAACCACCAAGTGTGTCTGGTATTAAAGGTGTCTCTAATATTGAAATTCATGATCATTTTCTCCGATGTAATATCACTGGTTCAATTGATGAATTGCTTACTGTTATTAGCAAGGCAAAACCAGTCAGCTTTCTCAGCCGCAAACCCTCGCTCGAAGAACTTTTCCTTGCCATTTACAAAACACCTTCCGGAGAAAAGTAATGGCTAAACGGACATTTTCACCAAGTCGTGCGATGAGGCGTTTCGGCTTTCGCCAAACAATCCGTGGAGCTCTCATTATTGGTGTGCTCAGCGGTCTCATGATGGGAGCTCAGGGTGCTGCATACGCCGCCGCTTATCCCAACCAGAAAGATCGTGATGCGTTTGTTACCTCGCTTTCAAGCGTTCCCGCTCTTGGCTTCATGGCTGGTGAGGCAAAAAATGCACTGCTTCCCGCCAGCTACTCAATATATAAATCCATTGCGCTGACCACGCTTCTCGCTGCCATTTGGGGACTTATGACAACAACTCGTCTCCTTCGCGGGCAGGAAGAAGACGGGCGGTTAGAACCCATCCTTGCTGGACGGACAACAAAGATGGCAGCCTCTCTGCACATACTGATCGGCTACGGGTATTCGTTTGTGATTGCCATAGTCATTTCATGGGCTGCAATTGCTGCATTAGGTCTTGATCCTCAAGTCGATCTATCGATTGGCCATGCAGGACTCCTCAGTCTCGGTGTTTTCTTGCCGGGCTTGTTCTTTGCCAGCCTTGGTGTCCTTACCAGCCAGCTTGCCCTCACACGAGGGAGGGCACTTGCCTATGGCCTGGGCGTGCTCCTGTTTTTATTCACTCTCCGAGGCGCCGCTAATAGTATTACTGATTGGAATGGCTGGAAACATTTCAGCCCGTTTGGCTGGACTGACCTTCTGAATCCCGTGCTCGACCCACAGCTTATATGGATACTTCCAACACTTGCCTTCACCATCATTGTCATACCGCTTGCTCTGTTCTTTGCAAAACAACGCGATCTGGGTGAAAGCGTGTTACCAGAATCCCAGTTTGCTCGCTCCCATTTCTACCTACTCGGATCAGATTTTGGCTACAGCATACGTCAAAATATCTGGCCATTCATATGGTGGACACTTGGTGCAATTGCTTACGCCGGCCTTCTTTCATCTATTGCAAAAGTAGGTGCCGACGCACTTTCCAGCTCCCCCGCTTTTGTAAAAATTGTCAGTACACTTGGTGGTAATCACGATGACATCGTCATTTCGTTTCTCGGACTTGGTGGCATGTTCACAGCATTAATACTCCTCGTTATGTCGGCAGTTTCTATCGGTAGCATTCGCCGTCAAGAAGCAAAAGGCTACCTGGATACTATTTTGGTCCAGCCAATTCACCGAAGCGCATGGTTGACCAAACGACTCATTATTCTTGCGGTCATGGTTCTTGCTATATCGCTGATTGCCAGCTATACCATATGGCAAATTGCAGAGAATACGGGTGTTTCGTTGGATCTTTGGATCATTTTGCAAAATGGCACCACGCTCGTTGGGAGCGTCCTCCTGCTTATTGGTGCCGGCGCATTACTTTATGGTGTGCTCCCCCGACTCGCCGCCATTGTTATGTATGTTGCAATTGTTTGGGGATTCGTCGTTGACGTACTCAAATCGTTCTTAACACTCGACGATTCCATCGATAAAACATCGCTTTTGCACTACGCAACATTTACACCCACAAAAACACCCGACTGGGAAACATTTACATGGCTTTTAGGTATAGGTATATTTCTCGCAGCACTCGGCGTCTGGCGTTTTGCCAAACGTGACATTGTTAACGAATAATTACTTTTCCGCGTCTTCGCCTTCAATAGAAAGATGCGGCAGCAGACGGTCAAGCCAGCCCGGCAACCACCATGCAGCTTTGTCGAGAAGTGTCATAACGGCAGGCACAAGTGTCAGACGGACGATAAAAGCATCAATGAATATTCCGACCGCCAGTCCAAAACCAATCGTTTGAATCGTTGCATCATGATTGCCAACAAACCCAGCGAAGATTGCGACCATGATAAATGCTGCGGCAACAACAACCTTGCTGGCATGTGCAAATCCCCGGCGTACCGACCGCAGTGGCTCACCCGTTTCCTGATAGGCCTCATGCATACTTGTCACCAGGAAAAACTCATAGTCCATTGCTAGCCCAAACATGATCCCGATTGTAATAATCGGCAAGAAACTAATGATTGGCCCAGGCGCTTCCGCAATGCCGAACCAACCCCACTGAAAGACCATGACGATCGCGCCAAACATTGCCAAAACTGATAGCAAGAATCCAAGCGTTGCTTTGAGCGGCACCAGAATCGATCGAAACGCAACAATCAAGATAATAAACGACAGGCCAACCACAACGGCAAGATAAACAGGTAATGCATTAGAGAGTTTAGTGTTGATGTCTGTCTGTAGGGCGGTGGATCCTGTGACCAATAGTGAAATTGATGAGCTGCCTGTAAGATCTTGTTTCTCCGACGGATCACGCAGGTGATTGATGAGATCGATCGTCGCTTGGTCAGATGGGCCGGAATTTGGAATCACCTGTATCAACCCCGCCGTGCCGTTATCAGTCGCTGCAGCAGGGAGTGCTGTCTTGACATTAACTTGACCAGCAATTTTGTCGGCAACTTTTTTCAGCTGGACCAGTTTGGCGTATTGGGCGACCGTCTGATCGATCTTGGCAAGCGCTGCGGCTTTCTGCTGCTCGCCCTGTTGTTGTGCTGCGGCTATTTCTGCCTGAAGTGCAGCCGCCTGCTCTGGCGTTTGTACTTGAGCAGCCTTTTGTTCAAACTGTGCCTGCTGCGCAGCCTGCGCCGCTGCAGCTTGTTTATTAAATTCCTGCATAGCTTGCTCGCGTACTGCAGCGCGATCCGTGTCACTCACCGCCGGCAATCCTTCGGCAACCACGAGGAGTGGACCATTAAATCCTGGACCAAAACCTTTGGCGAGGAGATCATAAGCCTTACGTTCCGTTGATGACTTGGCCGCATATTCATCAGTTGGTAACGCAAGGTGTAAATGCTGTGCCGGCCAGGCAATAAATCCAATAACAATCACACTGATGAGCAGAATAGCAATGGGGAATTTAGTAATGAAAACTCCCCAGCGATACCATACCGTCGTGCGTTTGGCATGGTGATCCTCGTGCGCGCCTTTCTTTTGTGCGGCAACCACCGCCTTACGCTCCTTGGGTGAAAAAACGAAACGTCCAACCAGCCGAAGCATTGCAGGGATCAATGTGATCGCAACAAGTGCGGCAACCGCAATAGCTGCAGCAGCTGCAAGTCCCATCGTTGTCATGAAAGGAATTTGCACTACCGTCAGTGCAGCAAGTGCAATAATAACCGTTGCAGCCGCAAAAACAACAGCATTACCAGCGGTCCCAATTGCTCGTGCCGCGGCATCTCCGTAGTTATAACCTTCGTGAACGTATGTTCGATAACGATTAATGATGAAGAGTGAGTAATCAATACCAACTGCAAGTCCCAACATCACGGCCAGCACCGGCGTCGTTGAACTGATCGTGATAACCTGACTCAGCGAAAACAATCCCGTCATACTCACACCCACCGCAACCAATGCAGTCACAAGTGGCATCCCTGCCGCTACAAGTGATCCAAGCGTTACCGCAAGAACGATGAGTGCAATCACCAATCCCCCGATTTCACCGACACCGACAATATCGCTTGGTGCCCGCTGTACAACATCGCCGCCCATTTCAACTTGCAAGCCATCCTTGCGTGCATCATCAACCACGTCCGTAATCGAATGAATCAATGAATCACTGACATTACCCGTACCGTTCTTCAACTGTACTTGCGTATAGGCGATTGTTTTGTCTTCTGATACGGCTTTTGTATTTGCTATCGGATCAACAACTTGGGACACACCATCAATTTTTGAAAGTGCGGTAGTGGTGTCAGTGATTGTTTGCTTGTAATCATCGATCGTTTTACCATTTGACGTGGCAAATACGACGCGCGCCGAACCCTTACCTGCACTGGGGAATAATTCCGACATACGATCTAGGGCTTTCTGTGCCTCTGTGCCTGGAATCGAAATTGCCGAACTTGTGGGTTTGATAAACTGCGACGCAGTAAATCCGAGGATAGCGAGGATAACCACCCAAACCCCAATGATCACAAATGGATTCCTGAAGGCAAACGCGCCCAGTTGATGTAATTTCCGACCCATACTTCCTCCACTTAAATTACTATCTAGTATAGCGCAGTTGGAGCATAATTATTCTCTCCTCGTCTCAGCAAGCGCCACTCGTTTCTGAAACCAGATTTTATTATTGGCTTACTTTAGCGCCGGCCGCTCCATCATGGCATGAGTGATTGCTGCCGCAAGCGCATCGGCACAATCGTCTGGTTTTGGCACTTCGCTCAGACCAAGTTGTAGCCGCACCATTTCTTGCATCTGTTTTTTATCGGCTTTACCATAGCCAGTTAATGTCTGTTTGATTTGCTGTGGCGTATATTCATGAATCGGCAGCCTCGCCCGTCGACCGGTCAGCATCGCAACACCACGCGCTTGCGCCACACTTATGGCAGTCGTCACATTCTGGGAAAAGAATAGTTTTTCGATCGACATTGATTCTGGATTCGTTTCGGCAATGATTTCAGTTAGACCATCAAATATTTCTTCCAACCGCTCGTCAATTGGCGTGTGCGCCGGCGTTGTAATCACGCCTGCGGTCACTAGCTTGAATTTATCCTTATGGACATCAACAACACCAAATCCTAGAATACCCGTACCCGGATCAATCCCAATTATTCTCATAACCTTATTGTACCGCAATCGTGGATAGCAAGACGTGAGACTTGCTTTTAGGGGATGGGAATCTTATCTCGAATTTACCTCGAGATAAGATTGGAAGAGTGAACCCTTCCTTTATAATTAATAGCCGCTAAATTCGTCGACTTTTATGTGCTTAATGCCAAGGGAACGGACCATTTGTCGTACATTCATTACCATTGCCGGCGGCCCAGAAATATAAACGATCGGCTGCTTGGCAACATCAATCAGCTCACGCAAAACAGCAGTCGTAATCACTCCTTGCTCATGTCTCCATTCAGGATCGGGTAGTGTGGCGTTGTCCTGTGACACGACTACAACATCGACCGTATGTTGTTTTAGTATGTCGACAAAACTCAATTCATCGCTATTATTGACAGCGTAGATAAGCCGTATCGGCCGGTCCGCATTCATAGCAAAACTCACGTAGGGCGTCACACCAATCCCGCCCGCAATACAGACAACCGGTACCTGTGGATCATTTGGCAATACAAAATCGCCCCCGATCCGGGTCGCGTACACGGTGCTTCCCGTTTTTAAATTCATCAGCGCTCGTTTAAAACTACTCGGTTTTGCCGGTAATTTCGTTCCAATGCTTATCTGCTCATCGCCAGGATTGCCAACAATACTAAATACGCGCCGCTGCCCGCGGCTATCGGGCTGAGCATGCGGGAGCGTTAGTTCCATATATTGCCCTGATTCAAAAGCGAGTTTTTGTGTATCAAATAGTACTTCGTACACCGATTCGTTCAATTGCTTTTTGCCAACATATCGCAGTTTGATCGCCCGCCTTTGTCCAAACCACCAGCCGATAAGATTGCCGATGACGAGTGCAAGCGCTGGCGTCATTGTGATGCGGCCATAGTGTAGCGGCACCGTCATTAAGATGCCGACAATCGTCGCTTCGACATATTGCTGCCATGCACGCGGGGGTAGTGTCAGTGGTTCGCTAAGCATAATCGCGCCAATGAATAGTAGCGGCCATGATACAAGTGCCGTTACGGGGTCCGTCCCTTGTATAAACAACGATGCCATTGCCACAATGACAAACAGAAGACTCACATACTGTTTTTTGGTTCTTTGCAGAATCAGAATACCGGCAATGATCGTGATCGGTATCATACCTGGTGTTGCTACCCACCAGCCGGCATAGCCCAGTCCACTAATGCTCGCAATGACAATAGCAATTGCAGCTGGGTTAAATACATGGCGACCACGTACTACCAGTACGTATTTTGATGCCATGGCAATCGCTGCGATCAACCCCAGTTTGACAAAACCGAGCACTGACTCTGGTGGCACGAACAACAGCGACAAGATGATGCCGGTGATTAATGCCGATTCACTATGCGGCCGAACGCCGAATAACCATCCGAACAAATGATTGGTACCATAGGCAATACCCACGCTTATTGCTATCGAGCCCAAAAATCCAATCGGCGAGTAGGGTACATTACCCGCAAACATAAGCAGGAGTGCCATGCCCGCAAGGGCAATCAAACAATAGAGCACTAGCCGATACATTGTGATGCGACCTAATTGTTCGTCAAGCCAGCCAGTCATATATATAATTCTCCCACAAAATCCTCGGAACGCTCAATCATTCCGTTGGCATGCAGACGGACATACTGAAACTCCCAACCCGACAGCTCTTTTGCTGGTACAAAAAAGAGTGCCGTCGCCAGTCCATCTGCAACCATTGTCGACGACGCCATAACCCAAGTTGCCACGATGGATCTCATGGGCAGTCTTCGTTTTGGATCAACAATATGGTGCCAATCCCCCCACGTCCGGCGGTTCGTTGCCGATGCGCATAAACTTGCATCCCTTAACGGTACCGCGCCAATTACCGTCGATGCATCAAATGGATTTTCCAGCCCTACAACTTCCGTGATGCCACGTGTTCGAATATCGCCACTCGCATCAACCACGTATTGTTCATAACCACTACGTTCAAGCAGTTCGCCGACCAAATCAGCAAGATAGCCCTTACCGGCTGCTCCAAAATCAAGCAATGCAGGACGCGACATTTCAACGGTAAGATCATCCCACTGCATCACCTCATCCCATGCCGGTACTTTGCTAATCTGACCCGGCTGTAGCGAATAGGTTTTGTCATACCCCGCCTCACTCAGCAACTGCCCCACAAGCGGCGACACCGCTCCATTGGTTGCTCTATAAAGTTCGCGGTAAAAACCGATCAGCTGCAAAGCATCACCTGGAAAGGCATACACGCCGGCTTTAGTCGCCATGCTACTCACCAACGAATCATCACGAAACCGTGAATATGTTCGGTCAAAACTATCGATCAATTCACTTATTGCCGTACGTTCGTCAACGTCTAACGCCCGCGCGGTTTCGATAGACCACTGCGTGCCAATCGCTTCAAACTGCCAGTTATGCGTTGGCTTGTTTTTCGATGTCGGCAATGGCATCGTTGAATCCGCCTGACGTCAATGATGAACCAGCTACCCGACTCAGTTGCACTTCACCGATTTTCTTGCCAACAACTTGGGATTTAAATCCTGAAACGAACTTGTCCTGATATTCCTGCGCTTCACCCGTTTTACCTTCTGGCGTCACCGTTGCGTCAGTAATTGTCCCGTCACCACCCAGCGTTACCGAAACAGCGATCGACTCCAGTCCGCCTGGTGTCTGGTAACTGCCAGTGGCGTTATAGGTGCCACTCTTAAAGTTTGTCGGGGCGTTTGTTGGTTGAGTCGTTGTCGATGCCTGTGGCGACACGCTGGCCGATGCTGTGTCACTGACGTTCGTATCTTTTGATGTATTGTTCTGGCCAAGCACAATCGCTGCTGTCGCGGCAATTGCCAGGAGCGCGATCACGATCACGCCGATAACCGCTTTGTTAGGGGAGTGGGATGAATCCATATATTAAGTATACTATTTCTTACCTGATAAACCGCTGATGACCCTGCCAAAGTACACCCTCATCTCTCTCCGCCACTCCCATACCCCATAGCCGGCCGCTAACACTCCTACACCACCAAGCGCCCACCATCCAACAAACGCCATTGCCGTGTCCTTGACTGGTTGTACGGCAAAGGCCGACTCCGGCACGTGTGTCGCCGTAATGTTGCGGCAGCGGTTTGTTTCTTCGCTACGATATTGGTTATCCTTGCATGGTTTTTGAATGCTCGCCGTAACAATGTTACGACAACGATTCGTTTCCTCATTGCGATACTGGCCGAGTTTACAGGCAGCCAACACACTTGCAACCGGAATAGTACGGCAACGTCCTGTATCCTCACTTCGATATTTTCCGTCGCCACAGTCAGCCGACGCCTCAGATGCCACGATTTTATTACAGCGTCCTGTATCGACGTTTCGCACATAGCCATCATCACACGGCAAATATTTTTGTATGACATTCGTGCTGCCTGGGGTTGGTGCATATGTCTGCCACCACGTACCATCATCTATGCGCGACCACGATGTATCACTTGCTAAATTCACATACGCCTGGCTATCCACTTCGACAAGTCCATCAGATGACAGCAAGTACACTATTCCCGATGTCGTTTTGGTCAGGGTTAATTCCGTCTCGCTTATTGGGACTGTTCTGTAGGCACCTGCTGGTAGGGTCTCGGCACCAAAAACATACGATTTCGTCGTGCTGCGGTTTGTTTGCAGCTGACAGCCGTCGAGCGAGATAGTCTGGCTAGTACTATTCTGTAGTTCAATAAATTGGTTTGCACTGTTGGCTGCGATCTCATTAATCCGTAGGCCCTCACAGTTATTCACCAGCTCTGGCGGATCAGGTACGACACACGCCATACCAACAAAAGGCGTCGGTGCATCGTTGCCATATACGCTAAACTCCTTACTGGTGTCTCGCGGACCAGCAAAGACCACAGCACCATTCAAAAAACAACGCTGCAAAGAATTATTCTTTGGTGGGACTACCGCGGGTTTTACATCAAAAATATATCCGCTTGCAGCAGACACGCTACCCCAAGCAACTTTATCCATCGCATTGCCCGAAGCAGACTGGCTGATGAATATTTCTCCCATCGTATCGTTAAGAGAATACGAGGTCTTTTCAAAGCTGATCACAGGATTCACCGTCGTCGCTATATGCCCAAACACCACAAATGCTTTTGGCTGCAGGATAATGCTGTTTAAATCTACCAGCTGCACGATGCTCGTGCCGCTTCCGCGGTACCACAATGACAATCCCGTTAGAGGTAGCGGCTCATTGTTTGGGTTATAAAGCTCGACAAATTCATCCGTACCCGCTGTTTGCACTTCAGTAATAATTGGATTCTCTTTTACCAAAGAGTCTGTTGGATTTTCCTCGATTACTTGTTCCTGAGCAATCAAGGTTGCGGGTGTCGTTTCCGTCGTTCCTATCTTGGGTTGTTCACTTTCTGGTAACGCTTCTGCTACACCCTCAATGGTTGACCTTTCTACCTGAGTCGTATTGGTAGCTACCGTCTGCACATTATCTGGCGCCACGCCTTCGGCCGCCACCGGAAACGGCACGCAACCAACCAACAAAGCAATACTAAGCACCACCCGGAGAAATCGCATATCCTTAAAATATACCGGAGCGATTTTGAATTGTAAACAATCCTATTCGGGTAATTCAGCTGTGATATCGGCGTTGGTATGAACGTTCACAACGTCATCCAAATCATCAAGCGCATCAAGGACCCTTAGTACTTTTTCTGCCTGCTCAGTCTCGTTGATTTCAATCATGTTTTTGGCAACATATTGCAATTCGGCGTCTTTGACATCAAGTCCAGCATCAACAATATTCGAACGAACTTTTGCCAAATCTTTCTGCTCGGTATAGACCACCAGCTCACCATCTTCCTCGACAGCATCTTCCGCGCCAGCGTCCAGCACAGTCAGCAGTGCATCCTCGCCAGTTGCCGCAACACGGATCACACCCTTGCGATCAAACTGAAACATCACACTACCTGCATCGGCAATCCGGCCCCCATTCTTGGTGAGCGCATTGCGCACTTCAGGGAATGTCCGGTTTTTGTTGTCGGTTGCTGTTTCAATGATGATTCCAACACCGCCTGGGCCCATGCCTTCGTAGGTAATTTCTTCGAGCACGGCAGCGTTCTTGTCATTCACACGGTCGATCGCCCGCTGAATATTTGCGTTTGGCATATTGGCCTGTTTGGCTTTTTCGATAGCGAGGGCGAGGGCAGAGTTCATAGTAGGGTCGGTACCACTACGTGCAGCAATGGCAATTTGATTGCCAATTTTTGTAAAGACTGCGCCACGCTTGGCGTCTTTGGCGCCTTTCTCACGTTTAATAGTTGACCATTTACTGTGTCCTGACATATTTCGCCTCTATAAATTAAGAGATTATTTGTATGTAGTATAAACTATTTTGCCTGTCTTTTCCACCTTACCCATCTAAAATTTATACACATCATGTCCGATCGGGCATAATTTGTATAATATTATGATAGTTTCTTGGTTTCGAACAGCTCCACCCAGCCGTTAACCTTAAGGTCCGCAACCGCTTCTTTGACCACCTGTTTATGGTCATGTGACGACACCCACACGCTACGCTGAACTTGTGTGAAGCCAAGGTGGCGCAGCAAATTACGCAGTTGCCGGCGATGTTCGCCAAAATCTTCTGGGATGTCAAAAATTACCATCAGCTGTTTACCGTCATCTAATTTTTCAGCAACATACGGCTGCACCTGCTCCTTGCCCTTTGCAGTGAGCTTGGGTGTTCGGGTATCTGTTATCAGCCCGCGCTGTTTCAGCCGTGCATACGATTGCTGCAGCGTCAAACGCTTCAGTCCAGATGTTTTTTCAAGTTCGTCAAAGAATTTTGACGGGTGGAATGTCAGTTGTAGATTGCGTTTGCTATAGGGAATCAGCGCCAGTAGTATCTGAGTTGTTGCTGGTTGTGCGGAATGACGCCTTTTTGCCATATCATTCATTATACACTTTATGCCCGATCGGACAATATGTGTATAAACAGGGAAGTACGACACAAAAGTTTTGTGAGGGATTTTATTCGATGATATTTGCGTCGCGTAAATTATATTTTGTTACCCGCCACAAATACATACAGATAAACGCAATCGCTGCATATGCTACCCAAACCATCCATCCTTGTATTTCCACCGTCGTTTGCGCCCACGACAGCCCCGCAACATACTGTGCGACGGTGGTCATATAGGTCAACAACCACTGCGCCGGCAAACCTATGATGGTCGCAAGACCAGGCGCCGCAATCGCACCGATACCACCGATAAATGTTAGGAGCATTGCCAGTGGTACCAGGGGCAAAATCAGTAAATTCGCAATGATCGCAACATTACTAAACTGACCAAATGCATAGATAAGAATCGGCAAAGTTAGCAAAAATGCACTGATGGTTTCGCCCAAAATTTGGCGCACTATACCCGGTTTTTTATCGCCAAAAAAGTACCGCTGCAGCAGGGGCGCCAGTATCATGACGCCAGCAAATGCAGCAAAACTGAGCTGCCAGCCAAGATCATTCCAGGCATACGTCGGATCAATGAGTACGGTTACTGCCGCCGCAAATGGCAGTAGCACTAGGGGGTGAAACCGACGCCCATAATACCACGCCGCCAGACTCAATCCGGCGACCAGTCCTGCCCGCGACATGCTCGGGCTCGCACCCGTTACCGCCATAAATGCCACAATCATCGTTGTTGCAGATAACGTCGCCAAATATTTCGATACCCGCACAAATAATCGCCGCGCTAACCTGACCAAAATCGTCAAATTATACCCACTCGCCACTACCACATGCGTGAGCCCGGCGATCACCAGTGCTTGGTCGAGTTCGGGCGGCAGTGCCCGCCGCTGCCCTAGCAAATAACCCAGGCCCAAACTCGCCTGCGGTTCCGCAATGGCAAGGCGAACCTTGTCGGCAAACCAATCACGTACCTCGCGGGCAGTATCACCAGGTTGCGGCCGCTGAGCATTCACCAATTTTGCTTGGTACATGGCTGCCGCAAAACTCCCAAATCCTGTGTCCAATGTGCCACTCACTGTCACTACATCACCACGTTTTATTTCATTGGCTTTGCCAGTAGTTACCCATATTTTTCCAGCAACGTTATGGCCATCGACCTGCACATCATTAAATCGAAGCAGCGTTTCACCTTTTTTGCCGATGTCTGGATCGTCACTCACTTTTCCCTGTAGTTGCACTCGATGACCGATAAGATTTTGATACACCGACAACTGTGATTGCGTCAGTGACCCACGCCACAAACCAATTATCAGTCCAGCAAGTATAATCATCGGTACCAGATACACCGATCGTCGCCACAATATCACGCCCAGTAGTACCACGCCGACAACCAACCAAACCCCCGAACCAAAAACGGACTGGCCAAGCAGTGGCACCATCGCCACCCCTCCTACCACTGCCCCGCTGGCTAGAGCGATCAACCATGATGTATGGATTTTGCGCGTCAGCTGCCACAATTGCATATTCACCAGCATACAGCACTATCAGGCAGGATGTGTCATACTGGGTGCTATGAGTTCGGTCGAAGCCTTTGACGACAAACAACAGCTGGCACAAGCAGCAGCACAAGCAGCAGTCGATGCCCTCAAAACGGCGGTCGCCGCCAACGGTCAAGCCACCTGGGTACTTGCCGGTGGCTCAACCCCGCTCGCTGCGTATCAGATCATCGCTCGTGACTACCAAGAAGCTATCGACTGGAGCAAGGTAACCCTACTCATTGGGGACGAACGTATCGGCCCGCTTGATGGCCCCGATAATAACTGGCACGCTATTGAACAAACACTCACTAGTCTACCAACACAGAAACTCCGCCCTCGATCTGATCAATCCGCCGAACAAGCAGCGGTAGATTACGAACAACAACTTGATAGTATCCCCAAACTCTCAAATGGCCTTCCCCGATTTGATTTGGTGTGGCTGGGAGTTGGTGAAGATGGCCATACATTATCACTTTTCCCCGCCCATGCCAGCCTATTGCCATCCGCCAGCCTGATTATCCCGGTCCATGATTCGCCCAAGCCACCCGCCGAACGCATTAGCCTGTCGCTACGCGCATTACAAGGTACGCAAGTTGCCATGATTCTCGCAAGTGGTGCGGATAAGCACACGGCTGTCAGTAGTGCACTTGCCGGCAACCACTCCCCCATTGCCCTCGCTGTCAGTATCATCGAAACACACGACGGCAAAGTCACCTGGTTTGTCGACAAAGCTGCCGCAACAGATTGACAATACCTCTATAAATTGCTATATTTACATGAGTTCGCCGACGCGGGTCCATAGCTCAGCTCTGCGTGAAACGCAAATTATGAGAGCACCGTGCTCTAACCAGCTGCAAGTAGTTGGCAAAGGCACAGCCCGAACGCGCGAGAAGAATATACCTAAATATACGGGTCCATAGCTCAGCTGGTTAGAGCACCTGCCTTTTAAGCAGGGTGTCGTGGGTTCAAGCCCCACTGGACCCTCCATAGACATTATTTCAGACCCTTCGGGGTCTGATTTGTGTTTCAGACCCCCGTAAATTGGACTGATTTTAGGTATATAAACTTTTTTATTAGGAAGTATTAAAATTCCGTCGGGAAATAGCATTTGTTTACATATTTTGAACAAAACCATGTCCATACCCCAGATTTGCTCATTTATATTCGACAAGAAGCTCAAAGCATAGTCTATAAAGGCATCATAGTCCTGCTCAAAGTTCTCAGCTTGCCTGGCTTGCTCGTCAGCCTCAGCAATCAACACCTTTATCTTTTCTATTTCAGGCTTTATGTCTTCACCCAGCTCAGGATTTAAAGAAAGAGTCTCGATAAGCTTCGACTTTTTGGTGTTTAGATTTTCAACATGACCCCGCGCGATTCTTGCCTTCTCAATAAGGGTTCGTTCATAAGCGCCCCATACTTTCCTACAGTGTCTCTTAAGGTCTTCAATGTCTTGCTGTGTTAGATAGTGAAGCTCTAGCTCGCTCTTCACCGCCTCATGTAGTTGTTCTTGTCGAAGTCCCAAGTTGCAATCTCGGCAGCGGTACCGACGGTACCGCTTAAAGCCTTTCTTCTCACCATTACTCTGCCAATATCCAACCAGTCTAGGATATGGATTTTCTCCCAGAACACACCTCAGACATTCAGCATCATTTGAAAAAGGAAATTCAGGATTATTTCTAATAACAATAAACCTCTTGCCTTTATTCTTAACCATATTGACGAGTATTTCATGCTCGGCTTTGGTAATCATTTTTCTATGCAACCCCTCTTCATTGCGAGTATCCCAATTTCCGAAAGTTATGACCCCACAATAATATGCGTCACACATCAGTTCTTTCCACCGATACATATCTATAGTCTTGCCGCCCGTGGACTTAGGTCCATAGTTTTTCGTTGTTAACCCTCGCTCCGTTGCCCGCTTTAATCCTTCACTTATACTACATTCTCCACGCGCCATCTCTTGAAAAGTATCTCGCATAGCAGACCAATTAGGCTCGTCAGGGATGTGCAGTCCAGGTGTTTCAGATTTCCTATACCCAGTATGCGGATTACTAGGATAGTATCCCGCCATTATGCGCGCCTTTTGATTAGCTGGGGTCTTTAATATTCTTTCTTCGTTGCTCTGCTGAGCTTTGAATATATCCATTAATTCCTCAAAGACAGCCATTGTGTCGTTGGGATTTATCTCTGGACGTTTCGCAAAACGCAGTTCAACACCAATGATTTTGACCTTGGTTTTCCAATAGTAGTATTCGTCGATTGACCTCATAAATCTGTCGACTTCATCAATTATGAGCATACTAACCGACTTATGAGCCTTACAAAACCTATACATCTCTACGATGTCTTTACGTTCTACGTTCTTACCTTTTCTACTTGATATAGCGACACGCCACCATTGGAGTATTTCTGCATCAAGGAAAGCTGCTGCTTTCTTTATTCGTTCTTCTTGAGGCTCAAGATTACCATCAAGTAATTGCTTTTTGGTTGAAACCCTACACAATGCGATTGCTTTTACTGTACTCATTTTATTTATCCCTTCTCTCGTGCATTCTAATTGCTTACGAATTGATATTCGATTGGTTATTTAAGTCTTCTTCGGTTTGTCGTCTGATTTCTTCTACGACTTTTTCGTGTTTGTATAGTTCATACAAAAAGCGCGACATCTCCTCAAACGCTTTTTCTCTATCAGATTTCTTTACGGGCTGCTGCTCGTTTTCACATAAGTTGTTAGACACATCAAAATGTCCTATTCTGCAATCGTCTAACGTGATGACTATTGTTAGACGATTACTTCCGTCATCACACTTATGACTATAGATAGGACAATATAATCATTAAATTGACAAATAATACTGTGCTTTATATGTCCCTGTTTAGACGTTTCTTTCCTCTTAGGATAATTTTTTTAATGCGCCCAACATTTACTTCTGGGTCTGTGTCGGGATAGTGTTTTAATGCTATCTGCCTATAAGTTAAGCCTCGTTCTTTGTCGCGAATCATATCTAAGTGCTGCATATCATTGGTGCGTGTTTTTCGCAGACGCTTACCAACTCCGAGAGGCTTAGAAACTACCTCCCACGCATTAATATAGTCTTCGTAGCGTAAGCCTGGTTTTAGACGTACAAGAACTTCATTGTCATTATTAACTTCTTCAATCCATACAGTTTTTGGAAAGATGAATAATGGCTTCTTTGGCTTAGTTTGATTAACAATATAATCTCCGACATAATACTTCCAGGCTTCATCAAGCCCAGCGGATTTTAGAACTTTATCAATTTCGTTATAGAATACTGCTTTATATTTTTCATAATCTTTATGGCTTCTACCAAGCAGACTGCCGCTCAAATGTTTGATTACCCACTTCGTAGTATCTTCTGTCTCAATGGGTTCTTCATTTGTAAGATTTAGATTCTTTCTAGCCTCTAATACCGCTACCTGAAATGCTGGCTTTTCAAGTACAAACATTTCATCTTTTAAATAGTCCTTGGTATATTGCTCGCCAACATACTTTTGTAACATGACGCGTAGACCCGTTAAACGGTATCTATTTTCATCATCGTCTCTTATTTGCGAGTCTTGCCAACTAGCCGCCGCACGACGCTTTTCATCATCTCTCGAAGCCATATAAAACATTGTAGTTGCTTGAATGGCTTTTTGTCATTTCTCACTGTTCCAGTCTCTGTTTTTGCTTTAGGCGGAGTAATAATTAAATCCTCTCCGTCAACGATAAACCTATTTGAGCGTTGATTCATCTTAGTAGCTATTCCGCATTGCACTAATAAAATCTATGACTGGATAGCTTTTCTGGTTGTGTAATGTCGCAATTTCTTTTGCTCGCATATTAACACGCTTAATGATTGGAGCTGCTAATTCTTTTGCTTGCTCACGCGTAATTTCTGCAGAAACATACATTCTTTTTATTTCGGCTAAAGTAGCTCTATTATTTACCGCTTCATCTGATATTTCCGCCATACTGCGTATTCTATAGCCAGTTATATAGAAGTCGAGCCATATTGGGGTTATCTGGGATAATCCTATATAATGCTGACAAGTGGCATTGCCACTCGACCTAGAGCCGCCGCAAGGACAGGTATGGTCAACGAAATCTACAACGAAGAAATGCTCGTCATAGGGTGCTATTCGTTGTAGTTGCAGTTGGAAACGACTGTAGGGGCGAAAGCTCCGCTCTGTGGCGAGCTTTTTGTTTGCCGTCAAAACTTTAATTAGGAGAATGTCGTGCAGCAGGAAAAACAGTATAGGCAAAGTAAGAACGCTATTTTAATCAACTATATAATCTACCGATGGATTATAGCTGCGTTCACCTGTGGCATATTAGCCTTACATGATTGGCTCAACTTTAGAAATACTAAGTTAACATTTGAAAAGAACTTCATTGTTTACGTTACAGGTGGCTTCACAACACGCAGCCAAGAAATTCCCTATGAAGATATTATGAGCGTGAATGTAGACCAGTCTATTATCGGGCAATGGTTCAATTACGGAACTTTGAATATTGTTATGAAAGAGTCGCGCGACCTTGTTGCATTCAAATTCATCCACGACCCTGAAACAGTTAGGAAGTCAGTACAAGAGACTTACGTCCGCTCGATGAAGATGAAAATGAGCTAGATGTTCACATATCTAAAAGAGAGGGAGCACTACGAAACTCTTTACGATGAAATCACCATAGAACTCTGTCGCGATAAAGAGGAGGTTTTACGAAAAGTTTATAACGAAGCTAAAGCAAAAGGCTTTCCTGAGATTGAGGATAAAAGCAAAGACCCTGAGCACGAGGCACTTCGTGTATTCAACATGATTCATTATTTTGAGGTTGATTTGCTTGCTGGTGAGCGTTGGGAGAGGCGTAGCGAAACAATTCAAGAATGGATAGACGGGGACACCGCAAAAGACCAAAGAGTCAGTGACGCAAGATTATCGGCTGAGCCGAAATGTGTTCATTGCAATAAAACTGGACTGCGAATTATCGACAAGGATTTGCATCATCAGGGTAATGATTACGAACATGAAGATGTACTGTTTACGCTCGAATGTGCCGCCTGCGATAAACGCACTGCCGTCTGGCAGGACGGAACATTATGGGAACGAATATCTACTCCTTGCCCCAAGTGCTCTCAGACAATGTCAGAAACAAGCAGACGGGCAAAATACTCAATAACAACTACTTATACTTGCCCAAACTGTCAGCATGCTTATAAAGACAAGCTCGACTTAGGTGTAAAGAAAGATAAGGAGAAACCCGACCCATATTGGGAAGAGGATAAGGCGCGATTCTTATTGACCGATGAAAAGGGACAAGAATATCTTAAGGGTAAACGAAACCTCGAAGAATTAGCTAAATGGGGCAGAGAGTTCAAAGAACGCCAAGCCAACAAAGATTTATACGAGGCCGTCGCTCAAATTCAAAAGATAAACATAGGGCAACTTGATAGTATTTTGAAACCCTCGATTGAAAAAGCTGGCTACACCGAGCTTACTTTCGATAAGCCAAAAGTAGGTAAAGATGTCTATGTTGGTTTTAGCTGTCTTGACGGGAAATCAGACCGAGCCGAATATGACAGTCGCAAGCAACTAAAGAAAACAGTTGATGGGGTACTGGAAGAAACAAACTGGCGGCTAATGAGTGATGGAGTATCTTATAGGCTTGGTTATTTGTCTGGAAGAGTGCGAGCGTACGAAGATGAACAGGACTTAATCAAAATAGTTAATAGGCAGATAGCAGCAAAGCCCAGCAGAACTTCAACTAGCAATAGTCAACACACCTTTAAGGGCAAGGACGGTACGGATATAATCCTGTAACTATTTGCCATTTTTCCAGTAGTTTCTCACACTCTCTGATTTAAGGTCAGCCATTATGAACTTACCTGGTCTAACAATATAGAACTCAACCAAACTTCGTAAGATTATATAAACCATAATAAAAACTATATTAAGGAGAGCAACGATAATAATATTATGAATATCAGATTCATATAACTTCCCATTACCACCACCTGACGTAATAATAAGTCCATATATTGAAAAGAGAATCGCGAAAATACCCGTTTGAGTAATGTACTTGTCAATTGCAAAATAATAGCTCAACTGCCCACGCTCAAATAAAGCAAGTCTCTTTCTCGTTAGGTAGTCGTGGCTTGTGACGAATAGTGAAAAAACGGCTATGAATATAGAAACCGCTGTTAGTAACCCGCTAAATACCTCATTAATAGAGTTACTGTCTGCATACATGTAGCCAAGAACATTGAGAATAACTAAAGGCAATAAAATCTTTCCAAATCTCATTACCCTGGACACTATGGCACTTCCCTGAAATAGCTCGTCAATTACAAACTTAAAATAATTTCCGTCTTTTTTAGATACATTAACGACTTCGATGTGCGCTTTATCAACAAAGCTAAAATCAGCTTCTTTTCTGTAGTTTTCGACAGCAAATTCAACACCAGATAGTTCTTTGAATAAAACAAAACACATATCGTGCATAAGCAACACACGACATGATTTATCATCGAGAAACTTATAGATAGTTTTTACTTCTTCAAGTTCTACTTTGAGTAGACCACCCTTTGTAGCCTTAAGTGTTTCGATAAAACCTTTATCAATTACTACTTTCATTATTGAACATGTCTATCTGCTCATTATTTGAGCGTCTTACTGTTCTAAGTGTATCAGCTCCTTGAAGCTTTTCGAGTATTGAGCCTATCTGGTTCTCTAAATCATAATCGCCTGAATCTATGGTAATTACCTCTTTTTTCTTTGTCAGACCATATTCCGTACGAACCACGGAGTCTTTCTTATATACAATCTTTATCGGTTTTCTAGACCCCTCTAACATCGCTCGAACAATTGGGTCTTTCTTGAAACTCTCACCTTGCTTTGCTTTCACTGAAACTTTTTCGGTATTATTTCCGAATCTAAGAGCAGCTTCTTCCATGGCTGGTTGGTACGCATCAATTGGATTAAAATAAGTCTGATATTTATCACCTCTCAGCCTCTTTTCCTCCAAGACAAGATTCCTGTCAAAATCCTCAAGTTCAAGCTCAGATACAGAATCCGCTTCGGTATAGAAAATCTCCAAAATACGTCCTCTATCCACTTCATCTTGTGTGTAATCAAATGTGGATACAAGAAACTTTCCGTCAGAGGAAGATGCGATTAATTTCCATAAACCCACAAACTTCTTTATAATCTGCGTCGTTCCTGGTAGGTCAGCGGAGCGTTTCGCTTGAAGGTAAAGTTCGTACTTTCTCGGATAAAATACAAAAAGATATTCACCTGTATCTCTAATCTTTTGACTCTCTTCAAGCTTTGTTTCAGTATAATCAGTGACTACTTTCGGGTATTTTTGGACGAAAAGACCATAAATCGCGTCATTGGTATGCCCACAATGAGCAAATCCATATTTTCGGTCTTCATCTTCTCCTTCAAAAGGCTGTTTGGAGAGTAAATCGGTGAATTTTTCAATATCCCCTAATTCGACTTTATCAGCTCCCCAATAAGGGTCACGTGCTTTAAGTCGATTAAGAGTAATATCCATCAGTTGTGCTGATTATATTACTTTATCTTGATGAGGCAAACCACATGCATTATAAGTGTCATGCTGCCAAGGTTCTCTTTGCATAATTTGCAGCACTAACTAAATGAGGCTCAGATACCACAGTATCCCTCAAAAATGAATCGCGCGTCCTGACCTCTAGCCTGTTAAGGGAGCAGAGTACTGCTTCCTTTTCTTGTGCAGACGAGGCTTGCGTAAAGCTATCCCTAATTCTCGTCAAATCATGGTGCTCACCAAGCACTCCTAAAACCTGCTTAGCTATCGCCCGATAATACGCAGGCTTATTGTTATCAAATGCCACTGAGCGCATAAAGTCCAGAAAATCAGTGGATTGATAACTCTCATTAAAGAGCCACTGCGATATTAGATAATTCTGGTAGTCATAAACAGCATTGGTTGAATTCATAAACACAACCAACTGTGAATATACAATGCTACGCGATGACACCTTTCCAAAATATTTTAATATATACGAGGTTTCTTGCGGATGCTTTTCAAGTAAATCAAGACAGTAGCTTATTGCTAGTTCATCACCCGCATTCCCTAATTTATTGAGTAGGTAGTGGAAAAGTGTTTTATCAAACTCATTATTGTTGCCTGACAGAAAATAGTCGTTAAAAGCTTGCTTGATAACATCGAGCTGCTCTGCATTAGGGCGTCCCGTATTTACTTGGATTTCAACAGCATAAGGATAACCTTCAACTTCAACAAAATCAACCTCGCTTCTCAACTTTTCATGCAAGATATCTATGACTGTCGCTTTGCCAACTATCTCTAGCTTCGCCTCCTCAACTTGGAGTATCTTTGATTTTGCCGATTGAAGATTAAGACCTCTTTTACGTAGAATATCCGTGAGTGCCATGAGTGCCTTTTTTGCCTCCGATACTGAGTTACAAAAAACTCTAATATCATCTACGAACCTAATCTGTTCATAGCCAAGATTTCGCATTTCAATGTCGACTCCACTCATATAAAGTTTCGCGAGTAGGTGCGATGCGCTGACACCTTGCGGAAGTCCTTTTGTGCCAACTTGGCTCCATTTTTTTAACAGTTTCCTGATTTCAGTTACCTTATCGGATGGGACTCCAATGCGTCTCAAATCAGCAAGGAGAAGATTATGGTCAATATTCTCGTAGCACCCTGTTACATCTGTGATGACTACAAACTGAAAACCCTGGTTTAGCTTATCAAGACTTCTGTCTTTAAACTCATCCCAGCAAACAAACTGATGTTTATACCACTTATCACTACTAGCATTTGGTTGTAGTTGGTAAGCAAAATCGGATACTCCCTGCAATGGTAAGAGTTCTGTGCGGAACTTTTCATATTCACTATCAAGAAGTAATGTGTATGCGATTTGGTCGTCAATTGTTAAAATCGCGCCTGGTCGAACCGCACCCTTACCTTTTGGAACGTCAGCAATGACACATGGCTGAGGGACATATCTGCTTTCTTCAAGGTCACTCTTTATTTTTTCTAACCTTGCCTCTCGTTCACTCTCGAAAAGTTCGACTTCATAAGGATAGCGAACAAAGTTCAAGCCATTCTTTATGTCTTCTTTGACTATATCGTGAGAACGACGCGGGTTTGTAATTGTCATGGCATTATTATATTACAAGACTTAGTGGTGTAACTACTGCTGGGTATTAATATAAATTACTTTGTCGTCCCCGTATCTTATGCTGCTGGAATCGGTTGTCTAGTAGTCCTCTCCATCTCATCAGTTCCTCAACGATAATATAAACTACTTCCCTGGTCGACCTCCATGAAATCATCTACTTTATATAAAACAGAGGTCATAAACCTCTGTTTTTGTTATAAACTAATTCTAGTATGAGTATTAGTTTTATAAGTCTGAATCTATGCGGCGGCACTGACTGGAAGTCGAGGCTCCCTAATATTGTCGATTTCCTCAACACCCACCACGCTGATATTGTCTTACTTCAAGAAGTTCGGCTCAATGAATCGACTTCGCTCAACCAAGCATCCGAAATCAATCGACTACTAGCTGACAGCTTTCCTTATATTAATTCGGCTATTTCTCGCTTCTATCGTCCTAGCGTTGGCGAACCTTATCGTGAAGGACTTACAATACTAAGTCGACATCCAATGGCAAATAGTGAAGTCGTTATTCTTAATCAAGCTTTAGACGATAGGCACAGCCGCATCATCCAACTAGCGGACATAGTATTTGAGAATAATCCTGTTACAGTCTGCAATGTTCATTTTTCAAACAACGTACATTCAGTCGAACAACTGTCTGAGACACTTTCAATCATCGAAAACCGTAGCAAAAATACCGTTATAGCTGGCGACTTTAATATATTCAGTTTGAGTGATAATAAATCTCTCTACGACTCTCGCTATACATCCTCGACAGAAGTTGGTGAATACATATCATTTCCAACCGAATCAAAGACGCTCGACTATGTACTTGTTCCAAAACCTATGAACTTTAGCTCATTTGAAACCGTTCCTGGCTTATCTGACCATTCCGCACTTCTTTTTACTGTCGATACTAAATAGTGACTACTAATGAGTATTAAAGCAGATTGTTTTGTCGTTTCCGTATCTTATATTGTTCAAAACGGCTATCAAGAAGTTCCCTCCATCGCATCAGTTCCTCGACGATAATATATAAACTACTTCCCTGATCGACCTCCAAGAAATCATTTATAAATGAAACAAGATGTCACCGAGATGGTGGCATTTTGTTTTATAGGGCAAGTGCTATAAACCCACAGATAGCTTTGCTCGTACGCTACAATATATACATGCAACTCGAAAAAGTGAGGAAACTCTTGACTCTATACGAACAGGGCCTCATTCCTGTTCTGTCGCAACATGAAGTAAATCCTGAACTAGACCCAAGTAGTCGAGAAAACTACCTTTATTTCACTCTACCTGTCTGTATCAACTTTCAGCGAAGCTCACCAGCGATGTGGGCAGCAGCACTTGCAACGTGGCAAGACGAAAAGACAAGATATGTATTCTTCCCAGAAAAGTTGGCTAAAACGCCAATCGCAAAAATTCGAGCAGACCTGGTAAGGCATCGGCTCGCTTTGCAGCCAAATAAACATGTTCTTATTTGGACAACTATCGCAAAGACTCTCCATGACTTTTATGAAGATGATCCAAGGAAGGTTATTGAAGAAGCTGAAAGTGATGCTGGCAAACTAATTACATTGCTTCAAAAGACACATCGGTCACGCTTCCCTTATCTCTCTGGCCCAAAACTTTCCAACTATTGGCCGTATATCTTATCTCACTATACCGACGTGCAGTTTATTAATTCGCAGGAGATTTCAATTATCCCCGATACTCATGTTCTTCAAAGTAGCATCCAGCTCGGTCTTACGACAGATGTCGCTACACCAATACAGGTTGAACAAGCATGGAAAGAACTTCTCAAGGATAGTGGTATCAATCCTTCGCATGTTCACCCTGTGCTTTGGAACTGGAGTCGTAATAAGTTTCAGCCTGAGGTACTATGAAAAGTCTCGTATTTGTTACTAGTCACGCAAAGAAAGCAGAAGAGTTATCACTCTACTTAAAGAGATCCGTTACACACCATAAACTCGATTTGATAGAAATTCAGTCTCTTGACCCCCACGAAGTAGCCAAAGCAAAAGCAGAAGAAGCCTACAAACAGATAAAGACACCAGTTCTCGTAGAGGATTATTCACTTCGATTTGAAGCACTTGGCAAGTTGCCTGGAACACTCATCAAATGGTTTCTTGATGAAATAGGAGTAGAAGGGATCTGTAAGTTACTTGATAGTTACGATAATCGTACAGCCTACGCTCAAACCTCATTTGGCTATTGCGACGAGAACGGGTCACAGGTATTTGATGGGATCCTAAAGGGAACAGTGCCAACCACAATAAGAGGCGACTATGGGTATGGTACCGACAGTATATTCATACCAGAGGGCCAGAACAAAACATGGGGCGAGATGAACCAAGACGAATTAACCAAATACTCTATACGGCGTATTGCCCTAGAGAAGCTAGAAGCTTACCTGCAACAAAAGACTACTTAACCCAGCCATGTCGCTACTACCGGGTATTAATGTAAATTATTTCTTTGTTTCTTTATCTTATGCTGTTGGAATCTATTATCGAGGAGGTATTTCATTCCATCAGTTCATCAACAAAAGTATATAATCAAAATAATGGATGTTATTGAAAAGAAATCATCAGGCGGGATTATTCATCGAGACGGGAAATTTCTCACTATACATGTTCTTAATGAAAATGAAATTGTGTTTCCAAAAGGTACTATAGAGGAAGGCGAAACCCCTGAAGTGACCGCTATCCGAGAAGTCGAAGAAGAGACAGGTTACCACGCAAAGATCATTGCTCCGATTGGACAGACGAGTTACGAATTTGATGAAAATGGCAATCATTATCGCAAAACCGTCTATCAATTCTTACTAGAGCTCATTGATCAGAATGAAAGACCGACACCACGTCGTGAAGAACACGAAGTATTTGAAAACCTATGGCTAACCGAGAATGAAGCTTTTGAGCGCTTGACTCATGAAGATAGTCGCAATACCCTCAAGAAGGCGCTTGCTGTATTGAAGTGAGCTGTCGCATTGATTTTTGTGTCTTCTCCTTGAGTAGGAATAATAATCAAGAAATTCTCCATCTCATCAATTCGTCGACAATAAAGAGTATATAAACTCCTTTCCCTATTAAATCCAGATGGAAAAATGCCTTCCAAAAGCAGGTGGTCTTTTCCTATGTCTGACTTATTTTTAAGCTTATGCTTGCTATTTCCCACCTTTGTAATAGAATAATCTGAATTAATTGGAGATACATGTGGAGAAGCTGAAACATAACTCTAATAAACTAAGATCCCTCGTAGCGATAGGGCTAGCAAGTACTGCGCTAACAGCAGGTGGTGCGCCAGTAGAAGCAATGGAACAGCCCCCGCGAATCGAGCTCACCACCAACGAAGAACAATTCACACCGCCACTCGCACCGCCGTCGCCAGAAAGAGTAGATATCCAACCCGAACTGCTGCGCGCCTGGCAAGAAATCATCGCCAAAAACCCGGGTCGCATCGACGTTGCCCTCTTTGACAGCCGTACGGGTTCACTGACATCTACCTATACCGATGGCGGTTCATTCTACCCTGCCAGTATCGTCAAGCTCCCTATCGCCATCGAACTATTTCGCAAAGACCCCGCATATGCTCGGGCGCATATGGATGACATGCAGCGCATGATCAGCCATAGCGACAATGATGCCACTGCCAGATTATTCACCCGCGTGGGGTCTGTTGACCTCGAAGGGCTCTACCGAGATGCCGGACTAGCAACGACGCATACGACTGGCGGCAATTGGAGTGCATCTACCACCGCCGCTGCCGATCAAGTCCGTCTGGTGAATATGGTCGCCTATCCCAGCCCGCTCATCGCACCCGAAGACGCCGCGACAATCCTTGACCTGATGTATCACACTGCGC
Organism: Candidatus Saccharimonadia bacterium; assembly: GCA_023260255.1. Taxonomy (GTDB): domain Bacteria; phylum Patescibacteriota; class Saccharimonadia; order Saccharimonadales; family Saccharimonadaceae; genus UBA2112. The sequence goes on from JALQVV010000015.1 coordinate 27,369, forward strand.
CCGATCAACGTTGGGGCGTTCCTTCCGGTCTTCCGGCAGATGCCTCTAGTGCCAACAAAAACGGCTGGTATGCCGATAGCTGCAACTCCATCGGCCTTGTGAACGGGCAAGGCGTCAACTATACGATGGCCATCATCTCTGACCATGACCCTAGCAATAACAGCTACTGTACCGACTTCAAAGAAACCAGCCGTCAGCCTTCGGCAGCTACCTGGCAAATCATGCGCAGTGCAGTCTAGCCGCCGGCAAGAGTAAGCATGACTAAGCATCCCTGGCGTTTTGTTTTATTGAGGCAGAAGACGCAAACAGCTATACTGAGTAATTATGAGCGGACAATACCCAAACACTTTCTACCGAGTTGCAGTGAAAGCCCTTATCAAAAATGACAAAGGCGAAATTTTACTAGTCAAAGAAAAATCAGACAAATGGGATCTGCCAGGTGGTGGGCTTGATCATAATGAAGAGCCTGAAGATGGTATTAAACGAGAACTCTTAGAAGAAATCGGCGTTACCGAGGTTACTGTGGGCAAGCCAATACTCGTCAAGTCATTCTGGCTGGAAGATAAACAAGCGTGGCTCATGTGGATTGTGTATAACGTAGAGCTTCATAATAACCAATTCAGTTTCGGAGAAGGCGTTACTGCAATAGAATACCTCAAACCTGAAATCCTATCCCAAAGCCCTGATGAACGCGAACGATTCATCCCTTCAATTGCGCATTTATAACTGCAGCATTTGGTACCGATTGGTACTTTCTACTTGAACAAAGATGTACAATGAAATACACACTATGCCACATCCAGACATCATCCCCGAACCAGCACCCGTAACCCTCGAACAAGCTCTTGCCGCCATTGGTACTGCAGTCTACCAAGCAACAGGACTCGCTGAAGATCTAGAGCACAGCGGGAAAATCCAGGGCAATGGGCATCATCTGCGTCAGCAAATGGCGCTCAAGGTACAGACGCTGCTATACGATGCATGGGGTAACGACAACGAAAAGATGTTGCTCAGCCCCACACACCCGGTTAAAGATCAGGACTAGTCTTTGTCTTTTTTCTTTGGCGTCTTGAGTGTCAAAATATCAAAAATCGCATAGGCAATCGCCGCAGTAATGATGATATTGCGGTTATGAACTAGAAAATCGTAATATTCCTGGGTTGTGTCATCGAGCACCAGACCCGTACCTAAAGGTACGAGCAGGAACGACGTTGCCAGCAATGCAAACGCCGCCGCACCAACAATCCGCTGCCATCCTTTGTGATAACTCGGCCCACTAAAGAGCAGTAATACCGCAGGTAAGAGTGCGAGCCCAACAGCAACAACTGTACCTAATGGAGGTGCGAGCAGCCGTATGCCGGCACTTTGTACCAGCGGTGTCACATCAGCCGTCCACATGCTCGATATAAGCGAGCCAGCGCACAGCGCCAAACCCAATACGCCAAACCGACGTTTGGTAAAATACGCTGTTGCAAACAGTGCCACGATGATAATGAGAAGGAAAAATGCCATGTCCATGAGTCTCAGGTCCCTGCGGGCATTCCGGCGATATCGCCTGTGCTTATGCCTGTCCGTTCTATCGTACCACTCACCAGCTCAATCACATAGCGGGCGGGCCTTTCAGGTTGAAAAATTGTGTCCGGATAGCTAGACGGCTGAGCATTCTTGACCATGTGAACTACCTTGTGACCACTGTCCAACCACACGATATCGATTGGGTAATTCATGTCTTTCATCCAAATACCCCATTTGCTGTCGTTCGGAAAAACAAACAGCATTGCCCTATCGGCCGCCAAACTAGGCGTACCCGACAAGCCTTTTTCGCGCTCGTCCTCGCTTGTCAGGATGGTGGCGGCATATGATTTACCCACCAACTGTAGTGTTGACTGAGTATCTGTTACCTTGCCCCACAATACCGCGCCACTGACAATGATGATCAGTAAAGTCCCAGCTGTCAGCGCCCACCGTTTCATAGTTCTATCCTGAAGCCCCTTACGCGCCGACCTTGTCCTTCTTGTTGCGGCGTTTGGCATTGCGCTCGACATATTCGATAATCTTTGTCGCAACATCGCGTTTGGTGATCAGCTCTGGTGTTTTCAAACTAGCAGACGAATTGACTTCGAGGACCAACGGCCCACGTTCACTGCGCATCATATCCACGCCACAAATTGGCAGACCCATTGCCTTAGCGGCTTTGACGGCTGTCTTTTTCTCTTCTTCGGTCAATTTGACAGGGACGCCTTCCCCACCTTGATGGGTGTTGCTACGAAAATCACCATCCAAACTTTGCCGTTTGATACTTGCAACGACTTGGCTACCAACAACAATCGCACGGATGTCCTCGCCGGCAGATTCCTTGACGAATTCCTGCACCAAAAAGTTCACGCCCTCAACATAAAATGCCTGCATGACGGCTTTGGCTGCTTTTGGCGTTTCGGCCAATACAACACCGTTACCGTGCGTACCACGTGCGACTTTGATAATCAGTGGCGTTCCACCGGCAAGTGCGACAACGTCTTCAAAGTTCGCTGTTTCACGAGCGAACACAGTCTTCGGAATACCAACCCCTGCTTTTGCCAAAATCTGATACGCACGCAGTTTGTCGCGTGATCGGACAATCGCGATTGAACTGGCAGTCGAAAACGCGCCTTGGTTTTCGAACTGGCGAACGATTGCAGTCCCGTATTTAGTGTAACTTTGGGCAATACGAGGGATAATCACATCAAAGTGATCCAGCGAACGACCTTTGTACCGAACAACCGGTTGGTTTTTCTCGATCGATACATAGCATTTGGCATAATTAATAACTTCAACCTCGTGGCCACGCGCAAGCGCAACCTCTTTGAGCCGTCGTGTTGAGTAGTTCGCACCGCCCTTGGACAAAATTGCTATTCTCATAAGTTATCCTCCAAATTCTGCCTTAACTTTTTTGTTTGTTGCTGTTCAGCATCCACAAGAGGACTACCTTTACTTACATCAACGATGAATTTTCCCAGTAATACGTTTCTCCCCACAAGGACCGGATACACCTGTGTTGATCTGTTTGTCAGGGTAAACGACGCTCGAATTTTGCGGTCGACAAGCTTTACAAGTAATTTTACCTTATATCGAGTTTCTGTGATGCCGTTTGAACTCGCAACGACCGTCCGCTCATAGTCATCAAAAGACAACTCTTTACCACTATACTCTGGATGTATGTCATCAAGGAGCACAACTTTTAAAACACCGTCTTCATCGACTGCTATCTTCGAGGCCCACAGTGCAGATGTTTTTGCACCGGTATCAACGCGGGCATGCAAAGTAAGGTCGAGTTCTGGAAACTCAACCACTTCAACGCGACCGATAGTGTTTTTTGCTTTCGACATAGATACTAAAAAATTATATAATATTTACACAAAATTATCAAGATTCCGTGCTCGGTTTTTCAAGCATTTCTCGCAACATATCGGTATAGAGTGCAGCCTTTTCTTCCATGAAAGAACCCGATGAAATCTGCGGCGCGTTGTTGACCTCAAGAATTGAAAACGCACCTGTTTCTTTATTGATAACAACATCAACGCCGGCCACTTGTAGTTTGGTAATATTTGCCGCACGAGTTGCCACGTCGAGGATTGATTCGCTTATCTCACTCAGTGGGACAATAGCTGCCTGTCCACCTTGTGAAGTATTGTTCAAGTGTGTTGAGCCGTCACCGGAACGCTTAATAACAAGTTTTGGTTTGCCGTTTAAAACAAGAACTCGCAAGTCGCTGTCATTTGGAATGAATTCTTGTAGCAAAAAATGTACATCGGCATGTTCAGTTGTAATCGCACGAATTTCATCTGCTGAATGTACAACAAAATTCAATCGGCCTTTCGAACCCTCGTTGTCTTTGAGCACTGCCTTGCCACCAAGATCATCAAGCTTTTTGACTAGCTCATCGGTTGGACCATAGAACGTTCGTGGTTGCTGCGTCACACCATGCAACCATAGCAAAAATTCAGTACTGAGTTTGTTATCCAATAGCAGTCGGTTGAGATATTCGTCGGTATACTTGATGCCTAAGTGCTGGCAATACAGTGTAATTGCATGTGCTTCAACCGCATACGCGCCGATGTGGCGAATCACCACCAAGTCGAATTCGCGCAGGTCAAAGCCCTTTTGAGGATGATAGATCGCCATGCCATCCTGACTTACCTCAAACATGAGCTCTGTTATTTCACAATTTTCAATTGCAATATCATCACCTATCAAGGCTCGTATTCTATCTGCAAAATTATTGGCTTTCTGTTTTGCTTCGTCACTTCTCGCACGGGCAATAAGTAAAACTTTTTTCATATGTGTCATTATAAGCTCCTTTGCTGGTTCGTGCTATGAGAATAATGCCGCTTGAGCTTCATTGGTCGGGTCGAATCGAGCTGAAAGAATCCAGCGAAGTTTTGCCTGGCGTTCTTCTTCCGGCAATTGTGCGATTTCGTTCAATGATTCGTTAGCGATAAACTCATTGCGCACTTCAGTACGGTTCCGTTCTCCAGGACCAGTCGTATACCAGTCATTCGAGCCAGTACCCGAAAAGGATTCGGCCCTAAATGCAGCATGTACATCCGGATGAACAGTATTTCTATTTTTATCGCTTATCACTCTATTATATTAACATAAGTATTATAAAAAGTCAATGATACATCTCTGTTCTATCACCAACGGAAAAGGGTGGCAACGATTGCCTCGTTGCCACCCTGTGACTTCCCCCGTTCCTTTGTTATCGGCCCAGCTCTGGTGCTGGGGGTTTCATGAGCGTGTCGGTGATGCCTAGCAGTGACCCGACATTCCACCAGCGCGGATACTTCTCGAGTTCGGCGGGCCGGTACAGCCCATCAGCACCGGTCTCGCTTTCGACGACGATTGCCCGCCCTCGGACAATTGCGATACCCGCGTACCACACCGGTACCGCCATGCGTGGATCCCGGGCCGGGTTTCCGTGCCGGTCCCTCATGATTCCCTGCTTGTCTTTGTTGGTGCTCAACATCTGGACATAGCCCGGAACCTCCATGCGAACGCCACCATCCACGAACGTGATGGGGCGTTTGCGAAAGACACTCTCGCTGTGATCAGGATACTCACCCCTGACCTTGTTGTCTTCGAGCGCCTGCATGACTCTCGGCAGACGACCTCGCAGATCGTTGATCGCCTCACGCAACGCCGATTCCGGCGAACGCGGGCCAACTCCCATGACCGTGTCGTGTCGCGGCATTTGTTACCCTCTCTCATAGCACGACAATTGATTGCATCGGTATGACGCTAAACTATATTATACAATTTTTATAGCCCAGAATCAATGTCTTCATCTGGGGCTGGCGGTTGTGGTGGATTATCGTCAGGTGTTGGGAGCGGTGCTCCGCCGGTTGGATTGGTAAAATTCGTCCCCAAACGGCCAATATTAACGAGGTCGGTCATGGCGTTGGTGCGCTCGCCCAAACGAACGCTAATACGTGGGTCCTGCATTGCTGTTTCGGCACTCGCAAACAAGCGATCAAGCTCGGTCGAAACTGCTGCCAACTGGTCACCTTCAAGGTGGACATGGCCACTGTCAAGTTCGCGAATAGCCTTGACGATAGTTTCCATACTGGTTTTGTCCTGATTGACCAATGTTTCGGCAGATAGTTTACCCTTGGCAATTGCAATGGCACTCGCACGCATCAGGTCATTGTACGAACCGAACTTACCATTGCGGACTTCGTCTATAATCTGCCCACTCATAAATGCAGCCTGTTGCGGCAAACCGCCCTTGAGCATCGCGTCGGTTACAACCTCGCGGTGTTTGTGGAGTACTTGCCCCTCGCCAGTCTTCATGATGAGCTCCAGCTTTTCTTTGACAGTACCGTTCGTCACCTGGTCTTCAACCGCAGACAGGAAGACGTATTCGCTGTCCCGCATATTAAATTCACGCGTCGAACCATCATCAGCCTTACCAGTCACCGTAATACCACTTGCCAGTTGCTGACGCTGTTTAGATGTCAGGTTGTAGTACTGACTCAAACGGCGACCTTCGGCGATCGATTCCAATTTGCCCTTATTGAGTGCTGCCAGGGCAGTAGCACGTGCCGAGTCTGCACCACCACTATCGATACCGCCAGCCTCTTTCGCCAATGCCGCTGCGATCGCCTGCGCTTCGGCGGTCGCACCACCAGTAATCGCCTTGGCATAGTCAATTCGCTGCATAGCCTGTGCCGTACCTGTGCGATATGCGGTGACTTGCGCCTGCTGGGCTTCACGCATAGCCGCGGTGTGCTTGTCGCGGAAGCGATTGTTCGCACCCATGTCGGCGGCTTTTGCCTCTTCCCATTCGGCCTCTTCTTTGGCCTGAAGGTTTTTAACGATATCTTCATTGATACGCTGGTTGGCGACATAGCGTTGCAGCCCCTTATCTCGTGCACGGCGACGTTCAAAATGTGTGTTGGCTGATGCTTCGCCAGACTTTTGGCGGAGCTCGGCCTCACCAAGCGCATCATGATGATCAGCATATCGTTCATCGTTGGCCCATGCCGCATTGAGGTATGACTCGCCGCGCTTTTTCCATGCTTCACGGTTCAACTTACCCGTTTCACGCTTAAACGCTGAGCGCTGGGCAAATGTACCGCCACCTTTGGCTACGCGCTCACGCGCCCGGGCAGCACGCACCTCAGCACGGTCTTTAGCCCAGTTGCTGGTACGATCGATAAGACCCTTTTGCGGGTTGTTGACCATACCAGCAAAACGACCCAGCAGCGACCCGCTAAATTGGATAAGGAATGGCGTGAGCGCTAATGGCGCTACCTGGATGAACAGCGCGAGGAGGATAATCGTCAACTGATCGGCATTTTGCAAAATCAAATACGATGCCAGTTGCGAGCCGCCAAATAACAGCGAAAACATCGGGAATACGAGCATCATTGTCGTAAACAGTTCGCGCCATTTACTGAACCACTTCTCGGTATTTGGCAGCAGGAATGCCACAAACGCTAGTGGCGCCAACACCACGAGGACGGTAATCAGTGCCTGGCGAGCCGCCAGAATAATCAGCGCTACTGTGACACTCAAAATACCCGCAACCAAAATCGGGAATAGCATAAATATCAGACCACTAATCGTACCGCCGACAGTTGCACCAGTGAATGCCGTCCAACCGGCAAATGCCGCCGCACCGATCGTACCGCCACTCAACAAATATTCGGTGATGTTTTTGAAAGAAAAGGCATTCCAATCCCACCCCTGCCCCGTCGATGGTGCCGTACGCAACGCTTCACGGATTTGGATCAAGGCATCTTGTACACTGTCGCCGAGGACATTCGAGAGGTCTATCGCGATTCCACAAATGAAATACGAGACATTGACTAATATGGCAGCGATGATCAGTTTGGGGATCATTTTTTTGATTTCGTAATTGCTAATACCAAAGCTGGTAATCTGCGAGTAAATAATCACCAAAAATGCCAAAATAAAGCAGGCGTTAGCCAGGCCTCGGACAATTTCCCAAGCCTGGTACATACCATTATTAGTATCAGTCGATAGTGGTTTGACCGTCAGAAAGTCGCTAATCCAGCCATAGATCATATCCATGCCGTTAGCGATCCAGCGTGACGGTCCACAGATGATCCAGCCAACGCCTTCGATGTTACATGACGTTTTTGCCACGCCATCCTCGGCGGTTGCTTCGCCCTCTGTCGCTGCTGCAGCGGCAGCAATGCTCACAGCCGACGGCGGCCCAGCACTTGAATAGTTGTTGCCGGCGTCTTTTTTGAACGTACCCACCTGCGCATCGGTAATATCTTTGGATTTGTCGGGGTTTGGTTTGATGGCAATAATCGACACATTATCACCATCGGCGGCCTGATAATACTGGCTGTTAGACGGCGAAAAACCAGGTAATGCCGAAGGTGGATTGGTCATTTTTGTATAGGTCTTGCCCCCATATTTGATCGAGTCACCTTCCCAGGTGGCACCATCAGCAAAAGTAGTGGTCGTATGTGCGATTGCCACGAACAAAGCCGACATTAGGGCGGCCACGATCAGCAGGGCAATTTTGCGCAAGGAAAAATTGCCCACTGCGGACAATCGATACGTATCCCACATTTCATCTGTTATTATACCTTATTTTGGTTTTTATTTCAACTATATTGTTATGTGTGCATACATAACCACTTTAGCGTAGAAAAATGCCCGCTGCCGATGGAAACTTGGCAGCGGGCTGTGAGGTAAAGCTTTGGCGGCGCACGATCAATCCCAGTCGACGGGATCGTCATCTGGATCACTGGTTTCGCGCCTTACGACATCTGGCCTGGTGGTGCCGATACGTTTGTGCAGGAGATGCGTGAACCACCCACTACCAAACATAAACGTCTCCAGCAAAAAGAGCGTCACTGCCGCCAGCGGCAAGGCAACAATGATGCCCCAGGCGATCGCTTCAGTGGTGCTTCGCCCAAGGAGATCTATCAGCAAACCACTCAAGAACGCGAACACGCCGACAAGGAGGCCAAACGCAAGAAATGGTCCGCCCATGTTACCTTCCCTTCACCCACCATCAGACCGAGTGTCTGATTTATCTATACTCTATACTTAAACTTTAATTATGTCAAACTAGAAGAGATGGCGTTTCTTGGCACCGCCAAATTGTTGCAGCAGTTCTTTTTGCTGCTTGGTCAGTTTGGTTGGGGTATCGACAAGGATCGTCACAATGTGTGGGCCGCGCGATTCTGAGCGCAGATGTGGGACGCCATGCCCTGATAGTTTGAAATCGGTGCCACTTTGTGTGCCGGCCGGAACTTTCATACGCACTGCACCATCAACTGTTTCAACCTCAATTTCGGTACCAAGAGCGGCATCGATCATACCGACATGCTGTTCGGATAGGATAATATCGCCCTCTCGGGTGAAATGTTTGTGCGCTTTAACCCTCACGTGGACATATAAGTCACCTCGTCCGCCACCACCAATCGCTTCGCCGCGATCACGCAGACGGATTGTTGCACCGTCGTCGATACCGGCTGGGATTTTGACGGTCAGCTCTTGCTTGCGACGTTCGGTGCCTTTGCCATGACAAACTGTACAGACTTTTTCTGGTACCTTGCCAGTCCCTTTACATTCAGGACAGGTTGTTGCCTGCTGGATCTGGCCAAAAATCGTGTTGACGACTTGGGTACGCTGGCCACTGCCCTGACATGTGGGGCAAGTTTTCATGCTATAACCTGGTTCGACAGTGGTGCCGTGACAGTGATGGCATTCGTCATCCATGTCGAGAACTATTTTTTCTTCGACGCCAAAGACCGCCCGTTCAAACGTCAGTGTGATAGTTGTCTCAACATCACGGCCACGGCGTGGGCCGCGTGATTGTTGCTGGCCACCGCCAAAAAACTGACTAAAGATATCGCCGAGTCCACCATCACCAAAATCAAAGTGTATGTTCTGACCACCGAATCCACCAAAGTTTTCGAATGGATTACCACCGGCTCCACCGCCACCA
>JALQVV010000021.1 GCA_023260255.1 Candidatus Saccharimonadia bacterium
AAATGGAATTGCATTGATCGTCTGAAGTGCTTGTTTTTGATCTGTTGTGAACACTATTTTTGTTCGGTCTCGGATAAGGGATGGAGTTTGTTTTTGCCCATTTTCTTTATCGCGACGGCTTTTCTGGACACCTCGCGGCAGGACGGTCTGAAGCACGGTAGCCAAGTGACTGCCGTAATAGCTCGCCATCCATTCCGCTAATCGAACAAGTTCAAGGGGAATCGGAATGGATTCTACGAGTTTGGTGATATTTTTTGTGTTATATGGGGGTTTTGTAACTTCTCGCATAACCAAGCCACTATAGTTTTTACGTCCGACTTCGATCATAACAATATGACCAGGTTGGAGTGGTTGATCATAAGCATACGTGAACACCGAACTGTCGGCGCGGATAATTTGATTTGGTGCCACCTCGTAATAATGCATACCTTTCATTATAATGACACCATATGATGTATTTCCAAAGCCGGGCTGTTGCCGGCGAACAACTAGCGGAGCAATTATTTGATAAGTATCGTTATGAAAATGTCGCGGTTGTCGCGCTGAGCGATGGAGGTGTTGCGGTCGGTGAACCTATTGCTGAGCGTTTGCACTGTATTTTGACCATGCTGGTATCGGAAGCTATCGAAGTGCCAGGCGAGCGGTTGGATATCGGAGCGGTTTCTCAGGAAGGGGCGTTTACCTATAGCAGTGATCTTGCTCCGAGTGAAATTGGTGAATATACAACTGAGTTCCATGGGTATTTTGAAGAAAAAAAGCGAGAAGCATTCCACCAAATCAATAGTCTGATTGGTGATGGTGGTGTCATTGACCACGAAATGCTTCGTGATCATACAGTTATTCTCGTAAGTGATGGACTGAATGATGTAACATCACTTGATGTGGCGCTTGATTTCCTCAAACCGATCCGGATCTCACGATTAGTGATTGCGGCACCTGTTGCGAGCGTTGCAATTGTCGATAAGGTTCATATGACAGCCGACGAGCTTCATATCTTGGATGTCAAGGAAAACTATCTTGATACGGATCATTACTATGAGCAAAATGATCTGCCAACACATGAAGAAACAGTTGCAAAAATCAATCAAATTGTCCTTCATTGGCGCTAGGAAGCGAAAAAACCACTTGTGCGGTGTTGTAAGAAAGTGTAAGATAGGGAGTAACGAAAGCGACAGTAGGTGCGTGTAAAGGGAGAGTATGCTAGACGTTTTTATTACTTCGAGAGTGAGGCGCAAGATCGTTGTGGTTTATGCAAAGTATCCTGATTTTCGAACACATGTCCGAGGGCTGGCCAAACTCATCAAAGAGGATCCAGGCAACATTCAACGTGAACTTAAGCGTCTCGAAAAGGTTGGCTTCTTGAAGAGTGAGAAGCAAGGGAATACGAAGATTTATTCGACCAATAAACAGTTTACGATCTTCAAGGAACTCCAGAGTATTGTCATTAAATCACAACAGCAATCGGCACGGCCAAAGCGTACCAACTCTGATCTGTAATGAATTTGTTCGAGGAAATCCTGAAAGCGCGTGGGCTGACAGGTAAAGCTCGCGACGCTTTTTTGAATCCTAGTTATGACGCCAAACATGATCCATTCTTGCTACCGGATATGGGTGCGGCGGTTGATCGACTTGTCGATGCTCATGGGTTGAATGAAAAAATCACAATTTATGGTGATTATGACATCGATGGTTTGACAGCCACGACATTACTCCTTGATGCGCTTGCGAAATTCGGATTTACCAACGTCGACGCATTTATACCCAATCGTTTTGTTGAAGGCTACGGCATGACCGTCGATGCGGTTGAGCGGATCGCCGCAACCGGCGCGACGTTGATTATAACGGTTGACTGTGGGAGCTTAAGCGAGAAAGAGATTATACGCGCAAAAGAGTTGGGAGTGGATGTGATTGTGACGGATCATCACAATGTTGCCCCCAAGCAGCCACCGGCAGTTGCTGTCATTAATCCAAAGCGACCTGATCATTCATATCCTTTTATTGATTTGGCAGGTGTTGGTGTTGCGTTTAAATTGGTGCAGGCGCTCCAGACACGGCTAGAAGGACTCCCTGATGGCCAGGAAAAATGGCTGTTGGACTTGGTTGCACTCGGGACAGTATGCGATGTCGTAACATTAGTCGACGAAAATAGGGCAAATGTATTTTGGGGTTTAAAAGTGTTGGCAAGGGCGCATCGCCCTGGTCTCAAGGCGCTCATGGCTGTGGCTGGCGTAAAGCCGGGCGAGGTGAATGCACGAAGTCTGGGATTTGCGCTTGGGCCGCGGATGAATGCCGCGGGGCGACTAGAAACCGCGCAAATAGCGCTCGACATGCTTACTGCTCGTGATGGAATGATTGCGTTGCAAAAAGCTCAACAATTGGATGAGTTAAATCGAACAAGGCGTACCGAACAGGATGTGATTCTTCGCGAAGCGGTAGAACAGGCACAAGATTACAGTAATGATCCAGTGCTCGTCGTGAGTAAGGCAGGGTGGAACCATGGCATTGTAGGTATTGTCGCTGCTAAGTTATTGGAAAAGTATGCCAAACCCACGTTTGTACTTGAGGAAATGGGGGAAGAGGCCAAAGGATCGGCTCGGAGTTATGGGGATTTTAGTGCTGCCGATGCAATACGAGCAGCTGATGACATTATTACAAAAGGCGGTGGGCATAAGCTTGCAGCTGGTGTAACTTTGCCAACGATGAATATTCCAGCCTTTCGGCAGAGGGTAAATGAGTTCTATCGGGCGCAAAAATTGTTCAATCAGCAGGCGCTACTACTTCCGCAGCGTGATGTTGTGACGCCATTTTTGAATGTCACCGAAGAATTGATTCATCAAATTGAAACAATGGAGCCATTTGGTAATGGTAATCCAGAGCCAATTCTGAGTACTCAAAATCTCCGCGTTGTTTATAGGAAGCGGATGGGTACTGAGCAGCAACATATTAAACTCGGGCTACAAGACCTTGATGGATCAAAGCTATACGTTGTTGCGTTTAACGCACCAGAGCATTTTTTTGTAGAGCAGGGCGCAAGGGTGACGATTTGGTATCAGCCAAATATTAACGAATGGAATGGTCGACGATCGGTGGAAGGGCGACTGCTGCACATAGAGATTATGTAATGTTGTTCATTTTTCAATGGGGGTGTACACTCGAGTCATACTAGCAAGGAGGGTATATGGGTGTCGAAGTAAATTATCTAGCGGTTGTCCTAGCAATGTTGAGTTCAATGGTTGTAGGAAGCATTTGGTATGCGCGACCGGTTTTTGGTAATACATGGATCAAACTCGCCAAAATCAACATGAACAAAAAGGGTCCATCGGTTTGGGTTCCAATTGCCGTGACGGCGGTCGTTAGTTTGCTGACGGCGTATGTGCTAGCACATGTCGCGTTTTTGAGTCACGAGTTCTTTGATAACAGCTTTGTGCAGGATTCGTTGAGTACGGCATTTTGGCTATGGCTTGGACTAACGGCTGCGCGTTTTGTGACGCATGATGCCTTTGAGGGCCGGCCATGGAAGTTGACGCTGTTAAATTGTGCACATGAGCTTGTCACGATTCTTCTTATGGGTCTGATCATCGGCCTGTTTGGTGTTTAGTGTATATCTATTGCGAAGAAACGCTATCTCTGTTACAATACGTATCGATATGGTACAAGTAACACGTAAGGACGAAAAAGAAGCGAACGAAAACATTATTCGTCGTTTCAATCGCAAGGTTTTGCAGAGCGGTGTACTGGCAGAGGCCAAGGCATCACAGCGTTTTAGCAAACCGATTAGCAAGACGGAGCGTCGCGGAAAAGCGATCATCCGCAAGGAACGCAAAGCTGATAAGCTTGCAAAAGCACGATTGGGGCTACGCTAACAGTGGCACTGAGTGCGCAAATTCAAGACGATATGAAAGCCGCTCTATTGGGCGGCGATCGTTTTGTGGGAGATACACTTCGTAATTTAAAGGCAGCAATCTTGAACGAAGAGGTTGCTCAAGGTAAACGTGACACGGGTCTCGACGATGCTGAAATTGAAAAGATTATTGCCCGTGAAGTCAAAAAACGCAATGAAAGCATTGCTGTCTACGAAGCAAATGGTCGTCCGGAACTTGCCGAGGCTGAGCGCAAAGAAGCCGATGTGTTGGCGAAATACTTGCCGGAACAACTTAGTGAAGAAAAGCTGCGCGAAATTGTTGCTGCTAAAATAAAAGATCTTGGCGTGACGGATGCCAAGGCCATGGGACAGGTTATCGGAGCAGTGAAGCAGCAAGTTGGCAATAGTGCCGATGGTGCATTGCTCGCACGAATCGTAAAAGAATCACTACAGTAAAGGAGAGGGGTGCATGATCGTATTTTTTGGACCGGCAGGGGCTGGTAAAAGTGTGCAGGGACAGATGCTTGCCGCGCGTCTAGGATGGCGATGGCTTTCAACTGGTCAGATGTTTCGCGAAAGTGATGATCCAGAGGTGAAAGAGATCCTCAAAACAGGTGAACTGATTAGTGATGAGAAGACTTTTGATGTTGTTCGTCAGGCTTTGAATAATTCTGTTGATGTAAAGCGTCTTATCATCGATGGTTTTCCTCGTACAATGGCGCAGGCTCAGTGGCTTATGGACGATAAAAACTCACTTGGCCGCGAGGTTGCTATGGTCATTGTGCTTGAGGTGCCAGAAAGTGTTATTCAGGAACGTTTACAACTGCGTGGCCGCGCACAGGACAAGCCAGAGATTGTTGCTCGGCGTATGAATATTTATCGTCAGGAAATGTATCCCGTACTCAGTTATTTTGCAGATAAAGGGATTAAGATCGTTCATCTGGACGGTACGGGTACTGTCGGTCAGGTTCATGACAAGATTATGGCGGAGTTAGAATATAACGAATTAACGTAACCCATATGAGCCAACCCCCAAAGACAGCTGACCAAATCGAAGCAATGCGCCAAGGTGGCAAGATTCTTGCCACTGTTCTTGCTGGGGTAAAAAGGTATGTGCAACCTGGCATGACGGGGCTGGAAGTGAATGAATGGGTGGAGAAGGAAATTGCACGTCTCGGAGCGACGCCGACCTATAAAGAACCGGTACCAAATTTCCCTGGTGTCATCTGTATTAGTGTTAATGATGCGATTGTCCACGGTGTTCCAACAGAATATGCGTTTGAAAAAGGAGACGTTGTTGGTTTTGATCTCGTCTTAACCTATAAGGGTATGAAAACCGACAGTGCCTTTACGATGGTAGTCGGTGAACAACCAAGCGGTGCAGTGAAGCATCTTTTGAATGCTACAGAACGGAGTCTCTACGCTGGCATTGATGCAATCAAAGGACGGGGAACGTATGCGGGTGATATTGGTGCCGCTATCGAGAAGGTCTTATCTGAAGGTAAGCTAGGGATTATTCGTGAGCTTGTTGGCCATGGTGTGGGTCAGGAAATGCATATGAAACCTGATGTGCCAAACTATGGTCGGAAGGGTAGCGGAGTGCTACTACATCCTGGAGATACTATTGCCATCGAGCCTATGGCAACACTGGGTGGCGAACGAATTTATACGGATCCTGATGATCAGTGGACTATTTTGACGCGGGACGGTAGTTTAGCGGCTCATTTCGAGCATACCGTTTTGATTACCGAAAACGGTGCAGAAATCCTCACTCAGCTGTAGAAGTCAACTAAGTATAATTGTCCTTTTAACAACCATTTTCCTGTTTGTTGCCATATTAACATCATAAGACAGTGAAAATGGGATGATTATTTCAAAAATCATATGTATACATGCAAGTGTAGGCCATTTGCATAAAGCCCTTATGTCTGTTCAAAACGTAAGATACTCGTTATAATACGAGTCATGCAAGATAGCCCTAAATACGCTGTCGGAATCGATGTAGGTACGACGACCGTTCGCTGCGTTGTCGGACATCTCGATGCCACCACTGGAACGCCAACAATCGTCGGTGTTGGTGAGGTAAGTAACACCGGCATGCGTAAGGGAACGATCGTCAACTTAAACGGACCGGCTCAAGCAATTGATGACGCGCTCGGCGAAGCAGAGCGGATGAGCGGCTACCAAGTTGATGCGGCAACAGTTAGCATTAACGGGGCTCATATACTAAGCACGACCACTGACGGTATGATTGCGGTTGGCGCCGTTGATCATCAGGTAGGTGAGGATGATGTTGCGCGTTTGACAGAGGTTGCAACAGTTGGCAAAGTTCCAGCCAATCGAGAAATTTTAGATGTCGTTCCTCATAGTTATCGGCTGGATGGTCAGGACAACATCAAAGATCCAGTTGGCATGACAGGTACTCGACTTGAAATTAATGCGAACGTTATTTCTGCATTGGCGCCAAATGTCACTGCACTGCAAAGTGCGCTTGAACTTGCCAAAGTAACACCAAATACAATTACACCGAGTGTCGTGGCAGCGGCACGCGCGGTATTGAACGAACAGCAGCTTGAAAATGGCGTTGCGGTTATTGATCTTGGTGGTACGACAACAAGTGTCGCTATATTTGAAGAGGGTGATTTACAGTATGCTGGCGTGATACCAATCGGCAGCAATAATATTACGAATGATCTTGCGATTGGGCTGAAAACTGACCCTGAAATTGCCGAACTGGTGAAACTAACACACGGTTCGGCGACATCGCAAACAGGCAGCGAAACAGTGAGTGTTAAACACGATAAAGAAACACTAGAATTTTCACGGAGTGAGGTTGATGAGATTATCGAAGCGCGACTGGAAGAACTTTTTGAGCTTGTCACTAAAGAACTGAAAAAAGCGGGTCGTCACGCAAAATTACCGAGCGGTGTTGTCCTGACTGGCGGTGGTGCAAAACTGAAAAACATTGCCGACTATACGAAAGAATCACTGGGGCTAGCAGTAAGGATAGGGGCAGCGAAAGGTTATGGCGGTGTGGCTGAACACTTAGATGAACCACAGTTTGCAACTGCAGCAGGTCTGATGCTGATTGATGCTGAATCTGGGCACGGGCGTGGAGTCCATCAAAATGGAGGCAGGGCAAAAGCTGCAGCTGATCAGGCGGGTGGTTTATTAAAAAAGTTATTCGGACGCTTGAAAGCCTAATCAGTAAGGTTTGATTTGTATTTATCAATGGTATACTAGATAGGAATAAGGACGTAGGGAGTATTCATGCCGGAAGTAACACCAAGCGAAATTCAGACATTTGCGAGTATTAAAGTAGTGGGCGTCGGTGGTGCTGGCGGAAGTGCCATCAACCGAATGAAAGATGCCGGTTTGTCCGGAGTGCAATTCATTGCCATGAATACTGATGCGCAGGCGTTGCATAACAGCAAGGCAGACGTGAAGCTCCATCTTGGGCATGAAACAACTGGTGGACTGGGTGCTGGTGCTGATCCATCAGTTGGTGAGGCTGCCGCAAATGAGTCACGTGATGAAATTCGTGAAGCACTCGAAGGGGCCGATATGGTGTTTGTTACTATCGGTGCAGGCGGTGGTACCGGAAGTGGGGCTGGGTATATCGTTGCGGAAGTCGCCCGTGAGCTTGGTATTTTAGTTGTTGGTGTCGCGACCAAACCATTTAGTTTTGAGGGTGAAAAGCGTCGCATCAATGCGGATTGGGCTATTAATCAGCTAGGTCGTCAGGTTGACACGCTCATCACTATTCCGAATGATCGTCTCCTTCAGACGATTGATCGCCGTACACCACTCCTTGAGACCTTCAAGATTGCTGATGATGTGCTGCGTCAGGGCGTGCAGGGAATTTCTGAACTTATCACAGAGCATGGTCTTATCAACCTCGACTTCGCCGACGTCAAGGCAATCATGAGCAACGCCGGTAGTGCATTGATGGGTATCGGGCGAGCTAGTGGTGATGACCGCGCTGCTCAAGCTGCGCAGCAAGCGATCGAATCACCACTTATTGAGGTATCAATCGACGGTGCCAAAGGGGTTCTGTTCAATGTCACCGGTGGCTACGATATGTCGATGTCGGAAATCCAAGAAGCAGCCGAGATTATCACGAGCGCTGTATCACCTGATGCGAATATCATCTTCGGTGCAACGCTTAAGCCTGAACTAGAGGATGAGCTGATCATTACGGTTATTGCAACAGGGTTTGATAGTGATTTCTTCCACCAGCAAGAGATTTCATTAAACCCTGAAGAAGACAGGGTACATGAAGTTGAAGCACGAGGCGTCAGTGATGAGGCTGTTGAAAGCGTGAATCTTGATCTCGATAAAGCTGATCCCGAGGCAAGTTTTGCAGAGGAACCAACGCACAATATTTGGGATACGCCACAAGAAGATGAGGATGAATCGGATACACCAGCTTTTCTCCGCCGTCGAAAAAAGAAAAACACGGATGAATCGTAGAGGTGCGCGTGAGGACACCCGTTAACATAGGAGACAGCCGCGTTATCGAGTCGCGTGAGGTTGGTGATGGCATGACGATTCGCCGCCGTCGTGAGACGCCGGATGGTCAGCGATTTACCACCTACGAACGAATCGAAAAACCCAACCTGGCTGTCATTAAAAAAGATGGTACGCGCGAACTATACGATCGCGACAAGCTGACGATTGCAATCCGTCGGTCCGTTGGCAAGTTCTTTGCCAATGAGATCGAAATTGAGGCAATTGTCGATGCGGTTGAAGATAATCTATATGCTCTTGGAGAGTCGGAAGTCCCTTCGAGGACAATTGGTGAGCTCGTTCTCGAT
>JALQVV010000092.1 GCA_023260255.1 Candidatus Saccharimonadia bacterium
CTTGCTTTTTCACGGAAGTTAATACGGCTGAGGCCAAACTTGCGCATGTACCCACGTGGGCGGCCGCTCAGAACATCACGGTTCTTGAAGCGGGTTGGGCTACTGTTGCGTGGGAGCTTTTGCAGGCCGTCGAGGTCACCAAGCTCTTTGAGCTCAGCACGCTTTGCAGCATACTTTGCGATCATTTTCTTACGCTTTTCATCACGTGCGATCATTGATTTCTTAGCCATTAGCGTCGACCTCCTTCTTTCTCAAACGGTAGTCCAAATTTCTCGAGCAGCGCGCGACTATGAGCAGCATCATGGTTCTGAATAGTGAACGTGATCTGCAGACCGTGCAATACCTGAGTCTCTTCAAATGTCAGCTCTGGAAAGATTGACTGTTCGATGATACCGAGGTTGTAGTTGCCGCCGCGGTCAAATTTGACACCAACACCGTGAAAGTCACGAACGCGTGGCAAAGCGACATTGACCAGACGGTCAAGAAATTCGTACATACGAGCGCCACGCAGGGTGACAGATACACCAACAGGCGCACCCATGCCGGCACGGATTTTGAATCCGGCGATTGATTTTTTCGCAAGGCGATCAACCGGCTGTTGGCCAGTAATCTTTGTCAGCGTATTTCGAACTGCCTCGATATGCGCCTTGCTTTCTTTATTTTTACCGGTTCCTACGCTGACCGTGATTTTCTCGAGCTTTGGTACTTGGTGTACGTTTGCAAGATTCAGTTCGGCCTGTAGTTCCTTGACAAATTTCTCTTTGTACAAGGCTTTCAAGCGAGGAGCCGGAGTAGTAGCAGTTTTTTCAGCCATTACTTGATCTCCTTATTCTTTGCCTGGACGGCAATTCGTGATTTGGTGCCTTCGGCTTTTTTGTAGCCAACGCGACTGGTTTTGCCTGTCTTTTCATCAATAACCAGCGCAACCTTACCCATTGGTACAGGAGTATGAATATCCTTGTGACCACCGGTTGGGTTCAGCTGGGATGGTTTGAAGTGACGGTGACGAACACCTAAGCCTTCGATCAGGACGCCATCTTTCTTTGGCAGTACGGCCACAACTTTACCGGTTGTACCCTTTTTAGCACCGCTGATAACTTTAACGATATCGTTCTTTACAATGCGACGTGCCATATTAGAGTACCTCCGGTGCAAGGCTGATGATTTTGGCGTATCCCATGTCACGCAGTTCGCGTGGAACGGGTCCGAAAACACGGGTTGCCTTTGGTGTCTTGTCATCGTTAATGATCACACATGCGTTGTCATCAAAAGCGATTGTACTGCCGTCTTTGCGCTTGATTTGGTTGCGCGTACGAACAACAACTGCCTTCTGGACGCTCTTTTTCTTGACGTTACCATTTGGGTTGGCGTCTTTGACGGTGATCACAACAACGTCACCAACATTGGCGTAGCGACGGCGAGTACCACCGAGTACGCGAATGATCAGGGCTTCTTTTGCGCCACTGTTGTCGGTTACCTTCATGCGAGATTCTTGCTGTAACATGTTACGCCTCCACCTCGTCTTTCAGTTCGACGCTACCCTTTGATTTCTCCTCGATGAGTTTGAGTTTGAAACTCTTGGTCTTTGAAACAGGTCGAGTCTCGACAATATGAACTTTGTCGCCGATGTGTGCTTCGTTGTTCTCATCGTGTGCAGTGTATTTACGGCTTACTGTATACTGTTTGCCGTAGATCGGATGTGTTTGACGAGTCGTGACTGTGACAGTAATAGTCTTATCACGAGCGTCAGACGTCACGATTCCAACTAGTGTCTTAGCCATTATTTCGTCTCCTTTAATTCTTCAGCTCGGATCGCGGTCTGCAAACGAGCGATGTCTTTGCGAGCTACAGTGATAACCCGTGGATTTACCAATTCACCGGCACGATGACCGCGTTTGGCTTCCAGTAGGTCGTTTTGCTTCGCCACTAGATCAGCTTTCAACTGTTCTAACGTTTTTACTTCTTTCGCTGCAGTTGATTTGGTCGTTTTCTTGGTAGTTTTTGCTTCTGCCATGTTACGCCTCCTCTCGCTTTACAAACTTTGTCTTGACTGGCAGCTTGTGAGCAGCCAGACGCATCGCCTCACGGGCGACATCTTCGTTGACGCCTTTCATCTCGAACAGGATTGTGCCTGCTTTGACCTTGGCGACAAAGAATTCAGGGTTACCTTTACCGCTACCCATTTTGACGTCCTGCGGCTTGCGAGTACGTGGCGTATGCGGGAAAATGCGGATCCAGATTTTACCACCACGTTTGATGTAGCGGGTCATTGCCTGGCGGGCTGATTCGATCTGGCGTGACGTGATGTCGTTGTTGCCCTGTGATTGTAGGCCGTAGTCGCCAAATGCGACATAGTGGCCGCGGGTTGCAACGCCGTCGTTCTTACCTTTACGAACTTTTCGATACTTGGTTTTCTTTGGTAACAACATATCGACTAGCTCCTTTCACCCTTGTAGATCCATACTTTGACACCGATGATGCCAACGCCTGGAGCGTTCGCACGTGCAGCGTGGAAATCGATATCAGCACGCAGCGTGTGCAGTGGTACTGAACCCTCGATTACCTTTTCACGGCGTGCCATTTCGGCGTTGTTCAAACGACCAGCGACCTGAATACGGATACCTTTGGCACCTGCATTCATGGTGTTCTGCGCGGACATTTTGATTGCGCGGCGGAAGTTAATACGGCGCTCTAGCTGGCGAGCAATATTCTCGGCAACGAGTTTAGCATCGAGTTCGGGCCGTTTGACCTCTTCGATGTTAATGCGAACCGGTAGGCTTGCAAGTTTTTCGATTGCAGCCTTTAGTTCGGCAACACCCGCACCACCACGACCAATCACAACACCTGCTTTGGCAGTATGGATAGTGACAGTAATCAGGTTAGCAGAGCGTTCGATTTCGATACGGCTGATAGTTGGGCGAGATGCAAACCTTTTTTCAATCAGTTCACGAATCTCGATATCTTCCTTCAGCCATTTTGCGAAGTCTTTTTTGCCAGCAAACCAACGTGAATTCCAGTTCTTGTGGACCTGCAGGCGGAAGCTGATAGGGTTAACTTTCTGTCCCATTACTTCGTCTCCTCTTTCTTCTCAGCGGCTGGTTTTGCTGCTGGCTTTTTCTTAGGCTTTTCGGCACCAGTTACTTCGACCAAAATGTGACTGGTTTTTTTCTCAAACGGCAAAGCGCGGCCGCGGCTTGCGGGTTTGTAACGGCGTAGTCGAGGACCAGTCGTGACACTCAATGTCGTAATGGTCAGGCTTTTGCCGTCCAAACCGTGATTATTCACAGCATTCGCTTTGGCGCTTTCGATAACTTTCTTCACAGGCAAGGCAGCACGCTTTGGCACATGATCAAGAATGACCAGTGCATCAGCGACAGTACGATTGCGTACGAGGGCTGCGACCAGGCTGACTTTGCGCGGTGTTTGATCAACACCTTTGGCAATAGCACGAACGGTAAACATTTCAGCCATTACTTCTTCTCCTTGCCGCCATGCTTGCGGAATTTGCGAGTTGGGCTGAATTCACCTAGTTTGTGACCAACCATGTTTTCGCTGATCAAGACAGGCACATGGACACGGCCGTTGTGAACAGCGATCGTGCGACCAACCATTTCTGGTGTGATTGTGCTGGCGCGAGCCCAGGTTTTAATAACAGTTCGGTCTTCGATGCCAAGAGCAGCTACTTTCTTAGCAAGCTTGGCATCGACGAATGGACCTTTTTTCAATGATCGACTCATATTACTTCTTCCTCTTCGCGTCGTGGCGCGACCTTACAATGTGACCAGCAACGTCCTTGCGGCGGCGAGTACGGTAACCCAGTGTGAGTTGACCCCAAGGAGTACGAGGGGCTTTACCAGCACCATGACGTCCACCGTCACCACCACCGTGTGGGTGGTCTGCGGCGTTCATCACAACACCACGT
>JALQVV010000019.1 GCA_023260255.1 Candidatus Saccharimonadia bacterium
AGTACTGAAATTAAATTAAATTTTTTAAATAAAATTTATTTTTTAAAAACGAATATTATAGGAAAATTTCAATTAAATAATTTTTTATCAGCTTTAATTGCTTGTGCTAAATTAGGTATTAATTTTGATAAATTAATAAAAATATCAAAAAGAATTAACAATCCACAAGGACGAATGCAATTAATTCAAAAAAATAAAAAAATAATTCTAATAGATTATGCGCATACACCAGATGCTTTAAAAAATGTTTTATTAGAAACAAAAAATTTTTTTAATAAAAAAGTAAATATAGTTTTTGGATGTGGAGGAGATCGTGATATTCAAAAAAGATATTTAATGGGAAGGATTGCAGGTAAATTGGCTGATAAAACATATATTACAGATGATAACCCAAGGTTTGAAAATCCAAACAAAATACGAATGCAAATTAAAAAAGGCTGCAATAATGCAATAATTATTCCATCAAGAGCAGCTGCCATTAAACAAGCTATTCAAGAATTAAAAAATGAGGTTTTAATTGTTGCCGGAAAGGGTCATGAAAATTATCAGATAATTAACAATCAAAAAAAATATTTTTCAGACTACCATTATTGCAGAGAAGTTTTAAATCTATGACATTATTATTAAATAATATCTCTAAAGTTTTTAATAATAGTCTTTGCACACTAAACAGCAAAGAAGTAAATAAAAAAACTGTTTTTTTTGCAGTAAAAGGAAAAAATACAGACGGACATTTATTTGTACCAGAGGCTATCAAAAAAAATTGTAAATTTGTTGTAGTAAAAAGGGGTTATAAAAACTTAGGAAAAAAAAAAGAAAAAAAATTTATTAGGTGCAAAAGTCCACTGAAATATTTAGAAAATGTAGCAACATATAAAAGAAATCAATCTAAGGGAATATTTTTTGGCATCACAGGAAGTTTTGGAAAGACTACGTTAAAATTTATGCTTTCTTTTTTATTAAGCAAAGTTAAAAAAACTTATTCATCACCCAAATCGTTTAATAATCATTTTGGATTGCCGTTATCACTTTCTAATCTACCTGCAAATAGTATTTATAATATTTTTGAATTAGGAATGAATAACAAAGGAGAGATTCATAACTTATCTAAAATACTTCAACCAGATATTGGTGTTATAACTAATATTGGACCAGCTCATTTAGAAAAATTAAAAAATCTTAAAAATATTGCCTTATGCAAGTCTGAAATTATTAATAATATTAAAAAGAATGGAACTATTTTTTTAAATATTGACGATAAATATTTTCATTTATTAAAAAAAAAATCTAAAAAAAATAAATTAAAAATTCTTACTTTTGGAAAATCTAATAAAGCGAATTTTCAACTAAT
>JALQVV010000008.1 GCA_023260255.1 Candidatus Saccharimonadia bacterium
CGTGGAACAGATGGCCTTCTGAGCAAGATAACTCATCTTATGGCAGGAAGCGCAAAAGCAAGACTCATGTATGAGCTGCTCATTGCTTGCCGTCGTTTTGGCGAAAAAAGCAATACCGGAAGTTATAGCCTAGTGATGAATGAAACAGATTTGGCTGCTCGGGCTGGGCTTAGCCGCGAGACTGTTAGTCGTGAAATGAAGAAGCTTGAAAATGAAGGTCTAGTGAAGATTAAATCTGGCAAAGTAACAATTGCGGATATGGCTGCCTTTGAAGAGAAACTCGGCAAAGTCGTATAAGGCGTCGAGGTATCCTTTCGCGCTATCTTGAGTGCTAAAATTAAATAGGATACAACTTTAAAAAGCGGGGTAAATAAGATGGCGAAGTATGTTGATGGATTTGTATTGGTAGTACCAAAAGGCAAGGAAGCCGAGTATCAAAAAATGGCAGAAATGGGCCGTGACTCCTGGATGAAACACGGTGCACTGCAATATTTTGAGTGCAAGGGTGATGACCTGAAACAACAGGAAATGGGCGACATGAAGTCGCGAGCTTTTGCCGAGATGGCAGGTGCATCTGCCGATGATAATGTCTGGTTCTCTTTTATCGTGTTTGAATCGAAGGAACATCGTGATGAGGTAAACAAAAAAGTTATGGAAGAAATGAGCGAAATGCCCATGGATGGTGGCTTTGAAATGCCAAACGACATGACGAAGATGGCGTATGGTGGGTTTGAAGTAGCGGTTGAAGGCTAAGACCTCTCACGACATATCATGTGGCATGAACAAGACAATTCACTGGTAAAAGAATTCAACTTCCCTGATTTTAAGACTGCCCTCGCCTTCACGGTCAAAATCGGAGAATTAGCAGAAGCTGCTAATCACCATCCGGACGTTACCTTAAGTTGGGGTAAAGTACAGGTTAAACTGACCACTCATGATGTTGGTGAAGTAACTGAAAAGGACAAACAACTTGCCGCAAAAATCGACCAAATAAAGCTCCAATAATGATTGGTGTTGTTAACAAAACAACTCGTAATTATCCCTTTGAATACTACATGTAGTGTGGCAGAGTATTGACCCACACTAGAATAATGGTTATGATTAATCTTGTGTTTTTTGCAGGCAATGTATAAAAACACAACTTTCTGCGCTACTTATCAATACACAAAGTCACAGACATTAACACACCTACAGCGCAGATTTAAAGGAGAAAATCATGACAATCAGATCCAGCCTCGCGGCTGTTGCCGCGGTCTTTTCGATAGTGCTCATTTTGGCACCGTCGGCTCACGCAGAGGAGCAAAAAACAACCAAACCAGAAACAAAACCACCTGTCGTGGTCGAAGTTCAGCCAGGTGATTCACTGACGAGCATTGCGCAGTCACACGGCACTGACTATGTGCGACTGTTTAACGCAAACGATTTCATCAGCAACCCAGATCTCATCAATCCTGGTGACAAAGTGCGCATCCCAAATGCAGATGAACAGCTGCCGGACCGGTTCGCTTCTGTAGCCCCTGCGCAAACAAGCGTTGCCACGGCTCAGCCAGTCGTTGGCAAATACTACAGCAATATCCCGCAAAAAGGCCGCTATGTTGATAGCGCCGGTAACACTTACTACAACGGCTACTGTACGTGGTACGCCAAAAATCGTCGCCCTGACCTACCCAATCAACTAGGCAACGGTGGACAGTGGGTGGCAAATGCAGCCGCTCGTGGCTACGCCACTGGTTCTACCCCACGTGCGGGTGCGATTGCAGAAATGCCCGGCCATGTTGCGTACGTGGAGTCGGTCAATGCCGACGGCACAATGGTCATTTCGGAAATGAATGGGCCTGCCGGTTTTGGTAGGACAGATACGCGCACCGTTCCCTCCAATCAATACCAGTATATCTATTAGTCACAGCTCACCACTCAAAACAACTCTGGTTGCATAAACCAGGGTTGTTTTTGTACTATCCGCCACAGACAAAAATGTAACGAAGGATTAGACTATAAAGAGGCATTAAATTAAGGGGGATAGCAATTATGAGAAAAATTATCATTCAAGAATTTATGACGTTAGATGGAGTTATGCAGGCACCGGGCGGCCCAGAGGAAGATCCATCGAGCAACTTTAAATACGGCGGCTGGACCGCACCGTATTTTCGCGAAGCTGATGAGGAGGCAGGTGAATTTATGGCTGAATGGATGCGATCCACGGATATTCTATTGGGCCGAAAAACATTTGATATCTTTGCAGACTATTGGCCTAAACACGCAGATATGTGGCCAGGCATTAACGACGTTACCAAATATGTTATGAGTACTACCCTCGACCAATCGGACTGGAGCAACACAACGTTCTTGAAGGACATCGATGAGCTCAAAAAACTTAAAGAATCTGATGGAGGCGATATCAAAGTACATGGTAGCGGCAATCTCGCTCAGGTGCTGTTTGAGCATGATATGGTTGACGAGCTGTATTTGATGACATTCCCTATCATCTTGGGTGCCGGTAAACGCTTGTTTGGTGAAAACTCTACCCCAGCCGCCTACACACTCATGAAGAGCCTTGTGACATCCAACGGTGTCATCATAGCGAATTACAAACGAGCCGGGGAAATTGAAACAGGTACCGTCGGATAATATATGCCGTGATTTATCTCACAGCCTTATATTCATGGAAGTTTTATTCTGGAATTGATAAGGAGGAAATATATGCCATCACCACAAGATCTAGAAAAAGAAGCTGCAAAGATGAGGGAGGCTGCCGACCGGAAAGAGGCTGAGGCAAAGGAGCGGCAAGAGAAGATTGCTGCTGCAGAACAGAAGGCAAAAGAGGCCGAAGCAGAAAAGAAGGAAGCCCAGGGCGGAGGTGGCGGTCTTTTCTAGCTCCTATGCAGAACTACGTCCTAATGTGCAGAAACAGGTACTTTACTTGTCTGCGGCTCTCTACCGCCCGATGATGCATTGCGGTTGCGGTCACGAATCACAAAGATAGCCACAAGTGCTGCGACGACCATAAACCCTGCACTTCCAAGAAATGCAACATGATACCCATTGAGGACCGCCTGAGCTGGGCCAAGGTTGAGGGAGTTGGCAGTAACCGATGCCGCCACTCCTGATAGGACAGATAGTCCAAGTGCGCCACCCATTTGCTGCGAGGTCGAGATGAGACCCGACGCAAGGCCTGATTCATGTGCGGGCACACCTGAAGTTGCCGCAGCAATCGTTGGCATCATGGTCATGCCGATACCAAGCGGCAAGATAATCGCGGCAGGTAGTATACCCAGTGCATAGCTACTATCCGCATGAAGCCCAGTCAGGTAGATCATGCCAGCAACCACCACAAGTGGCCCGATGATGAGAAAACGGCGAAAACCATAGCGTGCTACCAGTCGAGGCATTTGCTTTGCTACCAGCGCTAATGTCACGGGGAACGGTATAAACGCTAAACCTGTCAAAAGCGGGTCAAGATGCAGCGTTCCTTGCAGATAAAGCGTCAGCAAAAAGAATGAGCTTAGCATGCTAGCAAAAAGCGGTGCCATAATGAGGTTTGCCCCCGCGACATTACGGATCTTAAATATACCAAGCGGTACTAGCGGACGACGAACTCGTGCTTCATTGATAACGAATCCAACAAGAAGTGCAACCGCAATACCAAGTGCCGAGAGCGTACTAACCGACAACCAACCCCAGAGTGGTGCTTGACTGAATGCAAGGACAAAGAGCATTAAACTACCTGTCACCAACCCCGCACCTGCAACATCCATCTTTTGTTCACCCTCTTCTTTTTCATGTACGGGCACGTAGCGCGTGATGAGGATTGCCATGATGATACCAATTGGTACATTGATGAAGAAATTCCACTCCCAGCCGAAGAATTGCGTCAGGATACCACCGAGCAATAGTCCGATCGCTGCCCCACCCGTCGAGGCGAGTGTCCAGTAGCTCAGAGCTTTGTTTCGCTCTGGCCCGTCGCGAAATGTCACGAGCACGATCGATAGTGCCGCTGGTGACATAAATGCACCTGACAGTCCCTGGAATGCCCGGAGTGTAATGAGCTGCCATGGCTCCTGCGAAATACCGATTAAAAATGAAAAGGCTGTAAAAGCAATCATGCCCGCAAGAAGCGTTCGACGGCGCCCAAACAAATCGGCAGCCCTTCCACCAAGTAGCAAAAAGCCACCAAAAGCCAATGCATAGGCAGTAACGACCCACTGCAGGTTTTCGGTACTAAACCCAAGCTGCTTTTGAATCGATGGCAATGCGACGTTTGTGATTGCATTGTCCAGCACAACCATAAACTGTGCGATAGCGACAAGCGCGAAAATAGTCCATCTAGACACTGTTTTCATTTGTCCCTCCGGATAAAATTACTTTACTTTACTAAACTAATTATATATCTCAACTATTTTGATTGTCAAACATTTTATTTTTCGCTATAATAAAACCATGATCAGCAAATCACTGCAAGACCAGCTGAGCCTTCTCATCATCCGCTCTTCAATGAAGGGTAAATACGCTATTTCTGAAATTGCTGAGCAGAGCAATATCACGATGATTCAGGCATTAACTTTATGTCTCCTCGAGCCAGACCAACCAGTTCCTATGAAAACACTTGCGGTCTTTATGAGCTGTGATCCATCTAACATTACGGGTATTGTTGAACAACTTGTCAGGGAAAAACTCGTCGTCAGAAAAGAAGCAGAGTACGACCGTCGCATCAAAACGGTGACACTCACCAATAAAGGGCTTGCGCTCCGCGACAAGTTTCTTGAAGTCACCACACACACCAGACTCCCCCACCTCAACGAACTTTCAGAAGTTGAGACAAAGCAACTTATTGCTATCCTCGAAAAAGCGACAACTGCCAGCGCAACAAAAAGCCTGCTCGAAACAGTTGAAAGTGCGTAGGTAGACACACTCTACCCAAGTTTGCGCCCTGCTAGTGGAACCGGCAAAAAATTCAGAGATTTATAAGCCTCGATTTGCTGCTATACTTATGAACAAGTCATGAAACAACATATCAAAACAGCAAAAGACTTTATCGTTGAGCGAAACGAGTTATTTATCGGACTAACAATTGTGTTGGGGTTGGTCTTGCTCACAATCGTCATCGCACTGTTGGCATATAACAGCGTGCCAAAAGTCGTCTATCAACCAACAAAGGCCTGCGATCTATTAACCACCAGCAAGGCAAAGGAGCTCCTGGGCGACGGTGCAATCCGCGGTAATGCAACAGACCCCGTCCAGACAGAGAATATCGCAACCAGCAAATGCGCCTATAGCGATAGCAATCCCGACGTGAATAGTATGCTTGTTGCAGCGGTTATCGTTCGGTCTGGTATCAATGACGCGGGCGTAGAACAAAACAAGACAGAGTTCAAAAATGGCAAACCCACTGAGCACGCCGAAGCCGTCAAAGGCTTAGGTGATGATGCGTATTTTAATCAAGAACGCGGACAGTTAAATATCTTAAACGGCCGTAATTGGATCATCCTCAGCAATGGTGTTGGATCCGCTCCAGAATCAAACACAGTCGAAAAAACAGTCGAGCTAGCACAAAAAGTCCTGCATTGATTGTGCAGAATCTTTTATAATAAATAGTAGTGCTTTCGAAATTCTTACGTAGAAAATTCCGGCCCATCAAGCGCTGGCTTAAAAACAGGCAGTTTGTATTGCTCACAATCACTATACTTTTCTGCGTCGGCCTTATCATCTATGCTATTTATATCGACAAGAAACGACTTACTGTTGACCCAAGCACGTATACGCCGCTACTCAGCCTCATCGCGCGGGCAGAAAGTAACGACAATTACAACGCATATTTTGGCAATGCAGCGAACAAATCAACCGACTTTACAAGGATGTCAATTGCCGAGGTACTCCAATGGCAAGCAGCGTATATCAAACAAGGTAACGCGAGCAGTGCAGTTGGCAGGTATCAGCTATTAAATACGACCCTTTCTGGTCTTGTCCAACAGCACGGTATTAATACGAATCAAAAATTCGACAAAACAACACAAGACGACCTGGCGATCGCATTATTAGAGCGTCGTGGGGCTGTCGATTATGTCAATAAAGAATTAACTCGTGAACAGTTTGCCGCTAACCTTGCCAAAGAATGGGCAGGGCTGCCAAAGGTTACCGGCAACAATCCTAATGACAGTTACTATGCGTCTGATGGTTTAAACAAAGCGCGTGTGGCGGTTGACGAAGTACTGAAAGCAATCGAACCTATTCGGCCAAAATAGCCGCCGGCTACACGCCGATGCTCAGCACTTCGCCACCAATTTTGTCGCGGAAATAATTATCGTGGCTGACATAAATAATCGCACCCGTATATTTCGCCAGTGCTGTTTCAAGCTCTTCGATACTCGGCAGGTCCAAGTGATTTGTCGGCTCGTCCAAGATTAATAGTTGTGGATCATTGGCCAACATCGAAATAAGCTGGAACCGTGCTTTCTGCCCACCACTCAGCCGTTTGATTGGGACCTTGCCATCGCTTTCGTTGAACAAATAGTCACTCATCAATGATCTGATTTTCGTGGCAGTTATCGGTAACTTCCGAGACAAATGCATCTTTTCAATTGCTTCTTCGAGTGGCAAATCAAAATACGTCGACGAGACTTCTTGCTCATAAATGCCAATGCGCACCTGTTTATCGACATTCAGCTCGCCGCCAAATATCGTCACTGAAGGATCATCAAGAATAGCTTTGATGAGTGTTGTCTTGCCCGCGCCGTTACGTCCGCGCAGCTCCAACGCCTCACCTTCCCGTAGGTCAATAGCAACGCCATCGAACAACGGCTTATCATACCCAATACTAAGGTTTCGCGCTGCCACAAGTACATGTTTGCTACGTGTTTCGTCGCTCCGTAATTTTATACGAACGTTTTTGGCCTTAAATTTTTCGTACTGGGTTGCCGTTTTGTAACTGATATTTTCCATCGATTCTTTATCGATCCAAAACGTTGGCTTTTCTTTGGTTTGCAGCTCGGCCAGTTCTTTGCGTGACTGCTCCTCTAGCCTTTTGAATCGCTGGATAGTGCTTTGATTGCGCGATTTTTCCTTCAAGCGTTGATACTCAATAACCTTCGCCTTAAGGTTAACGATGCGTTTTTCGATCATTTCAAATTCGTTCATTTGACTGCCTGTCGATATGGCGTTTTGTTTTAGGTAGGCATCGTAGTTACCTTTGAAACTTTGCGAACCGCCGTCTTTGATTTCGATAATTCGATCGACTGTTCGCAGCACATCACGGTCATGAGTGAT
>JALQVV010000020.1 GCA_023260255.1 Candidatus Saccharimonadia bacterium
TATAGTTTGTATATCATTTGAAACAGTTCAAAGTTATAATCAATTTCATCTGTTACAATAACTTTTACATGAATGAATCCCTGTTAAACGCCCTCAATAATTACGCTCCATCAGAAGAATCGCTTGAAATTGCGCACAATAATCCGTCTTTGAATTTGGCTGGACCAACTGGCGCTGGCAAAGACACGCTTGCCGGATACCTCGCGCAAATTGGTAACTTTTCAACGGTCGTTTCTGACACGACGCGCGCATCACGACCCGGCGAAGTCAATGGCGTTGACTACCATTACATTACGGAAGAGCAGGCTTTTGAGAATGTGACTTCCGGCAAATACATCGAAGCGGAGCCAGTACACCAAAAATACATGTATGGCACTGGCATCGAAGCTTACGAAAGAGTCGCCCAAGCGGGCCGCACGCCTATCTTGGTGATTGACGTGAAAGGCATGGAAACGCTGATGCGTGCCATTCCGAACTTTGAAACCGTGCTCTTGCTGCCGCCGGATTTTGACACATGGCAACAACGCCTTGACGGCCGCAATGCCATACCACTTGAAGAAAAAGTTCGTCGCCTTACGACAGCGCTCGACGAAATTGTAAAGCCCGTTGAAAATCCAAGGTTTCATCCTGTAGTGAATACCGAAGTCGTCGATACTGCCCAAGTGATTATTTCCGAAGAATACAAAAGCGCCGAATATCGCGAGCGAGCTTTGCGCGTTGCTGCGGATCTCATTGAGCGCACAAAAGCCTTCTTGAGCGAGCATCCTGCTGCGTAATTTGGCACTCATTGACACAGAGTGCTAAAGTTGAGTAAAATAAGGGCATGACAGAGCGCCAACGTCTTATATTAGCCGCTATCATTGAACAACACGCCGAAATCGCTGCGCCAGTCGGCAGCGTCATGCTTGCGAAATTGTTCGGTGTTTCTAGCGCGACCATTCGCAGCGAAATGGCAAAACTTGAAGAAATGGGCCTTATTGTGCAACCGCACACGAGTGCCGGGCGCATACCAACTGACGCCGGGTACCGTTATTACGTGAACAGCCTCAATGAAGCGCAATCCGACCAGCCTCAGTTGCTTGACCGCAGCGCGCGTGCCATCGAAGCCAGGGCGATGACGCACGGCGATAGGGCCGACCGCGCGATTCGCAGCGCAGTCGACAGCTTGGTAGAACTTACGCAGAACCTTGGCATTGCGACCATTGGGGACGAACTGTATTTGAGCGGCATGGGGAATTTGTTCTCTCAACCAGAATTCATGCAAGGAGAGCACGCCCAGCAGGTAGCTCGCTTGCTTGACAACCTGGAACCATGGCTCCGTGAAGCAAAGCCGAACGAGCCGCTCAATGTGTACATTGGGTCGGAAAACCCGATAGGCAAGGCCAGCGGCGCAACGCTCATTATCAGCAAGTTCCGCTCGCCGTACAGCGACAATAGCTATATCGGCGTGCTCGGCCCGACGCGCCAAAGTTACGCCAAGGTAATGCGATTGGTGCGGCACACAGGCGCCATGCTCGAAGAAATTTTATAGAAATAGGAAAATGACATGCCAAAGAAAACTGATGACATCCAAAATGAATTCGAACAACAACTCGGGGAATTGACCCTCGACTTGCAACGGACTCGCGCTGATTTCGAGAATTATCGAAAACGCGTTGACGCCGAAAAGGCAGCGGCTCGTGAAAACGGGCAGGCAAGCGCTATCCTTAAGCTACTGCCAGTTATCGACAATATTGAACGTGCCATTGCGTACACGCCTGAGGATCTCAAAGACAACAAGTGGGTGCAGAGTGTCGCGGGGCTCGTGAAAAACCTTGAAAAATCATTGGAGAGCCTCAATCTGAAGCGAATCGATGCGCAGGCTGGAACCGAATTCAATCCCGAAGTGCACGAAGCGATTCAATTCCATGAAGATGCGCAGGGCGAAAAAGAAGTGATTGCCGAAGAATTGCAGGCTGGGTACATTCTGAACGGGCACGTTATCCGCCACGCCATGGTAAAAGTTACCAAGCAATAATACGTCGAACATCTTAAAACCTCCCTGAAAAGGGAGGTTTTTTGAATGCAAAGAATGAGCACGGAGAGGGTAATCCGGCTCACTCTTTATGCGTCTCGTGAACGCGATGAATGAGCCTTGTAGGCTTTGAGGTCGATCTGCGTCAGTAGCGGATCTTGAATGTGTAGCGGCTCGAATGCGTGAACGTTTCGAGCGATACGTCCTCGACCAGCGTGACGCCCGCTTCGAGGCAGGCTTGCCGGACGACCTT
Organism: Candidatus Saccharimonadia bacterium; assembly: GCA_023260255.1. Taxonomy (GTDB): domain Bacteria; phylum Patescibacteriota; class Saccharimonadia; order Saccharimonadales; family Saccharimonadaceae; genus UBA2112. Next base: position 2,268 of record JALQVV010000020.1, read on the forward strand.
GCGAAGCAGCCCGATCGTGCAGAACTCGTCGTTCTCGGAAACGATCAGGTCGCAGTACTGGGTGTTCATGCGGGCGTGTCCGCTCTCGCCGCTGAAGCGCTTGGCGATCGGGATCAGCACGACCCACTCGCCACGACGCTTGAAGATCGAGAGCCCCATGGCGGGGCGATGGACGATAGCGCCCATGATCTCGAGCTTGAGTCCTTCTTCGTGTTCGTCGAGCGCGACGCGCGCCGGCTCGCCGATGGTGTTGCTGGTGACGTGCTCGGCCAGGCTGGTCAAGTCGATCACTTCCTCTCCGTGAATTGTGATGGACCCGCATCAAACTAAAGTGAACGGGTTCACTTCTTATACGGGCATGCCTCTTCTTGTACGCTAAGGGTGTTGGTTGTTTCCAATAAGACAAGACTGATAATAGTCCTCTGTCGGGCAAAAATCAATAGGATTTTACCTGAAAAATGCTCATGCCGGCATGGTATACTTTGGGTAATGAATATCGACAAAAAGGGCGGGGATCGCCAAGAGGCGGTCGAACGGTTTATCCAAGCGTTCGATGGTGACAGAAAGGCGGCGATCGAGACGCTGATCGACTATGTCAAAACGGTTCCCGCGGTCGTGAGAAAGCCGAAAGCGCAGCGTCCAACTGGCTCTGTGCTGCTCTCGGTCAAAAACCTTACTAAAACCTATAAGCTTGGCAAGCAGCACCTCACCGTCGTCAAAGACGTCTCGTTTGACATTTACGAAGGCGAGATCGTAGCCATTACCGGCGCGAGCGGGAGCGGCAAAAGCACATTGCTGCATTTGATGGGCGGGCTCGACAAGCCGACCAGCGGAGACATTTTCATCGATAGCACCAATCTGGCACGCCTGTCTGACAGAAAGCTGTCGATGTTCCGCCGTCAAACAGTCGGCTACGTCTTCCAGTTCTTTTACTTGCAGCCTTTTTTGCGCTTGAAACAGAACCTTGAAGTTCCTGGCATGTTCGCGCGCGCCAAGCGGAAAGACCGCTCAAGGCACGTCACGGAACTTGCGGAAAAAGTAGGCTTGCAAGACAGGCTGCAACATTTCCCGAAAGAACTTTCAGGTGGTCAAATGCAACGCGCCGCGATCGCCAGGGCGCTACTGAACCAGCCGCGCATTATTTTGGCGGATGAGCCAACAGGAAACCTGGACAGTAAAAACGGCGAACAGATTATTCGGCTGTTCGAATCGATTCGCGACGAGCTGGGAACAACCGTCGTCATTATCACCCACGATGAAGCAATTGCGAACCGTGCCGATCGCACGATACGTCTGGCGGACGGGAGGCTTGCATGATTCGTTTGAGTGACGCGGCCGTATTGGCCTACACGAAACTAAGGGTTCATAAAATACGCACGGGTATCGCTGTCGTGATTGCGGGGCTTCTGTTCGGTCTAATTGCCGGCGTAATTATCGTAGCCCAAGGGATTTTTTCGAGCGTCGATCGATTCAGCGAAGAAGGGCTTAATAATCGGACGATCGTGAACGTGACACGTTCGGGAGGCACAGTCGGGTTCAATGAATTCGAAAAAACAACCGACAAAGCATTCGTTACTGAAGTTGAGGCAGAACACAAAGCCATCGTGGATGCCAAGCAAGCTGCCGCTCGCAAATTCCAGGTAGAGTATGCGCCGGAAGTCGAAGATCCATCGCCAATTGGTGTTGATCCGATTACCAAGCAAAAAATCATCAAGGATACTTCTCTCGACAGCCAAGCGGTGCAAAACGCCGCGGAACGACACAGGAAGAACCAGTATTCGGCCTTTGACATCAACGAGTACCTGAAAGAGTTTTCTTCGGCAAAAGTCATACAAAAGTTTGACACCGTCACGCCAAAAGACGGCCAGATAGAGCTCATGCGTGACGGCAAAGAGAGCCGCGATACAGTGGGTTCGGGCTCCCGATTCGCCTTGCAATCAAATACGTCGCTGACGCTCTCGGTGATCGATGGTTCAATTGCCAAACCATTCGTGGCAAATACTGACTTCGATGCCACAAAGGGCGAGCTGCCAGTAATTATTCCGTATGGCCAAGCGGAGCAGGCTTTGAAATACAAAAAGCTTCCCGCCGAGGCGACCATGGACGAACGACTTGAGCGACTCAAAGAAGTTCGCTCGCGCATTGGGGAGGTCACGGCATCAATGTGTTACCGCAACACGGCGTCGAGCTCGTTGCTAGCGCAGGCGATTGCTCAAGACAAAGAAATACGAGAAAACGCTCAAAATGCAGCGTACGTAAAACCGAAACGTATCTACGCCGTGCCTGAACAGGAGTCATGCGGAGCGGTCACCGTTGCCAGTGATACGCGAACGGACGCAGAAAAGCGGCAAGACGAGAACAGGGTATTGTTCGAGAAAGAAATCGGCACGTATCTTGGCGAGCCCGATCAAAAGAAAGTCATGCTTCGCGGCGTTGGCATTTCCAGCGATGTTTCAGACGGCAGTGGTCAGTGGTCGGTTTCTGAGCTCGTAAAATCGTTGTTTGGATCATGGTTAGCATATGAATCATGGGTTATTCCTCAGGACATGCTCGAAGCGATGCCTGCAGCAGCACGTCCTGACGCCATCTTCGAAAATAACGATACTTCCGCTGATGAAGCCGCATCGCAAGGGTTTTACTTTTATCAAGCTTACCTTGTTGAGTTTGGTGACAAAGACGAAGCCAGAGAAATATTAAAACGATTTGATGGCGAAGTGTTCTCGATGCCATTTGGAAGCAGCGCGCTCTTCGTTGACGAAGTGAAACAGGGGTTTGTTGCCGGGTTGCAATGGGCGGCGCTTATTGTCGGCGTCGTTGCGATAATTATTCTCGGAAGCATTATCGGGCGCACCGTATCAGAAGGTCGCCGCGAAAGCGCCGTATTCCGTGCAATTGGCGCCAGTCGCGGTGACATTGGAATGATATACGGTTTCTACGTGCTATTGCTTGCTGGTCGGGTGATTTTATTCACTGCACTGCTTGGCATTGCGGCGGCACTGACGGTTGAAATGCTGTTTTGGCAAGACGCAACCACTGGTGCTCGGCTGGCCTACGCGGCATCGGATACGAATATCGAATTCCACCTATTTGATCTATGGTCACCGTATCTCTTATGGATTGTGGGGGTTATAATAGCCGCGAGCATAATCGCCTCTATTATTCCAATACTATTGGGGGCTCGTCGCAACCCAATAAAGGACATGCGAAACGATACGTAAATTAGCACTCTTGACATGTGAGTGCTAACCCATTTATACTCAAATTACTTGGCAATCTACCTAGTAGAGTGCTAAAATAAGAACATCATACAGATATATTACGTAACGGTTTAATGTAAATAGGAGAGTAAACTATGGGTAAAATCATCGGCATCGACCTTGGTACCACCAACAGCGCTATGGCTTACATGGTAGCGGGCAAGCCAGAGGTTATTGCGAACGCAGAAGGTAACCGCACCACTCCAAGCGTTGTGGCTATTAACAAATCAGGCGAACGTCTCGTTGGCCAAGTCGCGCAGCGCCAGCGCGTTACGAACGCTAAAAACACCATTTATGGCGTTAAGCGTTTAATCGGACGCAAATTCACCGACAACGAAGTGCAAAAAGACCACGACATCATGCCTTACGAAATCGTAAAGAAGGGCAGTGATGGCGTTGCGGTCAAGATGGGCGACAAAGATTACACCCCAGAGGAAGTTTCAGCAATGATTCTTTCTAAGCTCAAAGCTGATGCTGAAGCCTTTCTTGGTGAAAAGGTCACCGAAGCGGTTATTACCGTTCCTGCGTACTTCGATGACTCGCAGCGTCAGGCAACCAAAGATGCTGGTAAGATTGCTGGCCTGGAGGTCAAGCGTATTATCAACGAGCCAACCGCTGCCGCTCTGGCCTATGGTCTTGAAAGCAAGAAAGACGAAAAGATCGCCGTATTCGACCTTGGTGGTGGTACGTTCGATGTCTCTATCCTTGAACTTGGTGACGGCGTATTTGAGGTCCGTTCGACCAACGGTGATACGCATCTGGGCGGTGAAGACTTTGACAACCGTATCGTCAATCATTTTATCGACGTATTCCAAAAAGAAGAGGGTGTCGATCTAAAGAACGACAAAGCTGCAATGCAGCGTCTGAAGGATGAAGCCGAAAAGGCAAAGAAAGAGTTATCATCGACCAGCGAATACGAAGTCAACCTGCCGTTTATTACTGCCGATGCAGATGGTCCAAAACATTTTGAGTACAAATTAACTCGCGCCAAACTGGAAGAATTGGTCAAAGATTTGATTGACCGCCTGGCTGATCCGGTTGAAAAGGCATTGAAAGATGCTGGTGTGAAAGCAAACGAAATCGACGAAGTTGTTTTGGTCGGTGGTATGACTCGTATGCCGGCAGTTGTCGAAAAGGTCAAAGCAATCTTTGGCAAAGATCCACTAAAGGGTGTCAACCCTGACGAAGTTGTTGCCGTTGGTGCAGCGATCCAGGGTGGTGTGTTGCAAGGTGATGTCAAAGATGTACTACTGCTTGATGTGACCCCGCTCTCACTTGGCATTGAAACGATGGGTGGTGTATCAACCAAGCTGATTGAACGCAACACGACTATTCCAACCAGCAAGTCTGAAACATTCAGTACTGCCAGTGATAACCAGCCGCAAGTTGAAATTCATGTGCTGCAGGGTGAACGTGAAATGGCTGCAGACAATAAGTCTTTGGGCCGCTTTATCCTAGACGGCATTGCCCCGGCACCACGTGGCGTACCACAGATCGAAGTGACATTTAACTTGGATGCCAATGGTATCTTGAACGTGACTGCCAAGGACAAAGGTACAGGTAAAGAACAATCGATTACTATTCAAGATAGCGGCAACATGAGCAAAGAAGATATCGAAAAAGCGCAAAAAGAGGCCGAAGCCCATGCCGACGAAGACAAGAAAAAACGCGAAGCGGTCGATGCTCGCAACCAGCTAGAGAATGCGATATATCAAGCCGAGAAGATGCCCGATGAATACAAGGATAAGATTTCTGAAGATGATACAAAAGTCATCAAAGAAGCTGTCGAAGAAGCCAAGAAAGTCAAAGACAATGCCGATGCAAGTAAAGACGAACTAGAAGCTGCCGTTAAAGCACTGAACGAAAAGATTATGCCGATCGGCGCCAAAATGTACGAAGCCGCATCCAAGGAAGAGGCACCTGCTGAGGATGGCGATAAAAAAGCAGACGACAAAGACGAGCCCGTCGAAGGTGAAGTCGTCGACGAAGAAAAAGATAAAAAATAGAATAGATAAAAAGAAGACCCGTCTACGAAAGACGGGTCTTCTTTCGTAGACGGGCTAGAAAAGCACCGGTTGCCAACCTACTCGTGCGTAGCAGTTTCGGTTAGCGTCCGCAGGCGGAGCTTCAAATAACTGTACTCGCGTAGAGATGTTCCCCTCACGATCGCGAACGCGTTCGCGAAGTTCCCAGCTCCAGCCGCCCGGTGTTAACGCATTGGAGTTCGCATTGAGGAGTATTTCCAGGGCCTCTGTCCGGTCATGAGCCCAAGACCACGAGTCAATGTAAAGTCGGTGGTTTGAGCCGGTTACGTGGACTCGCTTGACCCATCGTCGCAACTCTTCCAACGCGTGGCTCGGTACTCTCGCACCGAGTTGAACCTTGACATGATCGCCATGTTGATCTCGCGTGGGGAGGGCAATCTTCATCACCACGGGTTTGCTGTACTTAGCACGTTGCCCTTCGATGCGTTTGGCGGCGAAAGCCTTGTAGACCTCAATGTCGAGTTCGGCAGTCATAATGACTCCTTCACAATACACAAGCTGAGGATCGGTACCTCAGGGGAACAAGTGCATCTGATTATATTATAACAATTTATTGATAAAAAGTCAACCTTAAGGATAGTTGGGTATACCCATTGAATTGTTATTTTTGAGCGCTAGCGATAATTATTTTGGTTCTGGAAGCTCCAAGAAGAGCGCTGCCCAGACCATGCCTGGATCAGCGCTATAAAAAATCGCTTTATACCAGGAAAGGTCAGTATTGATCAGCTCTGGATATGTACCAGTTTTTTCGATCAATGTTGAAAAGCGGTGGTACTGTTCGCCATATTCTGGGCGTTTGTAGCGCTCGAGTAGATGTAGATAAAATGTACCGTGCCATGTCCAAATCGTGGTGCCAGTATAGTTTGGCATAATCCATCTGCCCATGCCAAAACGATAGTGAAATTCATCTGGATGCTGGCAATAGAGGAGCGGGCATGGATCATTTAATTTCGCCTTGACAATATAATCAAGGGTTCGATTGACCTTTTCTTTGTCATTGATAATTCCTAGGAAAAACGGCATTAATCCGCATTCTGAACTCCAGACATTCGTCACATGGTCTGCAGTAAAATACGTTCCATTCCAATAATGAGTCAGTAGAGTCTCGCGATAATGTGATTCAGGATAGGGAAACCCGCCAAGTCCTAGTTGGTCGACGCAATGTGCCATGCGAGCGATCAATGCGATGGAATAGGCACTACGGTCGTAATTAACGGCATCACGCAGTTCGGCGTAACGAACATTACGCAAACCGCCATTCTTTTTATTCAAGAAACCTCTGCAATAACCCCGCAGTTGCCGTTCTAGGAATTTCCGCTCCATTTTGTTCAGTGGATAGTCGCTGACAACAATGCTGTGTAGCAACCAGGGTAGTGCGTCAACACTTTTCTTTGCTGGTGCATTAAATGTATTACCGGATTTATCGATACAAAGCGTCACTTCACCGGCACGTTGGTAGTGAAACAGCGCCCAAGACAATGTATGGTGTACTTTGTCTCGGTAGCCAAGTGCTACGAGCGACTGAGCCACGGTGCCAAAATCGCGCATCCAGAAAAAATCAAAATGTCCCAGACTAGTTCGATAGAAATCCCCCTCCCATAATTGATCGAGCACTTGTTGTGATATTTCGCGACCACTCCCTTTAAATCGTTCGTATCGAGCGAAATAACGATTGTAGATTTGCCAGAATTCCGCCCTGAGTGTACCCAAGACCCCACCGACACGCCGCGTGAATTTTTCCATTGGTTGCAAGTATAGCTTGGACGAGGCACTTTTTCCATACGTAAGCTTTTTTACAGAAAATGCGCAGTAAACGCATTATTATAATTCCACAAATCTAATAAGGAGGGAGACATGGATCACGTACAGAGAGTTCATGAAGTAAGAGAAGAGGCTCCAGAGGAAATGGTAGGACCCACGGTATTTGCTGCGCGACTTGTTTACTTTATTTTTGGAGTGATCATCGCGTTCATTGTACTTCGGTTTTTGCTGTTGCTCCTTGCAGCGAATCAAGGGAGTCCATTTGTCGACTTTGTTTATGGCGTGAGTGGCATCTTTGTCGCACCGTTTTATGGCATATTTGGCAATACGCCTCAATTCGGTACTTCTGTCATTGACGTCAGTTCGATCGTTGCCATTATCGTCTATGCACTCATTATGTGGGCAATTGTATCGCTCGTAACCCTGGGAACACGCAATCGCCACGAAGCGTAGACAAAGCATAGGCATGATATGCTAATAGCGTGATAGCGCGAACGCATGATCTTGCGGCCATAACTGGCCTGGTAATTGTTGTGGTGGCAGTTTCGCCGCTGCCGCCACTTCATTTGGCGACAATACTAGTGGCAGTTTTGGCAAACCAACTTGGTGGTATTGCACCTGATATCGACCAGCCAACGGCACCATTTTGGCGTAATCTCCCCGTTGGTGGTATTTTTGGGCGATTCATTGGCAAAATGCTGGGTGGACACCGATTCCTGACACATTCACTCATTGGGCTTGTGTTGATGGGATTTTTAGCACACTTACTACTGGTGTTTTTACAGCCGATCATGCCACATGTGCAAATTGACTACGTTTGGTGGGCATTTATTATTGGCATGGTCAGCCACCTCATCATGGATAGTTTTACCAAAGAAGGCGTGCCATGGTTGTTGCCGATTCCGATCAAATTTGGTTTTCCGCCTCTCCGTAAATTTCGTATAACGACAGGAAAGGGAATCGAAAACTTTATTGTGCTTCCATTGATTACTGTAGTTCTGGTTGTGGTGTGCGCAGTTTATTATCCTGATCTTGTTGATCTGGTTCGTCATCGAGTTATCGAATAGCAATGCCGATTATTGGTATTCAGGATTGGCAAAATCAAATCGAGTACCAGCATCCCATTTGCTGCGCTGGTTGCCGTATGCAGGGATACCACCATTGTCTTTAAGCATTTTGGCTAAATGCATTAAATTCCAAGTCATGAATGTTGTGTTGCGATTAACAAAATCATTGTCGAGTCCCGCGCGTGAACCGTCCTCCAACGCGTCTCCATAACTTGGCCCAGGACCGGCCTCACCAATCCAACCGGCGTCTGCTTGTGGCGGGATTGTATAGCCAAGGTGCTGCAAACTATACAGTACATTCATAGCGCAATGTTTGACGCCATCTTCGTTGCCCGTAATCAAACACCCGCCAACTTTGCCATAATCTGCGTACTGACCATCTTTATTCAGAATATGTGAATTTGCATACAAGCGTTCGATGACTTGTTTCATGACACTACTATTGTCACCAAGCCAAATTGGCCCGGCTAGCACCACGATGTCAGCCGCTTTTACCTTTTCATAAATTTCAGGCCATTCATCAGTGTCCCAGCCATGTTCGCGCATATCAGGGTAAATACCCGTTGCAATATCGTGGTCAATAGAGCGGATGACCTCTGTCTTGATGCCATGCTTTTCCATGATATTTTTGCTGATATCAATTAACAATTCTGTATGACTCGGTTCGGGTGATTTTGTCAGAGTATTGTTAAAAAACAATGCATTTATTCCACCGAAATCCCATTGCTGCTCACTCATGCTGCTCCCTCCGCTTATAGTTCTATCATAGCACCCGGCGAAACGGTGCGACGAGTGCAAGTAGTGCAAAATACAGGAGTGAGCTTGGTGCTAACAGTAAATAACCAATCTTTTGTCGCCTGTTTAGCGGTGCTCGGCCAATCGCCCATACGAACCATAATAGAAAAGCAATTAAGTAGATAAGTAATAATTCGGTCTGGTGAAGTACGACTGCAAGATAGCTGGTATAGAGTAAGGTGACGAGATTGCACAGTTGCACAAGGAGACGTGATACGAGATATATGTCAGTTCGTCGGGGTGTCGCTGTGACGCCTAGGCCGGCACGAACGGCCATGAACGGCGCGGCAACAATGGAACGGTAATGTGAAAAAAGTTGTGATGTTGTACGCGGAGTATCGAATTTCTGGACAGGTAATTGTTGACGCCAGCGCCGTGAGCGCGGGTGGAGACGCTTAGTTTTTTCATGTTGAATTAATTGTATGTCGTAGCGTATCATGCCGGCAATGACAGTGCCCATGAAAAGTATAAAAACGATCAGAAGCATCACCAGGGCTGCCATTAGCGGACCCTCTCAAGGCGAAAGGTAAACATAGTGCGCCATTCACTAAACGCTCCGGTGCAAGTTTGAACAATCAAGCGCGGTGGGCCGCTTGTTGTATCATCAAAAATCGATGTGTCGTTTGGATCGTAATTCTTAACCGTTTGCAGAGTATAGGTAAAGACATGATTGTTGTCGGTATAGACTTCGGCGACTGTGCCGGTTGGCGGAGGGTTGCTACCGATGCGACCAAAAACAGCGTCGGTGCCATGGCCATAAATAAACGTTGTCCCAGCAAGGTCATTGGCGAGGGATGTCATGATGGCAAATTGGGCGTGCGTGTCACTCAGTGTCCAAGTGCCTTTTGGGGCGTCGTATATGCCATCGTCAACCGGCAGATCGATCCCACTATTGCCGATAACAATACGAACTGGTTTGCCTGATATGACTTTTGGTGGCAGGGGAGCGGTTTTTTGTTTTGTGATCACTGGTTGTGGCTTGGCCCATACGGGTGTACCAAACAAATGGGACGAGTAGAGAAGACTCCCTATCGTCCCAATGGTCAGGATATAGAGCAGGGCGACACTGCCAAAAAATCGAAACTTTTGCAGCATGCCAGCGTGTCCTATTTGATGCTGATGCGGCGGTATGCAGCAATAGCCAGGCGAGATACGGCAACAACGACTGCTGCCATGGCGAGGCTCGCAACGACAATCGACGACGCATCATTACCTGATGTAAATGGTAACGCTGCTGGTTTGGTGGCTGTTGGTGTCACACTTGGTGATGGTGAGGCGCTTGGGCTTGGTGACGGTGATGTTACGGAGCCACAGGTACTACCAATTTCAACAGTTTGGTTATTTTCATTAGTAGCATTACCAGTGATGGCGGTACCGCTGGTCACATTTCCCTGATTTGACGCAGCGCCAGTGACGGCTTCTTGTGAATTTTCATCCAAAACATACACACCGTTTTGACAGACAACGGTAACGTTTTCTTCAACTTCACATATAATCTGGTTGTTCGATTCTGGACCTGTTGCATTGATGACCAATACATCACAGTTAGGCACCTGTGCGCCTGCGGATGCACCAACAAATGCGACGCTCAGTACCGCTGCCGTTAAGATTTGTCCTAGTCTCTTCATCTTCTACCCCCTCCACTGAGTTATTAAGATATACGTTTGTTTATATATCAATAAAATATTAATGACAAGCATAAAAATTAATGATATACATAAGCATAATAGAAAAACCACAAGAAAACCTTAACAAAATGTAAGATTTTTAACTTAAATTTTATTCGATTGAGACTATGCTGAGAGTGTTCGAATCAACGAAGGCGAACGGGGGTCAAAATTATGCGAGATTATTTGTCACCTGCCCGCAAGGCAGCTGAACGTATTATTCCTCACCCAGCGGTAGTGAGGGCACTTCTTGAACGACGCCGAGCTTTTGTCTTTGTGATTGTGAGTGCAATTTTGGTTGTACTTGCTCTCAGCTTTGTAACTGTACGCGGCCTCATGGGGCCTTCAACTGAAACCAAACATACTGTTACCGATGACGGTAAAACGTCGACAACAACAGTGACTCAATCGAATGACAGTCCACCTGTCGTGAACCAACAAACGCAAATGTCTGTTAGCGCCTCATCACCATCATCTGGCTCGGACACTAAAACATCCGTGACGGTGAATGGCCAGCCGGTCGATGTACCCGAAAATGGCTCGGTCAACAAGACAATCACTGACGACAGCGGCACGACAAATATTAATGTATCGACCAATTCCGACTCGTCCGGTAATAGTTATTCCAGTTCATTTTCTTCGTCATCAACAAGCACCACCTTGAATGCAACGACCGTAACACACGATGTAAGTATAAACACGCAGTGAGTAAAACAAACAGCTGTGTGACCATTCGACGGTCACTCGACTTCAGGGGATGGTGGGATAACGGTCTTCTGTAGTCGGGCGAACGCCCGATCAATCAACCAATTAATAAACCTAAAGGAGGGCAAAATGAAAATACGCAAAACAATAGGTGCAGTAGTAACGTCACTCGGTCTGGTTGTCGGGCTTAGTGGGTTCGCCGGCGCTACTACCGCAACGATTGGCACGACTGGGCCATCGTCAAATAATCAAATTACATCTAATGAGAGTCATACAGCAACATTACTCAATACGAATAGTGTCACTGTAGGAACAAGTAACGGGCAAGCTGCGGCAACTGGTCCAGCTAATGTTTCCGGCAACACAACCGGGGGCAGCGCACAGACGGGTGCCGCATCTAATGCAAATAGCACCAACGTATCTGGATCTGTTAGCAATGCAAGTTCTGCTGCGGCTCTAGCATCATGGGGAGCAGGATCGGGTAGCAATACAGCAAGTATTACAGGACTAACTGGTCCAAACTCGAATAACCAGATCTTCCTTAATGACACAAGCAACGTACTGGTCACGAATACGAACGTCATCGGCGTGACGACTACTAACCAGCAAACTGCAACTAGCGGCTCAGCTAATGTTTCCGGCAACACAACCGGGGGCAGCGCTGTCACTGGCAATGCGTCAAATACCAATTCGACGTCAGTCAGTTTGAATGTCTCTAACTAGGCCTAGCATAGTAAGAAACTGATTACTGGGGGGAGCGGCAAGCCCGCGTCGCTCTCCCATCATGGAATTATCAATTGCAGCAAATGGAACCAATAGGAGGGGATATGCAAAAACTGAAACGCGTTATACGCACTGGGATGCTTTACATTGCAGCACTTGTACTCGTTAGTTCCCCATCGGTGGTTGTAGTTCGCGCTGCAGACGAGACATATTATTATGATTCGGTTAACAATATGTGGAATACAAGCGAGTGGACCTATGACCCGGCAACAAATTCCTACAAACCCGCTATAGCGGCAGAAACACCACCGCCAACACCCGAGCCACCTGCGGAGGAGACGAATCCTCCTGCTGACAACACGCCTTCCACGGATAGCTCGGCTGCTGACATAACCGCTCAAACCGGTCCATCAAGCAACAGCACTGTCACAGATGACACCACCGCCAATTCCGATACGAATATTAATAACAAATCCACGATTGATAATAGCCTTGATTCCAATGCGAGTACCGGTAATGCGGGCGTGATGCAAAACACGAATGGTGGCAATGCAACAACTGGTGATGCCTCTGCTGATGCAACGATTGTTAGTAGCGTTCATTCAACAGTGGGCACGGGCGAGACATCGGGTATCGCGCACTTTACGATTGACTTGTACGGTGACGTGAACGGCGACATTGTGGTAGGGCCGGCGATGGCGAATGCCGAGGTGGACAAAACGACAAATATTAATAGTAATACCAATGTCAATAATGATGCTTCAATCACGAACAATATTAATCTCACCGCACAGAGCGGCGACGCAACCGTAAGTGGTAATACAATGGCCGGCAGCGCTCAGAGTGGCGATGCGCGTGCGGTCGCAAATCTTATTAACTTGATCAATACTGTTATCGCAGCTAATAAATCATTTGTCGGGACAATTAATATCCACGGCAATCTCAATGGTGATATCCTGCTTTCGCCGGAATTCATCCCGCAACTATTGGCAGCAAACGGTGATAGCACAGTTGAGAGTAATATTAATATGCCGCTCTCGACCAATATTAACGATAATCAAACTATTGTGAATAACGTTGATTTGCAGGCAACATCGGGCACGGCAACAGTCACAGACAACACCTCAGCAGGTAGCGCACAAAGTGGTACAGCTCAAACCGACCTACAGATTCTCAATCTGACCGGTCATGAGGTGGATGCCGAAAACAGTGTGTTGGTATTCGTCAATGTGAAGGGTAAATGGGTTGGTATGATTATGGATGCGCCAGGTTCGACGGCAGCGGCATTCGGGAGTGGTGTCACCAGGAATGACGTGAATCTGGCTAGTACTTCTAATCTGAATAACAAAGCATCAATTACCAACAATATTAATGTCGCTGCGATTTCGGGTGACGCAACGGTATCGAGCAACACGAGTGGCGGCGATGCCAAGACCGGCAATGCATCGGCAAGCGCCAACATTGCCAATATTATTGGTAGCAAATTTAATCTGAGTGGTTGGTTTGCAGTCTTATTCATTAATATCGATGGTGATTGGACCGGCTGGGCACTGAAGGATACCGATGCAGGCAATAAGATTGCCGGTGCCGTGCAGATTGCTTCATCCGCGACACCACCTCCTTCAGTCGGTGCGCCAAATGTTCGCCTTGGCTATATACCGCAGGTGAGTGATGATTACGGGCAGTTGGTCAATGGCGTTTCGCAGTCTGGTGCAAATGATCCTTATGCGGCGGCCGTGCTTGCCAGTGCGACCAAAAATAGTAATGGCAGCCTGTCGACACCGCTTATTCCAGTACCGAGTCCTCGTGAGGATCCATTTTCGGTCATCCTAATGGTTGGTGGATTTGGGGTTGCTGGCATCTCAGGTATTGCCTGGGCAGCTCGTCGCTTACTCGAACTTCGCGCAGCTAATCGTGTTTCTGAATTAGCACCCTAGACACCCGAGTGCTAATTTACTACAATAAATGTAATGGCAAAGCGTGATTATTACGAAGTACTTGGTGTTTCTAAAAACGCCTCTGCTGATGAAATCAAAAAGGCGTTTCGCAAACTAGCAGTCAAATACCATCCAGATAAGGACGGTGGTGATGAGGAAAAGTTTAAAGAGGTCAATGAAGCCTACGAGGTATTAAAAGACCAGCAAAAACGCCAACGGTATGACCAATTTGGCCATGCGGGTGTTGGCGGTTCTGGTGGCGGTGGAGCCGGTGG
>JALQVV010000024.1 GCA_023260255.1 Candidatus Saccharimonadia bacterium
TCTCCAAGATGGCAGCGCATGATCGCGTGCGCCTAGGTATCTCGCAGGCACCTGAAGGCCGCGGAATATTCCCCGGAATGTCTGTTCTCGAAAATCTCGAGATGGGTAAGTACCACCTCAAGATGAAAAATGCGGAGATTCAAGAAGATCTTGAGAAGGTGTACACACTCTTCCCACGATTGAAAGAGCGCGAAAAGCAAGCAGGTGGAACTCTCTCGGGTGGCGAACAGCAGATGTTGGCTATTGGTCGAGCGTTAATGGCGCGTCCAAAAGTTCTTCTCTTGGATGAACCATCAATGGGACTTGCACCTCAGATGATTGCAAACATTTTCCGCATCATTACCGAGATCAACAAACAAGGCGTGACGATTCTTCTCGTCGAGCAGAACGCGCAGCAAGCTCTCCAACGTGCAGATCGAGCTTATGTACTCGAGACTGGTTCGATCACAAAAGAAGCAAAAAAACTTGGTCTTGAAGTGACCGACAAAAACACAATTGCTGAAATCGAAGCAGCAATTGCTGGTGCTAGTGCGCCACAAGCGGAAACTCCTGAGGTAGAAGAAGTCGCTACCGAAGAGCCCAAAGCTGATAAACCAGCCGCAAAAGCCGGTAAGCGAAGTGAAAAGGCACAACGCGAAACTGCTGAAAAACTCGAAAAAGAAGCCCGTAAAGAAGCAGGTGATACTACTCCTCAATCAGAAGAAGCAGAAGCCAACACGAAGAAAGGCCCACGACCTGTCACACGTCCACGTATTGAACGTCGCGGCAAATCGTACCGCAAAGCAGCAGAGCTGGTCGAAAGCGGTAAAGTATACAGCCTCAAAGAAGCTGTTGAGCTCGCCACCAAAACCAACCCAACCAAATTTGACGCAAGCGTTGAAATCCACGTCCGCCTCGGTGTTGACCCTCGCCAGGCCGACCAAAACATCCGCGCGACCGTCAGCCTCCCAAGCGGTAGTGGTAAGACCATCCGTGTTGCTGTCTTCGCACCCGAAGCCGACCATGCTGCAGCCAAAAAGGCTGGTGCCGATATTGTCGGTGACGATGACTTCCTTAAACAGCTCGACAAAGAGGAGCTCAACTTTGACACGCTCATCACTGCACCTGCGTACATGCCAAAACTTGGTAAATACGCTCGTCTGCTTGGTCCACGCGGCCTGATGCCAAATCCAAAGAGCGGTACCGTTGCGACTGATATCGCCAAGGCCGTTACCGAGGCAAAGGGTGGCAAGGTAGAATACCGTGTCGACAAACAAGCTATCGTCCACGTTGGCGTTGGCAAAGTCAGCTTTGGTGCTGACAAACTAACCGCCAACATCCAGGCATTCCTCGATAGCCTCAAATCACAAAAACCAGCAAGCCTCAAAGGTAGCTATGTCAAATCAGCCAGCCTCAGCACAACCATGGGGCCTGGCATCAAAATCGAAACGAACATTAGCTAGATTTTGATAAAAATTCTTAAAACAGCCCGCCAAAAGCCGGGCTGTTTTTGGTATGATAGTTCTTAAATGGTAAAAGCAAAAAAACCAACACCGCTCCCACAGCGAGTGCAGTCGCCCGTGTCGTTCACGCAACACATGGCATGGGGCGTCGTTTGTCTATTGTTACTGGCGAGTCTTTTAGGCATCTGGACATACGCCCAAGGGTTGGAAAACCAAGTAACCTCTCTCAAGAAGCAATTAATCGCATCTGAGCAGCCTCAGCCAAGCACCTGCAAAGTTATGGGAACATGGCAAAGCAACACCACAACACTGCTCAGTACCGGCAAGCGACAATACGGTGTGCATGTACCGCAGCATTTTAAACCAGATAGTTACTATCCGCTTATCATGTTCTATCCTGGCAAGGGAGCAACCGCCGAAGCAGCCGAAGCAGCGTTTGGCATGAACAATTCACCGGCCATCATTGTCTATCCGCATCCCACACTCGGTACCGACGGATACACAGCATGGCAGGGTGCACCGTACTCATCTAGCGCAGATGATGTTCAATTTACCGCCAATATACTCGACCAATTACAAACCAAGCTATGTATCGATCGCACCAAGGTCTACGCGATAGGTGTATCAAATGGTGGTGGTTTTACGTCGTTACTTAGCTGCAAATTAGCAAATCGGTTTGCCGCCGTTGCGACTATTGCCGGGGCAATGTACGCGCCAGATGGCAATTGTCAACCGCCACGCCCAATGCCACTTATTAGCGTTCACGGAGATAATGACCCGATTGTTCCGTATCATGGCTCACTCACAAGGCATCTCCCCGATATTGATAGCTGGACTCATAGCCGCGCTATGATAAACGGGTGCAAACAACAATCGGTCGCCAAAATTGGTTTTGATATTACACTAACTCAGTGGAGTAAATGTCGCAGCAATGCAGATGTACAGAATGTTCGTATTGTAGGCGGCGGTCATGGCGCCTGGAACAAAGAAATTAGTACCACTGTCTGGCAATTCCTATCACGATTCTCACTCTGATTGCTAAACTGTTGTGACAATCACGCTCGCGCTTGCACCTGCTATGTGTCATAATTGAGGTAACGAACGGGGGAATTATGAAGCAATATTTAGATTTGCTGCGTGATATCAAAGAGAACGGTGAAATAAAAGGTGATCGTACTGGTACTGGCACAAAGAGTGTTTTTGGCCGTCAAGTTCGTTATGACCTGCGCGACGGATTCCCAGCCGTGACAACAAAAAAACTATATTTCAATAGTGTTGTCCACGAACTCTTATGGTTTTTCAAAGGCACCGGCAATATTGAATACTTAGCACAAAACAACGTCCATATTTGGGACGAATGGCCGTTCAAAGCCTATCTGCAGAAGAATAAGTTGCCCATCCCCGAAGTGAATTCCGACGAGTGGAAAGCGCAGATGAAAGAATTCATTCAAAAAGTCGCCACCGACCACGAATTTGCCGAAAAGTGGGGTGATCTCGGACCCGTCTATGGTGTTCAGTGGCGCAAATGGCCAGATGGCAAGGGCGGAACTATTGACCAACTGGGGAATGCTATCGAAACAATCAAAACCAATCCCAACAGTCGCCGCATTATTGTCAGCGCTTGGAATCCGGCAGAAATTGATACTATTGTCGAAATTGGCGGTTTGCCACCGTGTCATTCACTGTTCCAATTTAATGTGTCTGGGGATTGGCTCGATTTGCACCTATACCAACGCAGCGCCGATACTTTCCTGGGCGTACCGTTTAACATCGCCAGCTATTCGCTACTGCTCGCCATGGTTGCGCAGGTGACTGGTAAAAAACCACGCGAATTCGTGCACACACTCGCCGATACACACTTATACCTCAATCATATAGACCAAGTTGACGAACAATTATCGCGCGAACCCCGGCCACTTCCAATGCTGTGGTTGAATCCAGATGTCAAAAATCTCGATGATTTTACCTTCGATGACATCCGGCTCGAAGGCTACGATCCATATCCGCCGATCAAAGCACCTATTGCCGTTTAAAGATAACAAAATCAAACGCGTAGGCATTATCCTCGTCGGCTTCATGATGCTCGCGTGAGAGTTCGTGCCACTCTGGGCCCAGGACGGGGAAGAATGCGTCACCACCATCAATAATCGTGTCGATTTCGGTGGCGATAATTTCATCAACCGTATCAACTGCCATGCTATAAATCTGCCCACCGCCAAATACGTAGGCATCCCGGCCTGATTCGACAGCCGCGTACGCTTCGTCGAGCGTACTCACTACCGTGACATCATCTGCAGTAAATAGCCGATGGGTAATGACGATATTCTGCCGATTTGGTAACGCATGGCCAATGGAATCGTACGTTCGGCGCCCCATGATGATTGCATTGCCAGTCGTTCGCTCACGGACACGGCGCATATCGGTTTTCATCCGGCCTTCCCATGGCAATTCGCCATTTGCGCCTATTGCACGGTTGCGGTCGTATGCGACAATGATGTATTTCATACGTTTTATCTTACCAGAGCGCAAGTATATGCTACAATGAGCATAAGTTTAAGTGAGGGAGAGCTAACAGCGCTATTTGCTATGAGCGTTTACAGTAACACGCAGATTAAAGAGGCGATCAAGACCGGTCACATCGTCTTTCATCCGTACCAGGAAAACCATATTGCCGGCAGCAGCGTCGATGTCACATTGGGGCATTATTTTTACAAACAGGAATACCAGGAAGAAGCGAAGGTCTACAATCCATTTGATCCTGATGAAGTAGCGCGCTATTTCAAGGGGCCACTCGAGGCCATGCCACACAAAGAATGGTGTGAAAAAAACGGCTACAAACTATTTGCCAATATTCCCGAAGATCATCCAATTATCGTCCTGCGTCCTGGCGAGCGGATTTTGGCTCACACACACGAATTTATTGGTATCAAAGCACCTGGTACTAGCACCATGCAAGCTCGCAGTACCTGGGGACGCAACGGCGTTGCCGTGTGTCTCGATGCTGGCTGGGGCGACCCGGGCTATATCAACCGTTGGACCATGGAAATCTACAACATGAACCAGCACGAAAGTGTCGTATTGCCAGTCGGTGAGCGTATTGCCCAGCTCGTCTTCTACGAAACTGGCCCTGTCGAGCAGGAATACAAAAAGCTCAGCGGCAAATACCAATCAGCCAACAGCGACAAGCTAGAAGACATTATTGCCAACTGGTCACCAGAACAAATGCTGCCACGCGCTTACAAAGACACGCGCAAGACACCAATTGTCGTCGACGGACTACCAGAGGGCATTAAGTAGTATGACTGATCGCGGCTTACTGCTTGCAATTGAGGGCGGGGATGGGTCCGGTAAAGCAACACAGGCCGAACTAACCCGTGCCTATGTATCAAATGATTTAAAACGTCCTGTGCTTAAAGAATCATTCCCACGCTACGGCGAAGAATCAGCACGCTATGTTGAGCGGTATCTCCGCGGTGAATACGGTGACGGTCCAGACAGTTTGCCACCCGAAGTTGCCGGCGTATTGTTCGCCGTCGATCGTATGGCCGGTACGCCAGCCATACGTGCATGGTTAGAGCAAAACCCCGACGGTATTGCCGTACTTGACCGCTACAGTGGCTCAAACTTGGCTCACCAAGGAGCAAAGATCCGTGATGCAGCAAAAAGGCACGCATTTTATAATGAGCTGCAATCATACGAACAGAATGTACTAGGCATGCTGCAACCAGACAAAAATATCGTATTACTCGTACCATCCCTTGTGGCTCAGCAAAACGTGGATCAAAAAGACACTCGCAGCTATACCGAGCAAAAACGCGACATCCATGAAGGTGATGCTGAATATCTTGACCGTGTCAAAGCCTGTTATGAGGAACTCTGCGAGCTGTTTCCAGACCAATTCACCGCGATCAACTGCGTTGACGAAAACGGCGCCATGAGATCACGCGAAGCTATCCAAGCCGATATTCGCGCAGCTATTGGCATTTAGTGCGCCGCCGCATCGATGCCAGTATCAAGCTCTTTTAGCTGCTCGGCTTTGACTGCGTGACGTTTCACGGAGTAATAGGTAACAAGGGAGCGAACCGCCCACAGCGGAGGCACTTCTGGCGACTCATGGTCCCAAAGGTAAGGTTCGAGATGTTCCTTAAAGATGTCATGATGCTCGTCATAGTTATAATCTGTCTTCCGCGCTAATTGACGGTGATCACGTATAAGGTTGCGGAGATCTCTTGGCATTTCTGCACTTTGAGTGCGTGGATTGTACAGTACAATACTGTCGCGCACAACTGTCAAAACTCGTCCACCAAAGTGCTGTCGTACTGTTTGCTTACGGTCAATTTGTGCAAACAAAGCCTCGGGCTTATTGCCGACCGTATCGAGGTTTTTAATACGATAGAGTGGCGCAGACTTTACCGTCTGTGTATCCAGCTCTTCGGCTTGGTCCAGGTTCGCAAGGGCCGGTTGATCAACTTCTGCCCAAGCATTCCACTCGTTTGCAAGTGTCCGGCGAACAATTTCTATAGCATCCGCCTGTTCAACCTCACCCAGAAAGGCTGTTAATTCCGCTGGCGGGCGCGTTCCCTGGACGATCTCTTGATGGTCCGGGCTTAGGTGGGGGGCAATGCGGTCATACTGTGCCCAGTTTGCTTGACTCTGCGCGGTAATCAATCCGTACAATCTATCACGCACATATCGTGTCAAGTCAGGATCGGCAGCAAACAACGGATGTTTTTCAGGGTGGATAATTGCGTCAACGGCAGCAATCGCTCCAAGATATGAGTTGGGGCCGCTTGCGTCCACCAGCGAATTTAGGGCAAGTGGACTATTGTCACCTTCAATTGCCATTTCAGTCTACTATTTTACAAGATTCGTACGGTAGTGTCAAGAATCTACCTCTGTAAAATTGCTGTTTATTTCCTGAATAGACTGCCGAGTTTCAATACGCTCGAATATTCCAACGCACCGCGACTGAATGCCCGCACGGCAATCCAGATACTAACAATCATAAATAGCGTCATAACGGCAAGCGATAGTAGCCCTTCGGCTAGTCCCAAGTTACCAACCGTATTTCGCAGAAGGTTCACAACAGGGGAGGTAAGTGGGAAAAATGTGATGAATTTAGTAATTGGATTGTCCGGGTCGGTCAAAATCATGACCACAAAGTAAAAGGGTACGAACGCGCCGATGTAGAATACCGATGAAAAACTATTCGCTTCTTTCGTCGACGGCGCGATAGCCGCGGTCGCTGTCATGTATCCGGCAAACATCAAAAATCCAACAATCAAAAAGCTCGCACCAAAGAATATTGCCAGCGGGTTAAACACCAATCGTTGCAATTCAATACCAGCCGGTAGAGTAATCACGTCGCTCCCAAGCGCTTGCAGTACAAAATATGCAACAACTGCCAGCAGGGTGAAAAAGGCAACTTGGGTCAGTGTTACCAAAACAACTGCCAACAGTTTGCCGACAATTAAATTGCGTGGTTCGATATAGGTCAAAACCATTTCCATGGAACGGTTTTCTTTTTCTTCGCTCACACTGGTCAACATATATCCCACCGAAAATGCAAAGATGATGTAGAACAGCACGACAAACAGCCCGGGCACCACATATTCGTTCAGCCCGGCAGTTTCAGTGCCGCTCCTATAAGTCGTTACTTGGCTTTCAGCGCCACTCTGAGCAAGTGCTATGATGTCAGCCGATCCAAGTGGTAAGAATAGACTCGTTTTGAGCATGCCGTCAGCCAGTCCAGTCACGGCGCCCATCTGCGTCAGGTCATTATTGCTCAGATACACCGAGTATTTGCGGTCCTTTACCAATGTTTCGGGGTACACAATCAGTGCTTCAGTTTTGCCGCTACGCACATCATCACGTAGCTGATCCTTGTCTGCCACAGGGCTTAGCTTCAACCCATTCGACTGGACGACCGTTTTGTTAATCAACCCGCTTTCATCAACAATCGCCACGTTTTTCAGGTCTTTTGCAATATCTTGTATCCGGTCTTGGCTCGATTTGTTGCCAATATAGCTCAGGCCAATGATAACAGCCACAATCAGCGGAATCGCCAACATAATAGTCCAAAAACTTGGCTGCTTCACGATAGTCAGATACTCGTGCTTGATGACTGTTTTTAGTTTAGCCATGTGCTACCTCACTGCTTTTTTCGTCGTATATCGACACGAACACATCTTCGATCGATTTTGATTTGAACTGTTTTTTAACTTCAGCCACGCTGCCGTATGCTCGTGCCGTCCCGTCCTTGAGGATAAGCAGCCTATCGGCCAAGCGTTCAACCTCTTCCATAAGGTGGGTGATGTAGATCACGGCCGCCCCTTTTTGCTGTAGCTCGTCGACAATATCGAGTAACAGCTTGCGATTCACTGGGTCGAGACCTTTTGTCGGTTCATCGAGTATCAATAGCTTTGGTCCACCAATAATCGCCACACCTAGTTGCACCTTTTGCTGTTGGCCACCTGATAATTTTTTGATTTTTACATTTGCTTTGTCAGCCAAGCCTACGCGCTCCAGGTAGGCAAGTGAAAATTCCTTTGCCTCATCATGGCTCAGACCTTTTAGTTCGCCAAAATAGATCATCGTATCCAAGACTTTTGATCGCGTATAGAGCCCTCGCTCTTCAGGTAGGTACCCAACCACGCGCGCTTGGTCCGGTGTGTATTGTTTGCCATCAACATGTAGCGTACCGCCTGTTGCCTGATAGATGCCCAGGAGCGACCGGATAGTGCTTGTTTTGCCTGAACCATTGGCACCAAGCAGGGCAAATACTTCACCGGGGTGGACATCAAAACTCAGTTCTTTGACAATTACTTTGTCATTGATAACTAAATGAAAATCTTTAATCGATACGATGGGTTGCTTCATCTACATCCAGTATATCATTAACTTTTTGTCCTGATTATGCTATAAATTAACCTTAGTACAGGTTGTATACATGAAACAAAAAGCCCGCAAGCGAAAATCCAAAAAACAGCTGTCGACCAATCAAAAAATACGGCGGTTGCTAAACAAGCATAAAATAGTACTACTCACAACTATGGGTATTGTGGTTGCAATTGGGCTATTCGTTGTTAATTCACAAGCCGATACTGGTCGACTCGTGACATTCCACGACCGCGGGCAAGACCATGTAATTCTGACAAAAGCTGGCACGGTGCGTGACGCGCTGAAAAACGCTCGTATTACCGTCGACCAAAAAGACATCGTCGAGCCAGCAATTGACAGCCAACTGCAGTCGACTGATTCCGCCGTCATTATTTACCGCGCACGGCCTGTTCTTGTGATCGACGGCGCCTTTCGCGAAAGAATACTCACGCCAGCACAGTCACCAAACGAAATCGCAACAGCAATCGGCATTGATCCCATCAGCGACAAAGACAAGACAACGATTACCAATGGTGATTTTGTCAGGGATGGCGCCAGCACAATTCTGTCAATCGAACGTGCCCAGCCAGCACCTATGCCGGCCAAACTTGCCTTTGCGCCCAGCCCCAATTCATTGACCAGATCTAAAGGTGCGCAGCTATATACCGACGGCAGTGGCGTCGTGCACCGTGAAACATATTATGATCTGCCGATGAATATCGTCATCCAAGCATGTGGTAGCGGTGGCGTCTACACTATCCGCTACGATGGCGCCAAAATCGACAAAGATGGCTATGTACTGGTCGCTGCCAATTACGGGATTTACCCCAGATGTTCAGTTGTCGAAACCAGCATGGGCCCAGGCAAAGTCTACGACACTGGCGGCTTTGCGCTCCGCTATCCACACGGATTTGACCTTGCGACCGACTGGACAAACGGCGACGGTCGGTGAAATCGGACTA
Organism: Candidatus Saccharimonadia bacterium; assembly: GCA_023260255.1. Lineage (GTDB taxonomy): Bacteria > Patescibacteriota > Saccharimonadia > Saccharimonadales > Saccharimonadaceae > UBA2112. The sequence continues at coordinate 9,284 of JALQVV010000024.1, forward strand.
CACGTTTGGCAAACGAAGTTCTATTTCGTTCGCACAATTTGGATACGGACCGGTAAGATTATCATTCTTTTCCTTTACAGCAGCTACAATCCTATCCTTATCAGAATAGGGTAGATAGATATCTTGAGGAGCAGTTTCATAAGCAACTGATCCGTTATTACGAGCAATGACAATAATATACAGATTTCTCGCTTCCTCGGGACCATTATAATCATACCGCCTGTACCATATCTCGCTAACGTTACAACTATCGATCAGCCTTGTCGCGTCCTCAAAATTACCCAGTGGAATCGCGGCCTTCAACGCCTCGGTAGGGCCACCATTTCTGTTATACTCAGCCCGCTCGATTGCTGGCTGTATATAGGTTTGCTGCACAAGCGTACCTGCAAGCCATAATGGTCCAACATTAGGTACAATGCCCAATGCAAGTGTAATGATCATCCCCACAATATGTCGACGCTTTATCGGTTGCCTTCGTACTAAATGTGAAAAGACATAAATCACACTGCCAATCAAGTAAACAAACGTTAGAGCGCCGATACCAAATATCGGAAACAGGGCAAGCAAAAATATGTCTCCACAACCCGCGCCACTGCCGGCACAGATTACTATCGTGAATACAAATATTGCTGCAACAAGCAGCCATCCACCAATGATAAATATCAATATCCAATCGAGTGGCTCATTTTTCTTAGTAGAACTACCCGATGTCAGCACGCCCTTTCGCTGTGAGCGAAAAATCTGATCTTGAGACTTCTGACTTTGGGGCGACATAGAGTCATTTTAACATAAGCAAAAAATGCACTTTGAGCGGATTCCTACGACTAGACAAACGGCGACGGTCGCTAGGATTTGTAGTAGAATAGTTCGCACGGGTGGGCGTACCTTGCGCCCGTTTTGAGCGAGGGGAGTAAATAATGAGTGACGGCAACAAGATTCAGGCTGCTATCAACAAAATCGACGGGGTTCTCGACGAGGATTCCAAACCAAGCGTTCAGTTCTGGGGGCTGAATCCCGAACCCGGCATCCACGAGCTGAGCATCACCGACAACTAACCAACCCGCACGAAACGGGCAGAGCCGCAACCTTCTAGGTGCGGCTCTGTTCAATTATCACGAGCTAGTGAAAGATGATTTAAAATAGGGCTATGACCAACTATTCAGTTAAAGATGTTGATGAGTTTGTAGCAGCTTCGCCAGAAATAGCGCGGCCGCATTTGGAAACACTACGTACGATAGTAAAATCAGCAGTGCCCGACGCCGAAGAAAAAATAGGTTACGGCAAGCCATACTATAAATACCACGGCTGGCTTGTCGGGTTCGACACCTATACTAACCACATAACCTTTGAAGTGTATTACGACCAGCTACAGAGTGAGGATACTAAAATACTCGAAGATATGGGTTACAAAACCGGTAGCAAATCGGTCCAAATACGTTACGACCAAGATGTGCCGGGGCAAATACTCACACAGTTAGTCCGAGCCCAAGCAAAACTAAACGAAGCCAGACGGTAGCAGATATTTTTATATGACAAAAGCAATGTTCGTTGTATTAACGATCCTGACAATCTTTTGGCTAACAATAGGAAGAGCTTTTCTAGGAAGCATGGGCTGGTTCATGCTTATCTATATCATTAATGGAATCCCCGTGATTAGTCTCGCATGTGGTGTCCTTATCTCGCTTGCGCCGACAGAGATGAGTAAAAAGAAACGAAGATCACTTAACCCTACATTATCTACATTGCTATATGTAATGTTCGCCGCGGCCTTCCTGCATGGATTTTTCCTTGTTGATTTTGGTGACACAGAAGACAGCACCGTTTCAGCGGCTGCAACTCTTTTTGGCCGGTCGTTCTTAGACGTCTCTAGCTATTTAAGTCTTGTATTCCTTTTGCTGACATTCGGACTATATATAACCGCTTTTGCGTATGCAATACACCTCCGAACTCGTCAACGCAAAAATAAGTAGTTAAGGTTTTGGCACTATTGTTGTAAATATGTTATAATTATGCGATAACTATGGCCGACCCATTCTCGCGCAAATTGGAGTTTGCATACCTCGACGATTTAGAGGAGACTGTTGCTGACCATGAGCTCGTGTGCCAAATACTTGCCCAAGATTGGACTGCCACGCAGCTGGATAGTGGCATCGCCGTTCCTCGTTACCTGGAATCGTTCGAACGTGAAATTGACGAGACGCTCGGCCAGACGAGTATTGATTTACGAGCGACTCATTACGGCAACTTCACCTCTGACAATCACTACGTTATACAGCGTGGCAAGACATCCTCAAGTATGCTCGATGAGTCCGATCTGAACAGAATCCGCTCTCTCTACGAGAACAGGGATTCCGAAGAAAAGGGCATACCTTCGATTATTTATATACAGGCGCTACTCAACAGCATCATGCTCGACAAACCCGATGCCATCATGGACCGAATCGCCGAGGTCAGCAGTTGGAATATACCGAGTAGAGACAGACTAATCCCCATCATGCATGCCGCGATAGACACCACAGTATACCAAAGGGCACGTTATGCGCCCGGTATGGAACAGGCAAAGGCAAAGCTGGTGTATGCATCGTCTGATGCTGCCCAGGGCGCCATGAATAGTGGACTCGACTTGCGAGTGCTGCGCTATGCTAAACGTAGAAAGGCTAATGGAGAAGCAGCTCCCGAGACGGCAGATTTCATTCGACAATTTGCATCAACAGACCTTGCAGCCCAGGCTCTAACCGAGTGCATAGAGGGAACGCGGAGTATGCGAAATCATCCGTACTCTACGAAAGGTTACATGCCTAGGGTCACTCCTCAGTCACGAGAAAAGCTACGGCTCACTCGCAGACTAGCCAAGCTTAACAAGCAAAGAGAAGACAAAGCGGAGGCCTACAGGAAATTCGAACACGACAGGGATTTTCTGCGTGACGAGTTGGTAAAAGCAGCAAAATTTGCGATGGAGTTTCTGGGCTACGACATAAGCGAACAAGAAATTTTTGATCATGTGCGCTCAACCGCATTCCTAATGATTCACAACCGGACCGAGGATGAGCTTTATTGAATCCTTCAGCCCTTAGTGCCGTTAATCACTCCTTTGGTGGGAGGGTTCGCACATACTCAATACCGAGGTGGACCCATTTTTCTAACTCGGTATCATCCTGAATCTCATCGGCGTCTACGCGCAACCAGCCGGCCATCTTACGACCGCGCATCTCCATTAATTCAGCAGGAGTTGTGTTGACGAGACTCATACTGTCGGCTGGATCTACACGCACCAATATACCGCCATGGCCGCTTGCGGCTATCGCCATGTGGCCATTCACCAAAAAAGCCAATCCGCCAAACATCGCCTTTTCCGTCATCTCCGGATCAAGCCCTATGAGATTTCGTATACGTTCCGCAAGTCGTTGATCATATGCCATGGCTTTAGTATAGCAATACTCTGTTTACTCAACTCTCCGAGCAAATGCTTCTTCTGTTTCGTGGGTGAAAATTTCTGCAACTTTGACGCCAACACCGTACAGACTACGGAGACGTTTAGTGAGTTCATCCTCGTCCTGGCTGCTTTCGAGCATTAATAGCAGTGAGCCTTCGTATTCGCGAATCAACCGTTCCATGCATGCTTGTAGCCCACGAGCGGTCACATGTTGATAGCGGGTGTAGCCACCCGCGCGTAGCACACGTGCCAGATCGTACTCAGATGCTTCGACGATTGCCCATGGCGTATCAAGTTTTTTATCGATAAACAATTGCCATGTAGCAACTGCCGTTTCTGACCGAATCGGCTTGCCAAATAGATAGCACAGCAAGAACCAACGAAACATATCAGTATCACCAGACAAAACATCCAGCCCAAATTCCGCCGCAGTATGCGTTTTGCGTACTTTTTTAGTCATTATTTCTATTATACGACCCGGCTCACTGCAAACAGTGCGTGAGATTATTTTGGTATTATAAAAACATGTCATTTCAAGCATATCTCGACAATATCGAACAAAAGACCGGCAAAACACCGAATGAATTTATTGCCATGGCAAAGGAAAAGGGGTTTGATAATCCAAATATCAAAGCGGGCGAGATTGTCGCTTGGTTAAAACAAGATTTTGGCTTGGGACACGGCCATGCAATGGCACTGGTCCATGTCATCAAACATGGTCCGCAGGTCAGCGCCAAGCATGTTGGTACCGACGGAGCACATCGCGATGATTCAGATACTCTGCGCCTCGACGGAATTAAAAACCGTTAAGACATATTTACTCAGCTAATCATCAAGTCTTAACACCTGTGGCGATAGTCAAAATCGTAATCGGGGTTTGTATATGGACTAATAGGTTGGTCGACCAACCGATCAAGCACTTCGAGCTGTGCATCACCGATTCTACTCCGGGCAAAAACAGCAGGATCCCACTCACCCCGAGCAAGCCGAGTAATTGCATTACGTGATAACAATAGGTATTCGAGTCCTACAGGATCAGAGGGGGAATGATACTCAGAAGATAGTGAGAGGTATCGTGCAACTGAAACCGAATAGAGAGGGGTTAGTGGGGCGGTGTAATGTATAAGAGGCTTGTCTATGTCCGGCATGACATATGGCGACCGGACAATATTTTTAAACAGCGATGTTGCGGGCTTCATATGGTAGCGTGACTTGAGTCTCCAGCGATCTGGGTCGGTGTCTGATGGCAGTTTCCTATAGACAGCGCTGGCAGGCGGGCGGCCCGTTGCCATTTTAAACTGGTCGATATCAAGCCAGTCGTTGGTCGCCAGGTACCCAAGTCTTCGTGCATGATGAAAAACAATTAAAAGATCGTCGGAAAGTCGCTCATGTGCAAGCGGTGCATCAACAATTGGTGTAACCATCACTGGTTCATACGGCTCAGGTGGCCAAACATGGAGTCCGCATCGGGTGAATTCAACTTGATCTGGCGCAGATGACATTTCCTGTAGCATGATAAAAACTTGGACTGAATGCAAGCGTAAGGATATTAGGTGTTATACCCAACTGAACAGACCACTAATGGGCAATATAATTATCGTATTGTTTTATAACTATCTTTCTGTTGTAATGTACGTATCCTAATGAAGAAACATCAGTGATTGACAGAATTAATCCAATTATTGATAGCGTAAACAACTATCTCTATAGAGGCCACGGTACGGGTATTTTTGATCCCGAACGCATGACCGAGACGCGCACATCAAACTGCTTTGGTCGTCAGGCAATCATCGGCTCTGCAATACTAGATGAGCTGCCAAATACAGATGTTTTTCTTCTCATTGCACGCAACCACGGCATGCCATTTGAGACTCCAAGTGGGAGAAATATTCGTCACTTAGCACATATGGAATCAGTCATCCTCGGAGAATCAACTGGCTATTTGCTCGATACGCCTCCTCCTTATACACTCGAAGCTAATCCGTCTTTGCGTAATCTTTCCGATACTACATGGGCAACCGAAGCGTCTACGGGCACTGTTCATCACCAGAATCGCAACATTGCCTTGCTACACGGAAGATTTTCAGATAATGAACTTCAGAGACTTTATGGCCCTCCAGCAATAAGAGCCTTACGTCATATATTTGACGTTTATCCTTTCGACGAAGGGCTAGACTTCTATCAACACAATGCCAGTGATGCCGTGGGACAACTATATACCAGGCAAGATTACACGGATTTTTATCATTCAACTATCTTGGCAACCGCAACCGAGGAACCTCGAGTAGCGACCAATGTTTAAAGGTTAATCCACTGACTATTCACCAACGGGCATTTCCAGACCATCGGGGTATTTCATTTTTATAAATTTTATGTTATAATATATTCAAATGAGCGAGTTGTTGATCGGTTCGAACAATCAGTCCAAAGTCACAATGTACCGCGAGATGCTCGGTAGCGAGCTGACAGTTGTTACACCTGCAGATTTGGGGCTTAACCTCGATATTACAGAGGATTTATTCGATATCGTCGGCAATAGCCAGGAAAAAGCTCGCAAATTTGCAACCGAAGCAGGCAGGTTAGCATTGAGCGATGACAGTGGTATTTTCATCCCGGCACTTGGCGGTGAGCCAGGTGTTGCAGCGCGCCGCTGGGCAGGTGAGTTGCCGGCCGACATATCAGATAGAGACTGGATCAAGTACTTTTTACGGAAGACCAGAGACCTCAAAGGTGACGATCGTGCAGCGAGTATTCGCCGCGTTATCAGTGTCGCCAACCCTGCAGGCAGTGTTGAAACGCATGATTTCGTCACAACTGGTACACTCATGCGCCTGCCATCTCCACTCGGTTACCAGCCCGGTGGTCCATTCGCAGCCTATTTCCGCCACGATACATTCGGCAAAGCCGAAAGCGAATTGAGCACCGAAGAAAAGAACATCTACTACAGCGAAATTCGGACCAGAATCCTACAATCAGTCAAAGACCTAACGAGTGTAGTAGAATAACTGCAAGGGTGGGTGCACATTGCACCCCGTTTCTACTTGAGAGGACATGCTCATGTACGACAGCGATTTCAATGCCGTAGTCGAGGATCTCAACAGCTTGATGCGTCAATCAGTCCTGGCGAACAATTTGGACATCGGCAGAAGCCTGCAGGACATTCGAGGACGAATTGAAGATCTCGCAAGGACGTTCGAAGATCAAAGCGACTATCTGGTTGCCGTGTCCAGGAAGGACATTTCCGAGGGTATCGAGCCCGTCATTACCACTTTCTCGGACGCGTTCGCAAACCTCATCTTCGTTGCTCAAGACAAACCTGCACGTGAGCGGACCTACCGCGAAACCGCTGTAATGGTCGTACTCGCGCAGCTTGCCGAAGAGATGTACGAGGGACAAATGGGATACCGCCCCCATTTCACGCCGCAAAATGTTCGTCTTTACGACACCTGATATCAATGAAACGGGCAATGGCCGCGTCCACCAGGATGCGGCCATGTTCAATTTATTGCTTATATTCTATTTTATGTTATAGTATACATATGAATTTACTGACCGGCCTTACGCCTATGCACGAGCGACGCCCTGAGTGGTTGCAGCAGACTATAGAGGAACACGCAAAGTACACTATCGGCAGCGCTTTTGGGTTCCAATATGACGGTTCGGACGACGATTACGAGATGCCTGGCCCCGACGGCAGCAAAATAGCAGCCTCATCGCTGCTGGGTTCCGATCGCCAGCTATCCATCCTCGATATCGGCGCTGCGCAGGGTGGTTTTGTACGCCGAGCCCAGGCTATGGGGCATATCGCGCACGCGCTGACTCTCGACGATTACTCTGGTAAAAGCCCCATCGTCGATGACCTCCAGCCAGGCACATACATAGTCGGCGACGCCGAACGCATGGACGAGGTGGAAGGGCTACGTGACAATTACGATCTGGTCATCAGCAGCAAAACATTTTGGTGGCTGACTGATCCGCTCGGAACACTCGAACAAGCAGTCGACAAGGTGGCTCCTGGTGGCAAATTGGTCGTCGACACACTTCCACTCGGTAGGGGTACACTGCATCTCAACGACCGACTCAGCGGTCTAGTGAAACCGCACCATGTCATGTTCGAGCTAGCTCGTGCTGGCTTCACTCACATGATGGTATGCGAAGACAACCCGCCAGAAATCACCGAAAGAGACTACACCGCGATCTACGCCGAACGCCGAGTAGGAAAATTTCTCGACACCGCATTTAGCATAGATTACGAAAAAGTTGAGCTCCTTGAAGGCTTGTGGCGCTATAAACCGCTGACAGACCCACCTGAGTAGGTACACTATCGAAAACTTATTTGCTATGCTTGATCTATGTCTGATCCAAATACAAACGGTGTTATCGACCAATCACATCTGAATCGCAAGACAGACTTTCTTTTTCGCGTGTCTATGAAGGCGCTTGTTGTAAACGAAAAAGGCGAGGTGTTAGTCGTTAAGGAAACCGGGCGCACCTGGTGGGATCTGCCGGGCGGCGGCATGGATCACAACGAGAATATTAAATCAGCACTCGCACGCGAATTAAACGAAGAAGTGAACCTCGTCGGTGACTTTACCTACAAAATCATCGCCGTCGAAGATCCCTCGTTCCTCGCTCATGCCAATCTATGGCAGATTCGTTTGATATTCGCCGTGATACCGACAGACATGCACTTCAGCCCAGGCGAAGACGGCGACGAAATGGTATTTACAAACCCTGCGGAGTTAAAAGATTCAGATAACGAAGCGGAGCGAAAAGTTTACGAATATTCGTTACTCTCGTAATGAGCAAGGTAATGGAAGAAATCGGCATTAACAGTACTGTCCTGCAAGAGATTCTAGCGGGGAAGAAGACGATTGAAACACGCCTGGGCAAAGAGCGGTTTTTGAATTTCAAACCAGGCGATGAAATCTCGATCCGTGAGGATGTATGGGAAAACGGCGAAATTGTCCGATCAATTCCAGGCCGGGCAAAAATTGTTGTCACAAATGCGCAGCGCTTCACCACATTCCGCGAGATGTTCCACCACTTGGATTACAAGCAAATAATCCCATCGGCGAATAGCGTTGATGAAGCCCTCCAGTCATATAAACTGTACTACGACGCAGTGAATGAAAGGAAATACGGTACAGTAGCAATCTCCTTTAGCTTACTGGATTCTAACTCTAATGATGCGTAAATCCGGGTGGAACTAGTCGCGCTATACCTGTTATGCTTGCTGATATAAATTAGTCTTCTAAAATGATGCATATGAGTATTGATTTATTTGTCGTGGTCATTGCGATCACTTTTCTAGTTATTGGTGCACTTCTGTTTGCAATATTAAAACCCCATATTAATAGATTAATTGCTTGGTTTAAGGAACGCGCACCTCTGGTAAAGAGATATTGGAAGTTCGTGATCCCTCTATTAGTAATTACATCTCTTGCTTACACTCTGATATATATCTATGCTCCAACTGAGATAAATATTGGTCTAGTTGGCCAAATATCTGGCCTCATCCTAGCTGTATTCGCAGGTTATATCGCGTTTTCAGAACTAGGAGAGAGTAGGTTTGATAAGCTTGAAGAATCGGGCATGGATAATTTTAGAAAAGGTGAATTCAAATTAGCGCAGACTCGTTTGGAAGAAGCACATACGATTAAGCCAAAAGATATTGGGTTACTTGCTAACCTAATGGAACTCTACCTAATCCTAGGGTTATTCGACAAATTCGAAACAAAAACAAGACATTATAGACGACACATAATCGAAGAAAAAGAAGAACTCATTCTTCTATACCTGAAATGTTTAAAAGAGCTCGTCCAAGATCATCCGAAAGATGCAAAGTTAAAAATCAAAGATGTAGTAAAGTACGTCAATAGCCATCCTAGGTCCCGCGATACATTAGGATGGAACAATAAAGAATTGAAACTTAGCGATCCATACAAGCTGTTGAGCAAAGAGACAAAAGAAATTGCCGACAATCTAGTTGCATACGTAACAGATAAACTTGACACCGAAAATGAAGCGAAATTTGTCGAAGGTAACTATACTTTAAAAACTAAATAGGTTGACATTTTTACCTCATTTGCTATACTTTTCATAGACATTACCAAAGACAGTAGCTGTCCCTGGGACTTAATCCGCTACCGAGGTGAACACAATCTACCACCATATAGATATTCACAAAGTCTTTGATAATGCGAGAATCAAAGACTTTTTTTGTTTTTTAACATCAGAATTACGCACCGACATCCTGTCGAACTGCACAGCAGTTCGTGCTGATGTCTATCGGCGAGATACTTCGTTGTCAGTTCCAGTGCTCAGTCGCAGTACTTTTGTACGGCTTCTTCCGCGCTTCACTGCCGCCTTGCATCTCATCCGATTGCGTTAATCCTGAAGTTAAAAAACTGTGTCTCTCGTAATTATCACTGGTGTAATGCGATCGTTGACAATTCGGATCGAATACAAAATTAACCAAAGGAGAATTCTATGGCGATTTCAAAAGCTAAGAAAACCGATTTGGTTGCTGAAGTTTCAGATTTGTTGAAAGACTCAAAGCTGACGGTATTTGCCAGCTATAACGGCCTGAGCGTTGCAGATGTTCAAAACCTGCGCCGCCAAGCTCGTGAAGCAGGCGTCACAATCAAGGT
>JALQVV010000027.1 GCA_023260255.1 Candidatus Saccharimonadia bacterium
AAGAGGATGAATTCGACTTTATTTCCTTTGCAGCACACGAGCTGCGCGGTCCTATCACGGTGATTCGTGGCTATCTGGATGTTTTGCAAGATGAGCTGCGACCCGTCCTGCAGCGCGACCAAACCGAACTGATAGGGCGCTTGGTTGTAGCCTCAAACCGCCTTACCAGCTATATCAATAACATCCTCAACGCCTCGCAGTACGATCGCCGACATCTCAAATTACACCTCAACGAAGAAAACCTGCGCAGTATCTACGATGCCATTGCCGATGACATGCAACTGCGCGCCAGCACGCAGAACCGTCTGCTTGTCACCGACATCCCAGCCAATCTGCCCACCGTGGCCGCCGATAGCAATGCCATAGGCGAAGTTCTGGGCAACCTGATTGACAATGCCATCAAATATAGCAATGAGGGTGGGCTAGTGCATGTTGTCGCACATCCAATCCCAGGATTTATCGAAGTGTCGGTTATTGACCGTGGCATCGGCATGCCCATGAGCGTCCTACCAAACCTATTTCACAAATTCTATCGTTCCCACCGCTCGCGCGAAACAGTTGCTGGTACTGGCATTGGTCTCTACATTTCACGAGCGATCGTATCGTCGCACGGTGGTACTATCACGGCACGCAGCACCGAAAACGAAGGCTCGACATTTAGTTTTACGCTACCGATCTATGACACGGTTGCAGAGAAACTCAAAAGCAGCAATAATAGTAATGTATCGTTGATTGAGCACGGAAGCGGCTGGATCAGAAACCATTCAATGTATAAGGGATAGAAAGACTTTACTCTCATGCCAATCAAAACCATTCTAGTCATCGAAGACGACCGTTTCATCGGTGAAATGTACGTGCGCAGTCTCAAAAAAGCAGGGTATGAAGTCGACTGGGTGGTCGGCGGCAACGATGGCCTGACCGCAGCACGCAACAAACCATACGATCTGATTCTGCTCGATGTCATGCTGCCAGAACGCCGTGGTAACGAAATCATGGAAGCACTTCGGAGTGGCCATGAAGATCTGATTCCAAACACCAAAATTATTGTCCTGACCAATTTCGAACAAGACGATGAATCACGCATGGCACTCGAACACCGTGCCGACGGCTACTTAATCAAAGCCGAGATCACCCCCAAAAAGCTCATCGACGTCATTGCTCACCTCGGTTAGTACATCTGGACAACCTCTGTTAATTTTGCTAAAGTAGTGTAGTTTCACGGTATTCCTGATGGCCTCATCGTCTAACGGTTAGGACATCAGGTTCTCATCCTGACAATCCGGGTTCGATTCCCGGTGAGGTCACCAGGAATGTTGTGAAACTCAGCTCTTGCACATTTTCCTGTTTTATGTCCATAATTAGTTATGAGTGAGAGACGCGCCGAATTCAGCATAGAAGCATATATGACCGATGTTACTATTGCTGCCCAGGCGATTAGCCAGCGTATCGATAATCATGGCAACCCTCGGGATTACCTTGAGGGCAAACGCGAACTTATTACACAAACGGATTTATACAAAAACTACCGGGCGCGACTGAATGAAATTGGTGGACGTGCAATCATCATGTCCGGCATGGAAAACCGGCGTAATCTGATGGAGAATATCACCATACTCAGCGATCCGTCATTTGATGATGGTTTTGTATTTGGCATGCAGGTCAATGGCACCCTCCTGACAACCAAACACGAAAAAGATATGGCGGATATCAACGTGCTCAACCCATCAGTCAACAAAATTCTGGATGGGTTTGAAGAAATGGTTGATAATGGTGCAGATCTAGATTGGGAAATAGGCAAATACGGCCTGCTCCTCTATAACGGTTCGGTTGCTCATCCGGATGACAAAAACCTCCGACACATCAAACAGCATCGCGACCCTTTGCACGCACTCGTTAATCACATCTCTCACCGCATGTATATCGAGCCAGTCCTTGGTGGTCCATCATTAGCCATGAGCAACGGCCATGCTGCCATGAATAATTTTAAGCGAGGCTTTGGCTACGCCCGCAGCGCATACACCGATTACACTATGGCTCTCAATCAACGACTGCAAGAGCAGTTCGACGAAACCCCATCTATAGACGACACGCCGTCCAAGTGAAAAAATTTTCACTGCTTTTGCTGTATTTCACACGCATAGTGGAAATATGACAAAACCACGAAGAAATTTTGACCTACCAGCAAAGCACATCAACGAAACCGACGGCAGCAATTACGTGCCGCCCCGGGCACGAGACCCGGAAGAAATAGCAAGACGACAAAGCCTCCGCCCAGGATCTCTCATCCGTGAATTCCAGGCATCTGGCGCCAAAGTCGCCGAAGCGATTTTTAATCATCCTGTTACCGAACCCGAGGACATCATGTATATCCGCCATCGATTGGCTGTACCTTTGCTTAACTCCGCATGGTATACATTTGCAGACAGTGCACGCACGCCCGATATTTTTATGCGACGCGAGCTCAAGTTGCCTGTACTCGCTAAAGACGAGGCCGAAGCAGAGGATTCATGGCGAGCATCAAAAGAGTTCCTGCTTGCCCGCGTAAGAGAAGGATTAGCCAGCACAGCCAATCTGGCTAGTCGCCTGTCCATTCAGTATCAGCAGGGTCACGAGTTAGCGCGTGTCCGAACAGAGAAAAAACTTGGCCGCACAATGGGCAATACAGCCCTCACGCTCATCAGTCTGCAACATGCCAATGCACCGCTCGGCATGAGCGAACACGATATCCAGAATATCGTACTGCTCGATGCGTCCGAACTACTCGAAGCAGCACGGATCAGCCACGAACCAACGGGCGTTCATGAATCAATCGCACAATTTGCCGATCCGGATAGTCCGCTTGCAGTTAATTGGCGCAAAGAGGCCCCACGAAGCGGGGAAGCATATCATGCGTTAGTTCAGTCACAGGATGATTTTGGTATGGGTAATTAGCACGACTAGTGAAATATATTTCACTGTTTTACCATTCATAACCGGTCATACTGGAAAACACAAGGTTAGTAGAAGGAGAGTACATGGGTGTCATAATAAAATCACAAGTTAAATATCAAAAGTTTTCTCAGCAAAACATCCCATCGGAGCTTGCGACATTTCAAAAAGTGTTTGCATGTTCGGTAGCATATCCGGTGCCGACCACTCGGGATCCGTATCCCAGTAGTATTCCGCTAGTTCACTGTTTTGGTGCAACACTCCCCGAATATCGTTGCACGTTAGGAGGGTAAAATGGATAAAACTTTCCAGAGCCCCATCGCGATAAATACGGAAATAGCCATGCCCATGCGGTACGAACGTACCGGAAAGTCCCGTTTGTTCCCGGCATATGTTCGCGGCTGTTTGCACCGTTTCTTCGGTCGCGACTGGCGAAGCGTTCATAAACCCAGTCAGTCCAAGTAACGGCTGAGCTTTGCGCCGCATCAATAACCACGCTCCGTCGTCTGGTCGACGAATTGCGAGTAGGAGGGTGGAGTAGGCGCGGTCAATCAATCGACTTTGCTTTTTCAGAGCGCCTTTGCCCACACGCTTCCCTTCGCTTGTCAGGCTATATGTTCCGTTTTCGTTTTTGCGTACATACCCTGCAGCAATAACCTTCTTCAAATGATAATCAAACGCCTTGTTCTCTAATGTGTCCGGTTTTAACTCCGAAAACCGCAGCCCCTCGCTAAATGCCAAATCATATACAATCTGCCGCTGAATATGGTGGTCTAACATATCCCTAGTATACCAACGTAGGCTCACTCTATAAAATCGAAGAACCCCGCCAGGCGGAGCCCTTCGGTGGGTCGGTCCGCTAGCGGGGTTTGATGGGCGAGGACAACATCTGTGTGGTTTTTTGCAGTGCGATTAGCAGTCTTGCAACTGCTGCGCTTGCACTATGCAGATCCCGATGTTCCAGGTGTCCTGGCGCATCGACATACAGCACACTCACGATTTGCCGTGACGTTTTGGCGATTTCAGAATGTATCACCGCCTGTTTTTCGACAAAATTCCGGACCAGTTGCATCTCGTCCGCGAACCGTTGTGACGCATCGTTGACAGGGATAAATCTCAAGCGGTTGAGTAGGTCTTGCGACCATTGCAACCACAGCATGTCGATTTTGCCACCGATAGTCGGATCATTCAGGTACAGAAACCGCGCGTCATTTGCGATGACGTACGCGGCCCTTTTCCAGTGCCGCGCGAATGTCATGTCGTATTGACGGGCGACCTGTTCGAACGTGCGGATGATTACGCCGACTTCTTGCTCCAGCTCGTTCATCCTGATTTCGAACAGATCAATTCTCATCAACCCGATCTCACGCGTAATTCCGCACATCAAGGCAAACTGCCTAGCGGCATCACTTGCGATCATTGTCGTCTCGATTCATTGGTAGGTACGATTGTCTATAAGAATTTTATACCATATTTTTATAAAAAAACTATCCATTGCAAAAGTCTAGAAAACACGGTAACTTATTTGTCAGCGTAGAGTAGTTTGACTTTTTATATAATTATTGTAATAATATAATTACTGATGACCACTCAGATGATGGTCGTCACCGTACAACCTAGGAGAAAATGTGGCATTCCTCACCAGCGAAGAACTCGCACAGGCAGCTGCAAACATCGACGCACTCAGCCCGAGCGAACAGTTCGCGCACGAGGTCGAAAATCGCATCCACAACCTGCACGAGTTTCGATATGGCTGGCACGAGTTTTACCCGTCGGGTTCGATTCCGCGGGAGGATTTGGACAATCTGGCCGACAAGATCGCCGAACAGGCAGGGCACATCATCGAAATCAAGTCCGCGCACGAGCCGTTGATCCTCCGGTTCCTCCGTCGCCTATATGGCCCCAAGGAAGCACCACTCGTCTTCAGGGTTCACCTGTCGCCCCCGAGGGACACTCCCGCCGAATAACCCCGGCAAAAAGAGTCGCCCCTGTCATGGTGGGGGCGACTCTTTCTTTTTCAGCCAAAATCATTCACGTAGTGCATAACTTTGGTTGTCGCCCTGGGAGTACGAATAACTCCCAGGGCATGACATCTCATGTGTTGCAGGCCCGGTACCGAATATGACAATGGTCTTCCGGAATCTGCGCCGCCTTACACCGACTGCAGTTGCAGTCACACGGCGGCGTCCATTCTTCTCCTTCAGCATCATCCATACAGATGACCAGAGAAGGGTCGGATTGACCGCTCACTGATCTGCCGGAGCAGGTGAGGGTGACCGTTGCCTCAGGAAACGCCTGCTGCACCGCTGCAACCGCTCCGACATTTGGATGCCGGAATCCAGAATACTCTGGACCTGCGCCGTGACAGCTGTGATGTCATTGTTCCTGACTGCGGTGACGAACGCCTGCGGCGGTTCTTGCTTGGCTCGCCGGTAGCAAGCCTTGAGGTGGTTGAACAGCTTGATCTCGCTATTCCTCCAGATAGTTGGTGGGACAGCCCGGGGTTTTGCCGACGGAATCGTTGCCACAATGTCGTAACTACCCAGCCGGGCAGCATAGATGTCGTCCAATTACTTACTCCTTGCCTTCATGCCGGTGTGGACACACTGGTCGAACGTATCTATTATACCACATATGCTTAATAATATCAATCAGGGCTATATAAGGCGAAGCTTATGCGCAAGCCCCATGACATTTGTCCGCGTATGAACGCCGAAAGTTGCAGGGTCGGGGCCACGCCGGGTACCCATATCCATAGATGCGATTGTTTTCATATCTTCCTCGTCGAGTTCAAAATCAAATACATCGATATTTTCTTTGATCCGGTCGTCATGTGATGATTTGGGGATGACGACCAGACCCAGTTGCAAGTGCCAGCGTATGACAACCTGGGCTGGGGATTTGTCATATTTTTCAGATATAAGTATGAGTTTGGGGTCATTCAGCAAGTCACCACCGCTGCCACCAATCGGACTCCACGATTCGATCTGAATACCTTTTTCGTTACAATATGCACGCAGCTCAGCTTGCTGCAAATGAGGGTGTAGTTCGATTTGGTTCACGGCAGGCGCTATGCCAGTTTCGTTCATCAGTCGTTCCAGTTCAGTAGTCCCAAAATTGCACACGCCAACCGATCTTGCTCGGCCTGATTCTTTTACTTCCAGCAATGCTTTCCAACTATCAACATATTTGTCCATTGCCGGGACAGGCCAGTGGATCAAATACAAATCGACATAATCCATCCCCAGGCGACTGAGACTGGTGTCAAATGCTCGCAGGGCACTGTCGTATCCTTGGTCTCCATTCCATAGTTTGGTCGTGACAAATATTTCATCGCGGGTAATACCCGACCGTCGCACGCCTTCGCCCACACCGCCTTCATTACCATAGACTGCAGCCGTATCAATTAGGCGGTAACCGTTTTGGAGCGCCGTATCGACAGCATGCCGCACCTCCTCGCCATCTCGCATTTTCCATACACCCAGTCCTAACTGGGGCATACTATTGCCATCGTTTAGTCTGACCATCGGTATATCCATGGACGTCTCCTTCGTTATACTACCCACTATGCACCAGCTAGTAGGTATAGGCTGTGAAATAGCTTACGCTAGTATGTTTCTTCGTTATAGCCAGGGAACCAATCCTGTTTGAGCGACACGCCGCGGGCCATCAATTCATTGCCCACAGTATCAACCATTGGTTCGGGACCGGATAGGTAGGTCGTTTTGTGATGAGCTTCGGGCGCGTGTTCTAATATGCCAGCAGCTGTAATCGGTTCGCCAACAATATACTCAATTCTTAGCTCGGGATGCGTTCGCTGCAGCCGGTCAAATTCACCCTGAAACGCAAAAGTATCGTCGCGGCTATAGTACAACACATGCGCATCCAACGACCTGCCGAGCGCCGACCGCTCAATAAGCATGCTGCGATACGGTGTTACCCCAATACCTCCAGCAACCAATACAACCGATTCGTTATCTTCCCAGGTAAAATCACCGGCGATATCGCGTACTTCAATTTCATCACCAGGTTGCAAGCTGTTAAGCGCCTGTTTGTATATACTCTCTGACACACGGGTAGAGATATGAAATTCGCCTTCGCTTGGGGCTGCGGCAATAGTAAAAAAATGTCGCCGGGCTTTATCGTCACCATCTAGCTGCGGCAATTCCCACGTTTGGTATTGACCAGCCAGCCACAGCGCACCACCAGTTTCGAAGACAAATGTCCGAATATTGCTTACTTCATCATACGAACGAATTAATTTTACTTTGGTCACGATCGCCCCCTTTGCTATGTTTAGTATAACAAAGGGGACTGTCTGTTTCTGCCCAAAATGCAGTACAATGACAAGCAGATATGCAAGAAATCATCGTCAATCTATTATCGATCAGCCTGCCGATCGTCGTCATCATCCTATGGGCTGTAGTGACAATATCGATCGTCAGATTTGCCATCAAACGACACAAAAAATTGCGACCACGTAAAACCCGCAAAAATCCTGCCAAAAAGAAATAATCAAAACGACAAAGACTATTTGTTTTGATTTTTGGTGATGTGATGCGGACCTAGATGTTCCGCTGTTCGTTCGATCAAAAACAGACTGACATCGTCTTTGGTTTTGCCCTCATCATGAAACGGCGTCCTGATCACCCTGATAAGTTGCAGTACATACACCAGAATAAACATGATCGCTCCCGTAATCACCGTGCCCGCAACGAACGGGTCCATGTTGGTCATCAAAAGCAGCAGGGCAGCCAGCACCACGATCGACCATGCCAATATGTTGGTCGATGGTACAAAAATAATCCGCTGAATATAGTTCACCCTGAAAAGATGGCGAAGCAGTAAAGCTTGTTGTTGTTTTAGCTTAACAATAAAGTTTGCGGGCACGCCGGCTTTTTCCATTTGCGAATGCAGTTTGTTCAGATTATGCAGCTCTGTCCGCGCCGTATTGTTTTTGCTACTGCGCAGATCCGCCAGCATGGCAACGGCGATCACATGGAGTTGTCGTTGATACGCAGCCGCTTTGAGTTTGGGATAGTTTTCTTCGATCGACAGCGCATCTTCACTCATACTCTCAATCGTCGACGCGATTTCGGCGGGCAGACGTTCGGATTCTTTGTAGTCTGCAATCGTGGCCGACAGCAGAAAACCGATCACAAATATGACGCCTGATATCACGCTTCCGTGGAGCGACCCCATAGTAATTGGTTCGATATCAAAATAGTGCAATATGTATTTGAGTCCGACAATCGCCGCAGCCGCAAGCACAGAAATGATAAAAATCCGAAAAGTCGCAAAAATCCTCATTATTACCATTATAGTGATCGGCCTGATATGTAACTTAAAGCGGGGCAGATAGCCCCGCTTATTTATTACTGCGCTTTCTTCGGCTTCTTGACGTTTCGGCGCGGTTTACTCATGCCTTTTGCCATAGGTAGCATCCTCCAACTAAAGTTGATAACTTTGTGCGTTGAATGAATGCTAGCTTTTCATGACTGTAGGCTGATCTCCGTTAGGTTAATGTACTAATTATACTAAAAACTTTCTTTTCGAGAACCGTATCTTAGAACCTCCGGATTCCGGGGGCGCTTTTAGTCCATATATGATTGAACCCTGCTGCCAGGGTTCAATCATCCTGGCAACAGGGTAGTTATGGAGCGTATGCCGCAGCATTCGGACGTTCCAGCCTTACTGTTCGCATTACTTCCGCGGCCAGCGACCGCACTTGCGGTTCGTCGTCTTCGTCTCCTTTGCTATAGAGGAGTTCCATCTGAACCACCAGCTCCATGACGCGCAGCCCAAACGCGACAAACCCATTCCTGGCAATCGTCAGCGCGGCCTGTTCGGCCTCCAGCTCGGGTTCCAACTCCAAAGCCAACCGTTCCTCGCCGCACTTACGCAGCTGATCTAAGAACAGATCGTGCAGCTTTTTGCGCCACTGACGCAAATAGTCCAGCCGCTCCTGATCCTGAAGGATTGTCACCTGCGCCTCAGCGCAGTAACACTCCAGCTCATCCCGCATCAGCGATGCAAAACACTCGCTTTTCGGATGGTTTTCGACGAACGGTGTGTACCGGGCGGTCATCTTGTCAGACAGCTCGTCCAGGCGGTCACACCGCATTTCCATGACGCGCCGCTCAAACCGAGCGAACACATCGTTTGCCATTGCGATCAGATGATCGTTGCTGACAAATACTTCGATAATCATGTGTCTCCAGTTCACTCGATGAACAACGGGGTCAGGAATACCATACTATATTTCGTGCAGATACACAAATGAAAGACTAGAAAATTAACATAAAGAAAGGTCGCACCGATAGCTGACTAGCGTTTTCGGCGTCGTCGTCTTTTCCTAGATGGAGTAATAAGTGCTCGAACAGTAGCCTGCGTTCCTTTTTCGATTGCATCAATTACTGCCAATATCATCATTTTGCCGAGTTCTAATCGTTGCCGATAGCGATGATAGTGAATATTAGGGGCTTTCTTGGTCCATGGTTTGTATAGTTTGTTGATCGGAATCTCACCAGGGGTGGGGACTCCGAATTCACTCAGCTCTCCAGTTTTTATGTCGATCCTGTACCATTTGTCGGCATCATGAACGTACAGGAGTAGTAGGTCTGTGAAATAAAACCTCGCAATGCCACGCATTCGACGCCCAATATAACCATTGAAGTGCTTGATCGTTGGCTTGCTTTCAACAATCGCTCGATGCGTCATATTGTCTGACAACTGGACTGATAGCTCCAAATCCGGCGTATAGTGGCTGCCATTTACTTTCAACCCATAGTAAATATGTCGCCATCTGTCATGAAAACCGTTTTCTTCTAGCCATAGTATCAAAGCTTCTTCTTGATTCGAATCAACCCAAAAAGTCTTGCCATCAATCGTGATCTGGTGCCGATTGCCTTGCGAAGTGTACATATATTTAGGGTAGCAGAAATTTGATAAGGGCCGTTCTAATGATTAGCTTTGAAATCCTAAAACGGTATCATCTTCAAAAAAGCACTCTTCGTTTTTGGATCAATTTTTTATCAGATGAAGCCACTTTTCTTTGGCGTATCAGAACAAGAGATTTTTTAATTGATTTCGATTCTCTTTGATACTTCGCTCGTGTCGACTGACCTAAGCTTGGAACCGAACTATACAGGTCACCAATCTTGAGCGTGAGATTAATAAGGTTGTTAATAATTGCATATGAATCCATAAACAAACCAGCATGTCTTGTGTTAGATAATTGGATCGATCGACTAATCGACGACCTTTCCGCATGTATTATGTCTGATCCTTTTTCATATAGTTGCTCATAGAGGAAGTAATTTTCACCTATATATCCTTTATCGAGCAGTACCGCAATCTCCCTATATGAGGGGAGCGGATCGAGTTTTTTATACCTCTTGTCTAATGACGTCACCAACTGAATAAGATCTCTGTTGTGTTCTACTTTCTGCTGATACACGTCATCCTCTGGTCTTATTTTTTTAAACAGTCGGTTGTTGGCATTCTTTTTTGCTATCAATGACGACCTTTCTATTTCAGCAAAGCCAACATTGGTTCTTTTGAGTGTACCGTAGCCAATTTGAAGGTATATTTCGAACATACTTCTTGCGATGTTTGCACTTGCAAGACTATAGTTCCGACTCAGTAATGGTATGCACGCATTAAGATTATGTAGGTATGCAATCATCAAGCTTTTTGCATTCTCATCCCTCAGTGATACTTTGGTTGGCGATCGACTAAATACCATCTCCTGTAGAGCTTTGTGAAGAGATTGAAGCAATTCGATTAAGAGCGGGTAGTTATCAATAACTTCATATTCCCAATCCACATTATTTTTTTGAATTGCTTCGAGTAGTTCTTCGGATAGTTTTCTATGACTATTACCATAGCGCGCATAAGCATCAATATATATTTGCTGGGTTTGTCGATTCGGCTCTAGTTTCATTGCGGATTCTAGGTGTTCAAGTGCGAGCTTATCTTTTCCTAGTTTTTCTAATACCTTTGCAATTGCCACATGTCTTATTGCAAGTGTTTCCATCTGCAGCGCAGCTTCTAAATGTTTCTTTGCTTTACGGTACTGACCCGTCTCGTAGTAGATTAAACCGAGATTATGCTCAGAAGATGCGCTTTTTTCATACTTTGTTGCTTTTTTGAAATGATATATTGATTGCTTATAGTCACGCGTTTTCGCATACACAATCCCCAAACGATTATGTGCCGAGGCGTTCTTTTCATCTATTTGTAATATTACTTGGAGTGATTTTATAGCCCTTCCATAATCGCGGGCACGAATAGCATTGGTAGCAATTACCCACAGCTTATCGAGTCGATTCATTAACTTTTGAAGTTCTTTATCTCCCATATATCTGAACCATTATAAATGAAGTATCCCTGTAATCTATACCATCAAACGACTTCCTGACTTTTACTATATTCATCCGCGCCAAGAGTGATTAAATAGGTGAGAAGAGTATTGTTGCTATTTACTATACAATGTATACTAAATTGGAAGGAGACAGCCCATGGCAACCAAGAAAAAAACCGACCAATCTTATATTAGTTTTGGGCTCGATTCGTTTGGCGATATTCCGCGTGGTACAGACGGCAAGCTTTTGACACACGCCGCGGCGATCCGTCAGGTTATAGATGAAGCAGTACTAGCAGACAAACTGGGTATTGATACGATTGCGCTGGGCGAGCACCACCGCGAAGATTTTGCAATCAGCAGCCCCGAAATGGTACTTGCGGCCATCGCCAGCAAGACCAAAAACATCAAACTCGCATCTGGCGTAACTGTCCTCAGCTCGGACGACCCGGTGCGGGTGTTTGAACGATTCTCGACACTCGATGCAGTGTCGAATGGGCGAGCCCAGGTGATCCTGGGGCGTGGCTCGTTTACCGAATCATTTCCGCTGTTTGGCTACGACCTGCGGGATTATGAAATATTGTTTGAGGAAAAAATCGAGCTCTTTGCAGAGCTACTCAAGGAAAAACCTGTCACCTGGAGCGGTACCAAACGCGCAAGTCTGGACAAGGCAGATGTTTACCCCAAGACTGAGTCGGGTCATCTGGAAACATTTGTGGGCGTGGGTGGCTCACCGCAATCTGTTATCCGCGCAGCCAAATATGGTTTTCCATTGATGCTCGCGATCATTGGTGGCGCTCCAGAACGATTTGTACCATATGTCGATCTGTACAAGCATGCCGCGCAGGAATTTGGCACTTCGTCTGACATGATTGGTATGCATTCACCAGGCTTCATCGCGGACACCGACGAAGAGGCGGTGAAGATTGCCTGGCCTGCGCACAAAACCAACTTCGACCGTATTGGTCGGACGCGCGGCTGGCCACCGATCACACGTGAGCACTTTGACTATGAAGTTAGCAACGGTTCACTCTACATTGGCTCGCCAGAAACGGTCGCTCGCAAAATCGCCAAATCTATCAAAACGCTTGGTGTTAATCGATTCGACCTTGTCTACGGTGGCGGACCGATGCCTGCAAGTGCGCGGCTGCATATGGTCGAACTCTACGGCACCAAAGTCATCCCGCGTGTTCGTGAACTCCTGGCGGAGCAGAGCGGTGATGCCAGCAAATAAAACCCTCGCCATTCTTGGTGCGGGCAAGCTCGGTGTTGTCCTGACGCAACTCGCACTCAGGGCAGGGTACGACGTCTATATCGCAGGCTCTGGCTCTGCAGACAAAATCGCACTGAGCATCCAGGTCCTTACGCCAGGTGCTATCGCCACGACTGCTGAAGATGCCGTCGCGCATGCCGACATCGTCATCCTAGCACTACCGCTTGGCAAATACCGCACGATCCCAGCCGACAAGCTTCGTGGCAAACTAGTCATCGATGCGATGAATTACTGGTGGGAAGTTGACGGTCGCGAGAGTGAATTTGCAGACCCCATGACGTCAAGCAGCGAAATCGTGCAGGATTATCTCGTAGGCGCACGGGTCGTGAAGGCCCTCAGTCACATGGGCTATCACCATCTGCTCGACGAATCGCGACCAGCAGGTACGCCCGGCCGCAAAGCCATCGCCATCGCCGGCGACAACGATACGGACAACCAAACGGTTGCCGCGCTCGTGAATAACCTCGGATTTGACCCCGTCATTATCGGCCCGCTTGCTCGTGGTAAAATCCTCGAGCCAGGCCATGAGCTTTTTGGTGCTCATGTTGATAAAAAATCGCTCCTAACAATTGCAGCGAAAAATGAGGATTAAACCCCACAAAATAAAAACATCGTATATGAAACAAAACATGAGCAAGATGCAAAATTTATAAAAGTTGACCATTCAATGTCAATGTGTCATCATAAGTCACAACTTCCAAAACCATTGGGAGACGACGAAAGGTGAAAAGATGGATGCTCGTATCACCCTTGCGGCGGCTGGAGTTACAGTCGTGGCCGTATGCACGGCAGTCGCTTTTGGCGCCGAAGCACTGATCGGTCCGGAGGCACAAGCCACCCAGGGAATGGTGACGCACGTTGGTCCTATTGGCATGAAGGGAAGTACCAGCTTCATGCTAGCGGGCTCCGGTGAGCGCTACGACTGCCACACCAATAACGCTCGCGAGTGCTCGATGATCAAGGAGGGCGACAAGATATCGATCGGGTACGACCTCTACATGAGTGGCGCTCGCAGCGTCGTGTCACTCACATTCCTCGACGAGGACACCACATCCACACCCACCCCCTAACTCCGCCTCTGGCCGTGTACAGCAAGACTCCGCGCCAGTCGCGGAGTCTTTGCTTTTTATAGATTTTATGTTATAAATATCTCATACGTCCACCACCGAGAGGAAATCATGGATAGTAGGGACATTGCAGAACAAATGCTTCTAAAGGAGTTGCAGTTCCTTCGCCGAGCCAATGGCGCCACCTGGCGCAACTACCAGTGCACGATGCTACTGACGGCCTTATGGAACTGCCAGAACGAACTGGACTACAAGGCCAAGCTGATCTCCACGATCGCCCACCACGTTCATGATAAGGCCCTGGTCGAGTTCGTCTACTCTGCTTTTGGCCTCAGCATGTCGTATGACAGCGCAAAGACACCCACACTGGGCAAGCGCCGAGGCGAAATTGCCACGCTGTATGGCATCTCTGTCACTACGGTGACACGCTACGAGGACAAGTGCCTCCGGGAGGTTGCGGCCGGGATTGTCGATGACTATCCGCAGCTACACGGTGTCAAGCTTCCTCGACCGACCAGACCTCTGAGCGAACTCGAATATGGACGTCTTGTCCTGCGGGCGCTCGGTTTCAAGGTCAATGCAGCCTGGAAGGAACTCGACGAGCTCGGCGACCTGCAACTTCGGCTCAGGAAGCGCGTTGGAAACCCGTAACCGCCGGCCGGCAAAAAGCCCCGTGGTTACGGGGCTTTTTGTTTTAAAAAATGCGATAATAGAGACAGTAATAAACGGAGGGTGTACATGGTAGAAATGAAATTAGAACTGGTGCCAGTACCAGTGACGGATGTTGATCGTGCAATTGAGTTTTATACCAAAAAGGTAGGGTTTAATCTAGATCATGATCATCAGGTTAACGAAAAACTGCGCTTTGTCCAATTAACCCCGCCGGGATCGGCCTGCTCGATCGTCATCGGCGATGGCATTACCGAAATGACACCTGGATCACAACAGGGGCTGCAAATGGTGGTCAAAAACGCCCAGGAAGCTCATGATGAGCTACAAGGTAGAGGTGTCGAGGTGAGTGACATTAATCCTATGGATTGGGGCAATTTTGTCTTTTTCAGTGATCCCGACGGCAACAGTTGGGCATTGCAGGAAATACCAAACCGAGGCTAATTTATTCATGTGATAGGCACAAGTGGTACGATAAGTACATGAAAGACACAACTGGCGCAGTTGATCGATACATCAACAATTTTACTGGCGATGCGCGCAAGCGGTTAGAGCAAATGCGCGAATTGGTACTAGCAGAAGTACCAGAAGCGGTTGAGAGCATTTCGTACGGCCTGGTAGGGTATAAATTGGATGGCAAGCCACTTGTCTATTTTGGTGGGTTCCCAAAACACACGGGATTTTACGCCACACCCAATGGCCACGAAGCGTTCAAAGAAGAATTTGCCAAATACAAACAAGGCAAAGGATCGGTGCAGTTTCCACTAGACCAGCCGCTACCCCTTGATGTAGTCCGCCGCGTCGTCCAATACCGCAAAGCCACAGCAATCAAATACGGCAAATAAGTTGATGAAATTCTGGAAAATACTCAAAAGCTCAAAGCCACTACAGGCGATATTGTCATCTGCGCTGGTTGTTATCGTGTACACATCAGGGGCATTCGCACTCTATCAAACATATGGCATAAATCCGCCAGTCAAAACACCTCAGCCCACACCAAGCCATAGCCCAAAAGCCAGCCCATCACAAAAGCCGACTCGGAGCTCGAGTGACAGCAAGAATTCCCAATCAAGTCCATCACCTGAAGCAACGACAACTAAGACCCCTGCGCCATCAGTATCCTCAAACCCTAAATCATCGAAGAATAGTCAGCAAGATAGTGCATGTATGCAACGCATCAATGCTGGATATAGTAAATACAATTCCGACCTAGCTACCGAGAATGCCATACACCAACAAGCGCTCGCAGAAATACAAGACGCTTATGAAAATGGCGAATATAATGACCCTTATCCAGACGGACCTGCAGATTATGACGCGTATCAATCAGATATTGATGATGAAAATGCTGAATGGCAGAGTAATACCAGTGAAATTTATCAAGCATGGCAAAATGTTCAAAGCGCAAATCGATGCTAGACCGGCTCGTTATCAAGCGAGTGCCACAAATGCCAACTGGCGACGGTGCGGTAGGGAGCCCATTTGGCGGCAATGTCCATGAGTTCCGTGCGCGAAGGGACATCAGGCAAATCATAGAGCTTTTTGACCGCTAGTTGCAACCCGCGATCATCGGGAGCAAAAACATCTGGCCGGACAAGCGTAAACATCAGAAACATCTGCGCCGTCCAGACACCAATACCTTTGACTTTAGTCAGTTCTTCAATCACTTCGTCGTCACTCAGGGTATCCAGATGATTAAACACCATGCTATCGCGGACAAAGTGCTCCGCTAGGTCATGGATGTATTTGTATTTTTGGCCGGACAACCCAATCGTCCTGGCTTGATCCTGGGTCAGCGCTACTATACGGGCAGGGTCCATGTTGGTCGCCGCCTCGAATCGCCCAAGGATAGCCGCAGCCGCCTTGACTGATATCTGCTGCGAAATAATCGAACGCGCTAGCGATGCAAAAAAATCCGTTCGTGGTTCACGGACAATCGGCCCATTGCGACGAATCAACACCGCCATATCGGAGTCCAATGCACTAAGCGCCTGTTCGGCTTGGCTGAATTTCATATATTCATTATAGATGGTTTCAATAAAAACAAACGCAGCGTGATCAGGTCTGTCAATTTAATAAGCCGCGCAAGATTTCTCCTGCGCGGCTTTGGCCGCTACTCACCATAGCAAGGGGAAGTCGTCGGCCGGTGCTTCCTTGGAAAGCGGTAGTTGGGTGACATTCGAACGATCAGGTTCGTCTGCCGGGGCAACATGGATATCACCCCACAGGAACTCGTCATACTGCCTGCACATCGCAAGACGCGCACTTTGGCGAAGCGCCAGCACAAACCGGTATAGCCGTTGTCGGATCCGATCCTGCAAATCCACATCGCCTGCATTTGCCGCGCGGATCGTTGCGTCAGCGTAGGTAATGACCCTACTAAATCCGGTAGGCCGGTGCGTAACACGGTACCTCCTGACACCGCTGCCTGTTGTCATGTTTTCTCCCTGGAAGAGCGGGGGATGATAGCGTACCATCCCATAGGTTCATTATACAGCCGGGTGATTAATCTCGTCACTCAGGGTATAATCGTTCGCAAGTGAAAAATTACCTCAGCAACCTACCAAAATACGTCTGGCTCCAAATACTTGTTGGTTTGATCGGTGTTGTTCTGAGCATTATCCTTCACGAGCTGTTCCATGTTCTCATGCACTTTGATCAAGCGCCACACATCGGTCTGTTTCCGGGTCACAATGGCGCAATTGTCGAAATACTCGTGCAGTTACCCCCAGGATACGACCTGGAAGGCGAAGAGTTTGCGGCTTATACTATTACGCTGCTCGTGCTGCTGATCACAATTGTCATTATTTTTTGGATTCGCGATGCGGCTGACAAACGAAGTGCCGGACAAATATTATTCCCAGATGATAAAAAACTACAAAAAATGAGCCCTTCGGAAATGCTGAAACTAAGCGGCCAGGTGGATGACATATATCCTGCAACTCCCAAATCTCGCATTAAGACCAAGCGACGCAAGTAGATCGCTTTACTATCCATAGAATACGTTATATAATAGTATAGTTGAGATCCCTACAGGAAGGATATCTAGTGGCATATCGCAAGAGGGCCCACGTCCAGTCGGTCCAAAGCAAGATTTGCCCAGCAGTCGTCCGCACAGACCAGGGAAGCTTCCAACTCCCATCCGGACTACCCAAGGTGGCATATGGACAACTCCTCCGCAAGGCAATGGATGCCGCCAACGACGGAGGCATTCACGTGCTGCATTTCGCAGCCCGGCCAAAACAGCGCGCCACCCTGCAGGACATAACCGTCCCAGAACAGGCGTAACACCCGTACCCGCCGAAGACCGCCGAAGTCGAGCCTTATCGCTCCTTCGCTCCGCTTCGGCGGTCTTTCATTGGTGATAATTGTTCGGTAACAATACAAGTGCTACACTGACCATAAACGCATAACTGAATAGGAAGTTGGCAATCGTACATTGGAGTAGGGAGCCATCATGTCTATGATTGAGGACGGCCAAAAAGCCGTCGAACTGGTCATCGGCGCACCAAGCCCGTGGCGTTGGCCCAGGATTATTCTGGGAGTTCTGGGTGCGGGGATCGTGTTTTTACTATGGAAGTGCAGTGAAATCGTCGGCCCCGAAGAACAGGCGCTGCGCACGACATTCGGCCGGGTCAAGTTCGTCTACAATGACGACGGTGAAACCACCCGCTGGCGGCGGTTCAAGGCACGACACCGCAACAAGCGGAAAGTACGCGAGTTGCGCCGCGGGCCTGACTCGAACAAGCCGTACTTGCAGCTGGAGTATGGCCGACCAAAAATTTACGGCCCGGGACGGTACTTGAAAATCCCGTTCACGATCAACTATATCAAAGAGGACGCAACGGCGCGCAATATCGACCTGAGTGTGTTCGTGGAATGGGTTGATCAGTTCCGCGGATCTGATCAACCAATCCAGCTGATCGTACGTGTCGCCAACGTGTTCCTGTGGCGGCTGTCCGCTCAAGACATCGAAGGCACGCTCAAAGGCATCGCGGAAGAAAAGTTTCGCGAAATCCAAGAGCAGCTGGGTGCAGATAAGTACATCGGCGATGCCGCTGAGGTCAAAAAGCTGTTCCACGAACAGGCAAGTCGAGAGTTCGGCCACTTCGGAGCCGAAATTCTGCGGATCAACATCGCCAAAGCGGTACCCCGCACCGAAGGCTGGTTGGCGCAGGCAATCGCCAGCCTGAACACGACGACACCCGTAATTGCCGCAGCCGTCGCCACCACCGTGGCCACGAACGGATCCGTCAATGCCGAGACACCCTAACCACCGGCCCATATGAAGCAACGCCACTACTGTCGCTTCGTATGGGCCCTTAGCATGCAGGGAAGTTACATCTGTGCATATGCTTTATTTTTGATAGTTTTAGAGTAATATGGACATAAATAAGGAGGTGATATGCCACAATCACAAGAAACCCGTACGTCAACACATGAAGAAGAGCCCATAACTGTAACTCCTGAGCAGGCCGAAAAGATCGGTGAGCAAGCAGCAAGAAGTGCTGAACTGGGTGCTGAAACAGACGAAGTCGTGGGGAAAATCGACGACGTACTACTAGATGAAATCGCAGATGTACTCGAAAACAACGCCGAGGAATTCATGCAGGCATACGTCCAAAGGGGCGGGCAGTAGGCGAAAACGCCATGAGCGAAACCAGACGCATTTATGCATCCGAAACAGAGCTGGCGATACTGGCAACCGATGCTAAGACAGGAAAAGTCCGCCAATTCGACAATGGAAACACCTTGCTCAGTGAGCACACGCATCCCGAGGTGGAGCGGTTTCGGGATATGCAGAGTAACGGTGCAAGGTTTTATGTAGACTACGGATCACATCTTGAATACGCAACACCCGAAGATACATCGATTGATGGTGTCGTTCTCAACCAAATGGCAGGCGATCTGTTTGCAATAGATAGCCTGATGCGCTATTTGTGCCAAAGTAGCATATTTAAAAAAATAATCTTATCCAATCGCGTCATTGATGATAGTAATACGACATGGGGCTATCACATGAACCTATCGGCCGATGGCACAAAAATACAAGCGCTCAATGACGAATACCTCCACCTGCTCGGCCTTACTGTTGCAACCGGTCAATTATTGACCGGAGCGGGTATGATTCGGCGAACTGGGGGCAAATCTTATTACAGCCTCAGCCAAAAGATCACCGACATCACATGTGATTATAGCCATGCCACAACGAGAGACAAACCCCTTATCAATCAGCGCGATGAACCTCACAACGGGGGCATGGATGAGCTTTTGCGTATTCATCTGACGAGTAAGGATCGCAACATATCCGACTGGGCGACCGGCATGTCGTTTGGTATGGTGTCACTAGCGTTGCGAGCAATCGAGCAAGGAAAACATGACAGCTTGCGACTCAATGACTACCCGCAGGGTAATAACGTGCAGTTAGCGCGACTTGCAATGCAAAACTCCTACGATACTTTGCTCACGCACGTATCCGATGACGTCATCGGGGCACTACTTGCTCGCAAAACACGCTACAACGACGGTAATGAATACAATGCGCTTGAAGCTCAGAAAAAGATTATTGAAATTGTTGAAACGACCGAACACACTGACGAAGAAGCGCGCAAACTTGAGCAGTGGAAAATCGCCATTAGTGACTTAGAGCGAGATCCGATGTTACTTACTGATCGAAGTGATGCAATTGCACGACTAGCTCTGCTGCGGGCAACCGCAGGACGGCTAGACACAAATGAATGGTCACATGATGGGCTAAAGAAGACTGACCACGCATTTGGACAAACAGCGATCATCGCCAAAGAAGACGTTGATAAGGGCAAATTGGCTGCACTCGACATATACAAGCAATCTCCAGTCTATAAATTGCGCAAGCGACAATTCACCACCACCGAACATCCGAGCGACATAACACTCCAAGACCGCATGGTCAATCCACCCACAACAACACGTGCAGCCGTGCGCAGTTACTATCTATTATCTGATGACCAGACAGTCGAAAGCATGAGTTGGGACACTGTCAAAACGACAGAATCAGGTGAATTCAAAATATCTCCATTCGACAATCGGATACCCGCCTAATCACCATTCCACTACAAGAATTTGTACGGTACAATAGTAATGAATCAATAGTGGTTATTTAAAAGAGCAGGAGGGTATATCGAGCAGATCCGTGCATGGCGAGTGGCGTTAGTTCTCCTTGGGAGCGCCATTGCTGCGGTCGGCTTGCAATTCTTTTTGCTCCCAAACCATTTGCTCGATGGTGGCGTCACGGGTGTTGCGATTATAAGTACATACCTGTCAGGTTTGCCGCTTGGGCTTTTTCTTGTTCTATTTAATATTCCGTTTGTCTATTTGGGGTATAAAAAGTTTGGCCGCACATTCGCGATATATTCGACCATTGGTATACTCGCTCTCGCGACACTAACATCCGTCCATCTGTCCGACGGATTCACTCACGAACCAATTTTGGCTGCAGTATTTGGTGGTCTGTTTGTTGGTATAGGCGTGGGTATTGTCGTGCGCTATGGCGGCATCATTGACGGTGCCGATACAATTGCCGTCTTAATCGACCGCGTGACGGTATTTTCGGTTGGCGAGGCAATCATGTTCATCAATGGCATTATCATTTCACTAGCCGGATTTGTCTTTGGCTGGGAACAAGCACTGTATTCGCTGATCGCATACTTCGTGGCACATAAAGCAATTGACGTCACAGTCGAGGGACTCAATGAAGATCGCAGCGTATGGATCGTCAGTATGCATGTGCGCGAAATCGGCAAAGTCATCAACCAAGTCATTGATGAGCCGGTCACTTATGTCAAAGAAAGCGACCCCAAAGATAAGGAACCGCATGGCGTGCTATTAGCCGTCATTACACGATTTGAAGAACAAAAAATCAAATCAGCAATTTATTCTGTCGACAAAAACGCGTTTATCGTGATATCAAACGCGCACGAAATTATTGGCAAAGATTCTATCGCGTAACCGCAACGCCACATCTAGTAAGAGCAAAGTGTGTTACAATGAGACAAGCAAGTTATTCTAAACTTTTATTTTATACACTGGTGTCAGCCTCACCGACTCGTAGGACGAAAGCATAGCATTCCTCGCATTACTAAATGCTAAAGAAAGGCAACACCTACATGGCAACGAAATTATTTATCGGCAAGCTCTCTTTTGATACCGTCGAAAAAAGCTTGACTGAACTGTTTGCGCAGTTCGGTGAAGTTACCAGTGCTAGTATTATCATAGACCGCGCAACAAATCGCTCAAAAGGTTTTGGATTCGTAGAAATGACCGACTTTAAGGCCGCAAACGAAGCGATCAAAGCGCTGGATGGTAAAGAGTTTGAAGGACAAACAATCATTGTAAGTGTCGCAAAACCTCGCGAAGATCGACCACGGCACAATGCAGGCTACCCAAGAAGTTGGTAGTTATATGACAACGACTATCAGCAAGCAGCAATTCCTCAATTCCGAAAATGGCATGTTGCTGCGAAAGGAATTGCTGCGAATGGTGAAAAGTATAGACTACAATACTAGTTACGCACATCGTCGACTCGATACTAACGGCTCACAATTCGTTGAAAAGCATATGACCTATATGAGTATTCATCCCACCATGGATCACTGGCAGTATATTCTAAACCTGAAGTTGATGACAAAAATCAGATAACGGCTACTCTATAGCCACTAGTTCAATATCAAACACAAGGTCGCTGTTTGGCGGAATGTTTGGTGAGGGGCTAGAGGCACCATAGGCTAGGGCGGCGGGGATAGTTAACCGACGAATACCACCGACTTTCATACCCGGCACACCCTGGGTCCAGCCGGCAATTACACCGCTCAGCGGAAAGGTAACTGGGCGACCAAAATCATGGCTACTCTGAAAAATCGTACCGTCTTTAACCAGCGCACCGGTATAGTGCGCGGTGATCGTCGCACCCTGGGGCACTTCGTCGCCAGTGCCAGGCGTTACATCGCTGATCTGCAGTTCAGCCACCGAATCTTGCGGCGTAAAGTTTGCTAGTTTTGTTCCTTCGAGTTTTTGAGAATTATCCATATACCTAGTATAAAGGGTAAGATAGTAGTATGACTGAAAAATTCGCCGATATGTTGGCCGAAGATGGCAAAAAGAACTCGCTCGGACGGGCAGAAGAAGTCGTACAAATTGTTTTGAGCGACAAGACGCGCCTAAAAGAATTGTACCTATGCCTGTTCGAAGACAATGCGTGGTTACGCATGCGGGCAATCGATGCGTTTGAAAAGATTTGCCGCGTTCAACCAGAATGGATTGAACCATACATCGACCGATTGTTTGATGATTTTGGTAGCGACACACAAGCATCAATTCAATGGCACATGGCCGAGATTGCTGGCGAAACTGAGCTGACATCCACACAAAAGAGGAGGGCAATCACGTGGCTAACCGAGCGACTACAGGATCCACATGTTGACTGGATCGTTGCAGCCAATTCAATGAACACGCTCGCCACGTTTGTAAGCGAAGGATCGGTTGCAAAGAATGATCTACTACCGCTACTAAAACAGCAGCAATCGCACCATTCAAAAGCAGTCGTCCGAAGGGCAACCAAAATCCTCGAAAGCTTATCGTAATCTAACGTCGATGGCCAACACGGGTCATTACCCACGCGACAACTACCACAAAAATCGTGATGCCAATAGCGGTGGCAATGATACCACTATAGCCACCACCAGTCGCGGGATTGAGGAATGGATAGGGGTACCAGCTAACAACAGAGCCACGAATAAGCGTATAACCAAGGTAGAGAAGTGGATAGACGAGCCATATCAAACTGCGTACAAACGACAGACGCCGAGCGGGTGGATCAATCAGCCAGTCAATGACCATCACGACTGGCATGATGTAGTGCAAGATCGTGTTGTCAATCGGAACAGCAGTCAGTACACGCGGATCATAATTTGACAGTAATACGGCAAAAATAACCCCAGTAATCACCATGTAAAGCGACGAGGCGCCGCGCAGATACTGCAATGCGTTATTTTTAAGACCACTCCGAAGCGCCGCAGCCGCTGTAAACAGCGTAATAACAGCAAATAAATTGCTCTGAATCGTGAAAAAGCTAAAGAAGTTAAGCAGATTAAATGTTCCACGCTCGCTCAATACAACGATCTCTTGGATGATGGCAAAAAGTCCGACCGCTCCAAAAAGTTGTTTGTACCAAATCAAAAATCGTTTGCTACCCATGCGCCTAGTATACCAGTTGTGGTTATCTACTGGACAAGTTCAATAAATAGGCGAGTGTGATCGTTTAGCATCTCCTGGGTCACATGCCGAAACGGCCGGACGATTTCGCCGCGTAGGCCCGTGCGTTTGCCATTGACCCGCACCGGAATTTCACTCGCAAAATAGCCATCACGGCGAAGCACGGGGATACTCAGCGGTACACCGGCTGCCAAATCGCCATAAAACTGCATATTACAGTTGAGGCAAATACAACTAATGACTCGATGACTCACGCGTGCGTATTTCCACAGCGGATAGCGAAATTTACGCACTTTGCGGTGCTCTAAACCTTCGGTACCATGACACCAATACAAACAGTTTTCGTCGGTAATACCGCGGTACTGCTTGTTGACCATCAACGAGATGTCCTGGCTCATATATTTAGTATAACCATAAA
>JALQVV010000108.1 GCA_023260255.1 Candidatus Saccharimonadia bacterium
ATAAAAAACAGTTATGCCTAAAAAACGCAAAACAAAAAAGAAAGCCGCACCTTCCGGTCCATCACACAAACTTCCGGCCGGATTTTGGCAACAAGTCACGGCGTTAGCCCTGATCGCCTTTTCGATATTGTTGATTGTTGCATGGTTTGGCGTCGGCGGCCCTGTTCTTGAATGGGTGCAAACGACGCTCCTGTCGTTTATCGGCTATGCTGTCTACTTGTTACCACTGTTGTTTGTGTATGTTGGTGTCGAAATATTTCGTGCTGAACAAAACCGCCTGCCACTGGTGATGAAACTTGCCACAGTACTCTTCATCGTGTGGTGGGCCGGACTATTCGGGCTGGCGGCTAACGGCGGCTGGGTTGGCGAAAACCTCAACCTGGGTATGCTCTCACTTGTCGACAAACCGGTTGCGGGCTTTATTTATGTACTACTGATACTCATCACTCTGCTATTTATCTTCCGGGCATCGCCAATCAATTTGATCAAACGAATATGGGCACTGCTGCAGACCGAAAAATTCGATGACGACAATGTCAAAGTCATGCGTCAGGCAGCAGAGGTCGAAGTAAAAAGGCCGGCAACCGAATTCAAACTGAATGCTGGTGTCGAAACCCTTGATCCCAACGACGACGACAAAAAATCATCGCGCCTATCAACACTGCGCGGCAGTATCAAACAAGACAAAGCCGCCGAAGAACAGTCGGCATTGATATCTGTCAACGACCCCAATTGGAAATCACCAAGTCTTGATCTACTAGAGAAAAAACAGTCACCAGCCGATGCAGGTGACGTACAGCAAAATGCGCAGATTATCAAAGAAACACTGAGCGAATTTAATATCGATGTCGATATGGAAGGCGCCAATATTGGGCCAAAAGTCACGCAGTACACGTTGCGTCCGCCAAGCGGCGTCAAGCTGACACGTATTACCGCGCTCGAAACCAACATCGCACTCAATCTTGCGGCCCAGAGTTTGCGTATTGAGGCACCAATCCCAGGGCAAAAAGCCGTGGGTATTGAGGTGCCAAACCGCAAGGCTGCCGATGTGCGCCTGTACGGTATTTTGACCGCGAAACAGTGGGATGGTACTCGCGAGCCGCTGGCATTTGCGATTGGCCGCGATATTTCTGGCGAAGCGGTGGTAGGCGAACTCAATACCATGCCGCACTTGTTGATTGCTGGTCAGACGGGTAGTGGTAAATCAGTCATGATCAACACGCTGCTGTCGTCGCTGCTCTACCGCAATAGTCCATCACAAATGAAGCTGATTTTGGTCGATCCAAAACAAGTCGAAATGGCACCGTACGAAGACATTCCCCATCTGTTGACACCAGTGATTACTGAGCCAGAAAAGACCATCAGCGCGCTGAAATGGGCAGTCAACGAAATGGAGCGTCGCTACAAGCTGCTGGCTGCTGAGAAACTGCGTGATATTCGTAGCTACAACCAAAAAATCGAAAAGTCTGGTAAAAAAATCGCCGTTGAAGATGAAGATGGCAACATGCAGCAACACGAAGAAGGTGCCATGCCGTATATTGTGATCGTGATCGACGAGCTGGCTGACTTGATGATGGTGGCGGCTCGTGATGTCGAGGCGTTGGTTGTCCGGTTGGCGCAAAAGGCCCGCGCTGTTGGTATTCACTTAGTACTCGCAACGCAGCGCCCATCGGTCGATGTCATCACCGGTTTGATCAAAGCCAATGTGCCGGCACGAATTGCCTTTACGGTAGCGAGTCAGGTTGACAGCCGCACCATTTTGGACCAGATTGGTGCCGAAAAACTACTGGGCAAAGGTGACATGCTGATGCTGACCCCAAGTATGAGCAAACCAAAACGTATCCAGGGTGCCTGGGTGACCGACGACGAAGTCATGAAGATTACCGATCACCTGCGTATGCAGTCAGCGCCGCAGTACAACGACGAAATCATTAGCCAGCCTGTGCAGCTAAACGGCAAGGGCGGAGTGGTCATGGATTTTGCGACTGATACCAGTGGTGATCAAACGTACCAAGAAGCCTTGCGTATTGTGATTGACAGTGGCAAAGCCAGCGCAAGTCTGTTGCAACGCCGCCTGGGCATTGGCTATGCCAAAGCCGCGCGCTATATCGATACCATGGAAGAGCAGGGTATAGTAGGCCAAGCCAGCGGCAACTCCAAGCCGCGCGATGTCCTCGTCCGTAGCATGGACGAACTCAGTGGCGAACCCGAAGAAGAACTCGGCTAAATACAGGGCGACCTC
>JALQVV010000001.1 GCA_023260255.1 Candidatus Saccharimonadia bacterium
ATATCTCCACAGGCGAAGCCTTGTGATTGTGACCATTGTGGTCATTCCTCTTTTGTTGTTACTGAACTTCTTCTCGAGCCACGCGTTTGTTAATGTCACTATTAAGACTAATATTACAAACGCACCAATCACTACTTATGGTAGTAGTCCTGGTGGTACCGAGAAAGTAGGGGGAACAGGACTCCTCCTTATCACTCGTGACACGACAAGTCTTATTGTCAGTAGCGGAGAATATGTCAAAACAGAAACAAAATTAGAGCTACCATGGTATGGTTTTGCAAGCGTTGATATCAATCTCGCCCGTGACCGTAACGCGGAAAAAGTAGCATTTGCCAGCCTTTATGGTAGTGACACCTGCGCATCATACAACAAGCGACTAGAGTCACTACTTTCCTATAAATGCATAAACCCGCCTTCGCTATTGCAGTATCAAGTGTCTGATAGATCAACAT
Source organism: Candidatus Saccharimonadia bacterium (assembly GCA_023260255.1). GTDB lineage: Bacteria > Patescibacteriota > Saccharimonadia > Saccharimonadales > Saccharimonadaceae > UBA2112. The sequence goes on from JALQVV010000001.1 coordinate 453, forward strand.
GGATCAATAAAGCCCTCGCAAAAAACGTCACTTACCCCAACAAGGTTGCCCAACCGTACCTAGGAGGTCTCCTCGGCGTATCAGTGTATGATCGCGGCGATGAAAGTGCACCACAGCCAATTATTTATACTACCGACACCGGAGCATCGATAGCCTATGATATGCCCGAAGGAATTGATGAATCATCGCTCATATCTGCAGAGATCTTCACAAGTAGCACTCATTCGACCGATAACCGTTTTGTCTTCGTAACAGCCAATGGCACTGTTTATTTAGGGCAACCTACCGGCAATAAAGGGGGTGTTCAATACGTTCATTTTGATCCCCCAAAAGACTATTTAAAGACCCCTCATAAAACACTCTGTCAAATCATAGGGGATAACGCCTATTGTTACTCGGGCAGCGCTCCCGTTGGTGATTCGTCTGGTCAGCTCGCAAACGATGACACTATAAATGTCTATGGTTTTGATGGTAAAACTATATCTTCAACTAATCTGCACACGAACCTCCTGCTTGATGCGCTATACGTGACAGACGGGGGACAACTATACGGCAAGAACTATAAAAGGGTCCTTTATCTAAAAAAGGAGGCAAGTGGATATGTTGTTAATGACGTCTCTCAAAACGCCGACTCTGCCGCGGCGACTGATACGCTCTACTACGTCCAAAAAGGCGGTCTCTACAGGGTAGATTCCGAAAAAGCCGCACATCAAGTTTTCTATTCGGAAAATATCGATATTAACTCTGTGTATGCATCGGATGGAAAAATATTCATGCTTGGAACACTCAGCAAGTCCTTGGATAAGCGTGTTTATGCCTATTTACTAAAATCGGACGACGACGTCTCGCCCGGATCGCGCATTATTGATCAATTACCGACCGAACCGGGACAACTGCCAGATGTCACATTCCAAGATCTTGCAGGCAATAAATTACAGATCCAGCTCGCCGTCCCTTATACAAAATTAGGATCAAACGGTGGAGTCGCCGACAGCAATAGTGTCCTTAATGAGAAAAAACAAAACGTTCTTAATGCACTTTCAACTCGCGGCATTACTCTTGGCGACCTCGTTATTAGTTTTGTTTATTAGTCACCTCCATCTCTGTACATAATGTCAATTTTGTGGTAGTATATATCTGATAGAAATAACTTACTGCCATGAGCGTGAAGTCCACCACTACGAGTTATCCAGGGTGGGATGACCAGCAGGGTTCTGATGGAAAGGCTGTTTGCTATGGATTGGCGTGATAAATTCGATGAGACAGCCAAGCAAATCCGCGACGAAGAGGATTCTTTTTACACATTTACTGGTAAAAAAGCCTCGACTGTCCGTGAGCTGGAAGAGGAGGGTGCAGCACCACAAGTACCAAATGCTCGCCATATGTCACACGAAAAGCGCGAGCAAAACCGCACCTTCAATCAAGAGGTGCTTCAACGACTCTTCAAAAGCAAAAAACTTCGTCGTCGCAGTTCACTTATGACGCTGCTATTGGTACTTTTTGGCGGTGGTGGTGCACTGACCATATTTTTCTCGCCAAGCCTGGCGATCATTCAGATGAAAGAGGTGTTCACGCAAAACCTCAACGATCAACTCCACGCTGTTGATGAGCGTTCCGCAGTGCTGCTACGCTCCAAACTAAAAGATTTGACCGGCGGGTCGTGTGGTGCAATCAAGATCCAGTGTAAATTCAAAACACTCAGTGACAAGCAGGTCGAAAAGTTCAAAGCAGCCGGTATCGAGATCAAAACAACTCCTGCCGATCAGCGGAAATGGTACACGAACCGCGGGCAAATAGAGCAGATTTCATTCAAGGATGATAGGGGTAACAAGATCGATATTACTAAACCAGAAAATCTGCAAAAAGAATTATTGAACAACGTCCCTTTCCGAGCAGCGATGATCAAAGGTTACAACCCACTCTTTGCGTCACTGACTGACAAGACAGCGCTGAGTGTTATCCGCAAACTCAAAATCAGTCGCGCACCTGTTGTCACCGGCGAATCAGACGAGGAGCGGCAAAAGCGCATTAATGATGTTGTGAGTGGAGTGGAGGATAGTCACGTCAAATCCGTCAGGATTGAGACCGACAGGGACGGAAAAGAGTGGTATTACTACGGCGATAACTATGAAATAACCAAAGAAGAATACGATGCAGCAAAAGCGCAGGCTGATCGAGGTGAGGAATCTCTCAAAAAAGGCGGTACCAAAGGTGTACTGGACGCTGCGCTAAAGGGTGCAAGCATTGTTGGATACATGGACAGCGCTTGTACGGTGTTTAATTCGCTGCGGTTTATGTCGGCTACCGCCAAAACGATCATGATGGCACAAGCAGCGCGATTTTCGTATAGCATGGTTCTCAATCCAGCAGACTGGATAAAGGCCGAGGGCGCCAATGAGGATTCGGTAAATTTCATCGGCAATAACCTTGCAACACCCTATGAGGGGGGCGAGGTACTTGACCAGTCGCAACTAAAAACACCCGGCAGTGCTGAACATCCGAAGATAATCACCGATCCCGAAAAGGGTATGGTCGCCCAAGATAGTCCAGGCTATAAAATGGCAGCCTATGGTGATGCCCCAGATCTGTCCATGCGTGCATCGCAGTACATGGTCGGCGGCGGCCCAACGTCGCTGTTTGATGGCTTTTTGCAGGGTGTTGCGACCGTGGTCAATTTGGGTGACCCAAACCCGCAAAAGGTAAGTGAGAAATGTGGGTATATTCAAAACCCGATCGTCCGATTTGGTGGCCTGGCAATCGGCATTGTTGCTGGTGTTGGCACCTTTGGACTGTCAACTGCCCTTGGTATTGGTGGCTCACTGGCGTTCGCTATGATGTTGCCGTATATCGAATCACACGGTGCGGAAATGCTCGCTGGAAACGTATTTCAAAATATCAGTGGTATTAATTCGGGTGATGCGGCGGCTGTCGGGGCAGTGGCATTTTTTGGCACCATCGCCAAAGCCCGGGGTATGAAACCAACCAGTGCCGCCGAAGGTATGAAATATGCCGCTGCTAGCCAAGCTTCACGCAGTCGATACATCGAAACCCAGCAGTATTTGGCTCGTGCCACGCCATTTGATATTACCAATCCTTATTCATTTGTTGGTTCAATCGCTGGCACACTCGCGCCAACTCTGCAGCGTTCAAAAGCTAGCGCCAGTGCCGCAATGATGAATATCACCAGCCTCATCCCAACGTCATTTGCTAGCCTGATCAAACCAGCCAAAGCAGCTCGGACACTGGACGAAAACTACTATAAAAAATGTAATGACATAGGGTATCAAGAACTTGGTATTGGCGCCGATGTGTTTTGCGGTGTCCACTATGGGCTGAGTGATGAAGAACTCGCTATGGATCCAGTTGAAAATGTTGACTGGATGGTGGCAAACAATGAAATCGATCCAGACACTGGCGAAGCCAAGCCAGAGGGTGGACTAGTAGACGATGCTCATTGGAGCTATGCGAAATTCATGAAAGAATGCCCAAACCGTACAGTCGGCTGGGGTGAAAACCAAGATGAAAACGAAGGTAATGGATTTAACTGTGTCGACCCAGCAAAAGAGGGAAAGAACAAACATTACCGTGTCTATACACTTGATAAGTCCGTTGACGAATCGCTCGACGGCGAACCGGTTGGTACTGTTGGATCATCAGTCGCCGCAACACCACGAGAAGAAAATGGTGTCGTTGGTGCAGACGGCTGGGCATTCCCAACACGGCCAGAATTCACGATCACCAGCGACTACGAAAGTCCTGATCGACCAGATCACAAAGGTGTCGATATTGCCGGCAAGAGCGCTGTTGAAACAGAAGGTGAGCCGATCTTTGCCGCATATGATGGTGTGGTCAAAGCTGCAGGGCAGGCCAATGGCTATGGTAACTGGATTGTGATCGAACACAACATTGGCGGCAAAATCATGAGCACTGTCTACGGCCACATGTACGACGACGGTGTGCTAGTAAGAGTAAACCAAACCGTCCATGCCGGTGATCAGATTGGGCGAATTGGTAGTGCTGGCAATAGCACCGGACCACACCTCCACTTTGAGGTATGGGAAGGTTCGCCGCTCGATGGCAGTAGTGGCAAACAGTTAAATCCAAACCCGTACCT
>JALQVV010000022.1 GCA_023260255.1 Candidatus Saccharimonadia bacterium
TATTTCGAGCTCCCTGAACACGACTATATAAATGTCGATCCACTCATGGACATTACTCGTAAGTACGCCAAGAGCCGTATATTTTACCAACACTATATTTCACTATCGCAGCAAGAAATCAACGATGTTGATCTGAGCGAAGTGGTATCAAGCAAAGGCCGCGTGGCGGATCTTGCGACCGTGAGTGATGATCTGGTTACCGAAAAAACGTATATATTCGAACCGAGTTCGTACGCTGTTGCCGCCTACCTCGAAAATTCAATCCTTAGGCTGACTATTTCGCAGTTCATTTATGACAGTCGCCTTGCGCAGGTGGCTAGTCGGTTCAAAGCAATGTCGGCAGCAAAAGAGCGTTCCGTCGAAAACGCCAGTAATCTCCATCTCGAATTCAACCGATCAAAGCGTAACCAGGTGGACACAAGGCTTAAAGAATCGCTTGCGGGACTGAAGAAAATACGAGCCGGAGGAGCGGAATAATGGGTGAAGAACGAAAACCAGAGACAGTGAAAGCACCGGAGCGATCAGTCGAGCCAGCGGCACGAGCAGCGGCACCGGTAGCGCCTGAAGCGACACCAGCTCCAGCAGCACCTGCGGTAGCAAAGCAATCTCCGTACAAGAAGGGTGTAGTCCGGACACTCAAGGGTCTCGTCATCAAGGTGCAGTTCAACGAGGACATGCCCGATCTCAACGAAATGTTATACGTCGACAATGAAAAGAAAGCGCCGCTACTTGTAAGTGCGCTGTCTGGTGGCGATATGGCGGTCTGCCTAAATATTGGTGGTGATTACAGTATCCAAAAAGGCGACAGTGTGTCGCGAAGTGGCAAGAGCCTCGAGATTCCGGTAGGCGAAGAAATGATTGGCCGCGTGTGGGATGCTATGGGCCGTCCGATTGACGGCAAGCCCCAGCTTGATCAGGCCGTGCTCGACAAAATGATCAAACGTCCGATCTTTGCGCCGGCATTCCAAGAAACCAGCCTCGAAAACAAGCAAGATGAAGTGCTCGACACAGGCA
>JALQVV010000049.1 GCA_023260255.1 Candidatus Saccharimonadia bacterium
GCCGACCACTCGGGTGAAAGATCTCACCGAGGCTGAAGAAAATCGCATTCGCGAGATAATCGATCGTGATTATACCGTCGAAGGCGACCTCCAACGCCTGGTGACCAATAATATTAAACGTTTGAAAGACGTCGGTGCATACCGCGGTCTTCGCCACAAAGCAGGGCTTCCTGTTAACGGTCAGAGGACTCGCACGAATGCTCGCACCCGCAAAGGTCGTGCAGTAGCCGTTGGCGGCGCTCAACCTAAGGCAGCGTCGAAGACGTAGGAAGGAACGAAATGGCAGAAGCAACTACAACTACACCAGCCGCAGCAGCCAAGTCGTCTGCTCGTAAGAAGCAGCGTCGTTCTGTTCCAGCCGGTCAACTACATATCCAAGCAACATTCAATAATACGATTGTCAGCTTTACAGACAAAAAAGGTAACGTTATCGCAGCCAGTAGCGCTGGTGCTTGCGGTTTCCGTGGCTCTAAGAAGGGTACAGCATACGCTTCTCAGGTCGCAGCAGAAAAAGCTGCTGAAATTGCATCAACTCAATACGGCCTAAAAAACGTTGACGTATTCGTCAAGGGTGTTGGCTTGGGTCGTGACGCGGCTATCCGCGCTGTTGGTGCATTCGGTATTACTGTTGATAGCATCAAAGACGTCACTGGCGTACCGCACGGCGGCGTTCGTCCAAAGGGACAGAGGAGAGCATAGTCATGGCACGAGATGTATCACCAATCGTCAAACAATCGCGCCGTGAAGGTTATGCGCTGCATCCAAAAGCGCATAAGATCATGGTCAAAAAATCAGGCATTCCTGGCCAGCATGCACATGGTCGCCAGGGCAAACCAAGCCTATACTTGACACAACTTCGCGAAAAGCAAAAAGTTCGCCGTATCTACGGTCTGCTTGAGAAGCAATTTGCCAAACTAATGGCAGAAGCAACCCGTCGTCCAGGCCTATCAGGTGAAAACCTGCTCCAGTTGCTTGAACTTCGCCTTGATAATGCAGTGTATCGTGCAGGTTTTGCCACATCACGTCGCGCTGCTCGTCAGCTGGTCAGCCACGGTCACTTCGAACTCAACGGTCGCCGTGTTGATATTCCATCAATCCGCGTCAAAGCAGGCGATGAGATCGTTGTACGTCCTAAGAGTGCAAAGACCGGTTACTTCCAGAATATCGATGATGTTGTTAACAATTCGCTACAAACCCCGATTTCTTGGCTGAAAAGCGACCCGAAAAAGCTCAAAATCCAAATCACCGGTTTGCCTACCCGCGAGGAAGCCGAAGCTGATATCAACGAACAATTAATTGTCGAGTACTACTCGCGTTAACAAAGGAGCAACCGCATGTCAAAAGTCATTCACAACCCACTACTTGCAGCCGTCAACGAGAATAGCGCGACAAGTGCTGAATTCGTTATCGAACCGCTTCACGCCGGCTACGGCAATACACTTGGCAACAGCTTACGCCGCGTCCTTTTGTCGAGTATTAAAGGTGCCGCAATCGTTGCTTTCCGTATTGAGGGTGCAACACATGAATTCACTACGATTCCTGGCGTCAAAGAAGATGTCGTCGATATCATGCTGAACCTCAAAAACGTTCGCCTGAAGGTACACACCGACGAAGCTGTCGAACTACGCCTTGAGAAAAAGGGCTCTGGCCCAGTGGTCGCTGGTGATATCAAAACCACTGCTGATGTTGAGATAGTCAACCCAGACCAGATCATCTGCACCATCGATGATCCGAAAAAATCAGTTGTTATCGATCTTGTTGTCGAATCAGGTCGCGGCTACCGCACCATCGAAGACAGCAGTACGCAGCGTGTGCACAGCGATATGATCGCCTTGGATGCAGTCTTTAGCCCCGTCCTGCGTGTTCGCTACAAAGTCGACAGCACTCGTGTTGGCCAAGAAACCAACCTGGATAAATTGCTCCTCACTGTTGATACCGATGGTGCTATTACGCCTCGTGAAGCATTCGAAGAAGCAGCTGCTATCTTGGTTAATCAGTACACAGCACTTGCAGGCAGTACGTCTGTTGAGGCTGCGCCAGCACTTGGTCAAAGCAACGACGATGACGCATCAGAACTCAACACACCAATTGAAGAGCTGAATCTGACTGCACGTACAGCAAACGCGCTTGTAAACAACGATATTCGTACCGTCCATGACCTCGTAACGTTGAGCGAGCAAGATCTGCGCGAACTGAAAGGTTTTGGCAGCAAGGCGCTTGATGAAGTCAAAGATAAATTGGCGGAATTGGAGCTCTAGAGATGCATCGTCACGGATATAAAGGCCGCAAATTCGGCCGCGAACGAGACCAGCGCCGCGCCCTCATGAAGGGTTTGGCAACGAGCCTGGTCGAACATGGCGAGATTGAGACGACATTGCCAAAAGCAAAAGAGCTCACTCGTTACATTGAAAAGCTCATCACCAAAGCAAAAAAAGGTGACCTTGCGAACCGTCGTGCTGTTATTGCCGGCCTGAGCACACAGACAGCCGCTTTCAAGCTTGTCGATGAGATTGCACCGCAGCTCACCGCGCGGAATAGCGGGCACGTTCGTGTTGAACGGACGCGTTTACGCATCGGTGATGGCGCCCAAATGGCAACGATCGGTTTTGTTGATGAACTCAAAGAAGTTGAAAAGCCAGCCAAGAAAGCGACACCAGTAAAGAAAGCTGCCCCTAAAGCCGCACCTAAGAAACTGGCGGAGGCAAAAGCATGAGTAAAGTAACATCTGTAAAGACATTCTCGCAGAAACCAGCAGACGTATCACGCCGCTGGATCCTGATCGACGCCGCCAGTGCACCACTGGGTCGCGTATCGACCGAGATTGCAAAATACCTAATTGGTAAATATAAGCCAACCTACACTCCACATGTAGATGGTGGTGACTATGTCGTCGTGATCAACGCCAAAGATGCCGTTGTCACCGGTGAAAAAGAAACTGGCAAAATTTACTACCGCCACTCAGGATTCCCTGGTGGCATCAAAGATGCAACTCTGAAAGAAGTTCGCGAGAAGTTCCCAGAGCGCATCATCGAAAACGCCGTGAAAGGCATGCTGCCAAAAAATAAGCTGTCTGACGGTCGTATGAAACGACTAAAAATCTACGCTGGTAGCGAGCACAATCATGCAGCTCAGACCCCAGAGAAAGTAGAGGTAAAGTAACATGGCTACTGATAAGAAGTATTTTTACGGACTTGGTCGCCGCAAGAGCGCAACAGCTCGTGCACGTCTGTATGCCGGTAAAGGTAACCTGACTATTAATGACAAGCCAGCAGCAGAGTACCTAGAAGGTAACAAAACGATGCTTGCTGAAATCACTGATCCACTGGCACTTGTTGGCAAACAGAAAGAGTACGACATCACCGTACTCGTATCTGGTGGTGGTAAAGCAGGTCAGGTTGATGCTATTAAGCTGGCTATCGCCAAAGCGATTACCGTTGATGGCCCAGACCTCCGCAGTACACTCAAAAAGGCCGAGTTCCTTAAGCGTGACTCACGCGAAAAAGAACGCAAGAAATACGGTCTGCGCAGCGCCCGCAAACGCGAACAATACTCAAAGCGTTAGTTTGTTGGCACAATCTCAAACAAATGGCTCCAAAATGGGGCCATTTGTTATTTTCCGTTCATTTCTATGATAGCTTACCTTGATGCTATGATAGAACCAATGTTGGATACACTACTGCACCGTTGGCTTCATGTACCCTATACACTCCATGTTCGCTATGTTCGTCGACCAAAAAATCCAAGGGCTACGGTGCTCTTTATTCATGGTATAGGTAACAGTGGAGACGCCTGGAACAGTGTCATCCAAAAACTACCTCAGGACATCCAGATTGTTTCAATCGATTTATTAGGTTTTGGCGATTCACCCAAACCGGCCTGGGCTACCTATAATGCCAAGACACAGGCTCGCTCAGTGCTTGCAACCTTTGTAAAACTGCGCATCGCGACGCCAATGATCATCGTCGGCCATTCCCTTGGTAGTCTTGTTGCGATTGAGGTGAGTAAACGGTACCCCTTACTTGTAAAGTCGCTTATTCTCTGTAGTCCACCCTTGTATCAAGTCGCTGTCGAACCAACAAAAAAGATCAGCTTGCGAGCAGATGACGTACTAAAGCAACTATACACAGCGGCGTATGAACGTCCGGATGACTTTCTCAAACTCTCCGCAATTGCGATGAAGTACAATCTTATCAATACATCGTTCAACGTAACGAGTGACAATGTTGCCAGCTATATGGCGACGCTCAAAGCAATGATCATCAACCAAACCTCGCTGGCCGATGCCTACAAGTTAAAAACACCAACCGTCATCCTCCGCGGGACACTTGACCCAGTTGTCGTTACAAGGAACCTCAAACAGTTGACAAAAGAGAACCCCAATGTCTCAATCGTTAACGTCCTCGCAAGCCACGAGGTAAGAGGTCGATTTGTCGGTGCCGTCGTCAAATCAATCAACGCAGAGTTGAAAAAGAATGATAAAAGTGCTATAACTTAATTAATGACAAATCCAGACCAACAGCCTGGCCATGATCAGGAACTAACGGTGCGCACGTTCAATAGTGTATACGTTGAGGCATTTGCGAAGACCGCCCTCTGTGGTTCAGATCCCGCTGCGGTTGTAAGTAACGTCGAGACAAACCATTTCGTTGGAGAACCTTACAGTAAGGAATACCTCTTCGAACCCACCCCCGCCACCGACACAGATACCACGCTCGAAGTTAGCGCTGATCAGCAATAGATCCGCTGATCTCTCTCGCGTAAGGTATAATAGAAACATCTATGACAAAACCTGTGATTTTAACTGGTCTTCGCGCCAACAACGACCTGCATATTGGTAATTATTTTGGCGCCATGCTGCCAATGGTCGAAATGGCTGGGCAAAAGGCGGGCGAGTACCAGATAAACATGTTTATTCCTGATTTACACAGCTTTACGACGCCGATCGATCACGACCAACTACAGGGGCAAATCATGAGTAACGCGCGGCTTTACGCGGCTGCGGGCTTGCCACTCAATAACGACGATATTTTGCTTTATCGCCAAAGCTACGTACCCGCGCATAGTGAACTCACGTGGATTTTGGACTGTTTTACCGGTGTCGGGGAAATGGGCCGGATGATCGAATATAAAGATAAGGCCGCTAAAATTGGTGACGAC
>JALQVV010000115.1 GCA_023260255.1 Candidatus Saccharimonadia bacterium
TGCTGCTTCGATTTCAGCAATTGTGTTTTTGTCGGTCACTTCAAGACCAAGTTTTTTTGATTCTTCAAGCAAGTCGGCTTTCTTTGCCATAGGTATAACCCTTTCTGTGGTGCAAACGGCTTTCTCGGCCTCCCAACATTGATTTGTATGGATTTATTGTAGCACAACAGGGGTATTCTGTCGAGTGTATATTGACAATATATTATACTTATGCTATAATGTTTACTAGTCCTGCCGATTGTGAGGACAATGGGAATTACACCTATGCTAACGATCGGCGGCACCGATCTTTGGCAGTGAGAGTGAAGGAAAACTGATGTACATCAACGAGGCGGCGATCGAAGTCAAGCTCGATTCGCTCAATGACATGTGCTTCGACGCCGAGGCGTACTTGGCCGACAAGGCCGAGGAAGCCAAGAAGACGGCGGAGGTCACCAAATGAAGGCATTCTGGCGGTTTCTCCGATCCCTCAGTTGGGGCCCGTACAACAGCAACGAAGACACCTGGGGTATCGACTCGAATCTGTTCCCCTGATGTTGCTCTGACCCTCGTGCTGCGTGGGTGTGGACGGGTTGGCAGTCGCCGACCCGTCCACACCAGGCACTTTCACTGCCAATTTCTTATTTTTATCCACCATGCGGTGGATTTTTTGATGCTTATGCTATGCTGGTACTAAACAGTAGTAGAAAGGGTGCTATGGAAGAAATCAAACAGGCGCTTGCTCAGCACGGTTTTGAGGGTGAGCTGGACGACGCTACGGACACGCTAGAAAAATATTCGCACGATGCGAGTATGTTCGAAATTAAACCCAGATTGGTAATTGCACCAAAAACCGCCAAAGATGTCGAGGCGGCCGTCAAAGTTGTTGCAGAGCGCAAGGCGCATGATGCGCATTTGTCGTTGACTGCCCGTAGTGCCGGAACGGACATGTCCGGAGCGGCCATTAATGATTCAATTATTATTGATTTCAATAAACATCTTAATAAATTCATTGGCCAGAAGGCCGATCGGGCAACGATTCAACCTGGTATTTTTTTCCGTGATTTCGATAAAAGTACTGGTGATTATCTGCTGCCCTCCTACCCTGCGAGCCGTGATTTAGCTAGCGTTGGCGGCATGATCAATAACAATTCTGGTGGTGAAAAGTCACTCGAGTACGGTAAGACGGAAAAATATGTACCTCATATGAAATTTGTGTTTGCCGATGGTGTAGAGCGCGAAGTGAAACCACTAAATAAAAAAGAACTCGACGCCAAGATGAAGCAAAAAGATTTCGAAGGCAAAGTCTA
>JALQVV010000081.1 GCA_023260255.1 Candidatus Saccharimonadia bacterium
CGCGGTACTGCTTGTTGACCATCAACGAGATGTCCTGGCTCATATCTTTAGTATAACCATAAAGTAACACGCCCGCACCAAAACATCTGGTGCGGGCAACCGTTCTCGGTCAGCGAGTCACAAGGTGCGGGTGAATTCACAGCTGTCGTTGGTGTAGACATCGGCCTCCAACTGATCGGGGTCATCGACCCCAAAACCGGCTTCGGTCAAGATGGTCACCGTGGCCTGCGGACCCGTGCCCGACCAGCCACATTTTGCATGAGGGAAACGCAGAGTATCCACATAATCATCACGCTCGTAGAACAGCGTTAGTCCGTCATGCTTATCGACCATTGCCCGGTTCCATACGAAATCGGACACTCCTTCCTTCCAGGCTCGGAACAACAAGACGTCGTGCCTTGAACTCTGGCCCCCAGACTGGTGGTAGACGACTTTCACTTCATCCTGAGTCACATTTAACCTCCCGGTCTATCGTCAAGGACAATACCTATTATACCATAAAATAAAATATTTGCTACTGTAGTGGATCGGCGGGTTCGATGCCCATTTCATCAATCACTTGATTGACGACTTCTGCAACAGCCTGGCTACCCAGCGCATGACATTCACCAGTTTCAGTAATCCCACGACATTCCATAATCCTCTGGCAAAAGATTTCGCCCATGCGTTGCTGTACTCGCATATCGAGAGACTGGTCAAGTGCTCGTGCCTTGGTAGACAAATCAGAATCAGGAGACTCTATGTTATCACCAGCATGAACGTAATCAATTGGGGTACCTTCGGGTGTGCGTTTATAAAAACCACCAGAAGTGTAACTGATAGGTCGTTCTGATGTCTCATCTGTTACTTCGTCAGTAAAGATAAAATAGAACCGTTCTGGCGTCAGGTCAAATTGGTCACCACCGCGTTCGGCAGGACAGATAGGATAGGGAGGAAGGTATGGTTTACCATCTCTAATCATAGGAATATTATAACACTTTTGATTATTTTTTTCAATATACACAAAAAGCGCCCTCGGTGGACGCCCTTTGTGAGCATAATTATTTATTTACCAGCATACACTGCTTCTAGTTCGGCGATGTCGATTTTGTGCATTTTCATAAACACCGGAATGACGCGTTTGACGCCTTCGGGATTATCGCCATTTAGTAGTTCGCCCAGACGGGTAGGGACGATCTGCCATGACAGACCAAATTTGTCCTTGCACCAGCCACACTGTTCGGCCTCGGGTACATGCGATAGCTTGTCCCAATAGTAATCAACTTCTTCTTGGTCTTTACAGGTGACCGTAAACGACACCGATTCGTTAAATTGAAAGACTGGGCCACCATCAAGACACTGGAATGTCGCACCGTCCAGTTCGAATTCACCATTGAGCACTTTGCCACTCATACCCTTAAAATGTTCGTCCAGTGATTCGTCAGGGTAATAGTCAATACGATTGATTTTAGAGTGAGGAAATACGCTTACATAATAATTCATCGCTTCCTCGGCATTGTTATCAAACCATAGACTTGGGGTGATCTTTTGCATCGTCGTCCTCCTTTATTTAGTGGAGCACCTTCATGTGACAAAGGATTATTTGCTCTTTGCCTCGACTTCGCGCTCTACTACTATTGTACACTCGGTGACTAACGCAGCGATAGCACCAACAGCCGCCAAAACAGGGGCAAGAACAGCACCAACAACGCCAACAGTCAGTGGTAATTCAACTAATTGCTTACCGTCTTTGTTCTTGATGACGATTCGACGAACATTGCCTTCGTTGATCAGTTCCTTGACTTTGCGTAGTAGGTCTTCACCGCTAACTTTAAACTCTTCTTCTTTCGTTGTCTTTGTCATACCCCTATTTTAGCGCAACCATAAATCCCTATCAAAATCCTTGCCTTACAGGGGGCTTTGGCCCATAATAACGCTTAAGCCTGTCAGACAATAAAAGGGGAGGCATTTTATAAAATCACTTGCGATTACACCGTTCTGGCATCGCCGTATTTGCGAGGCGATTATTTTGATGGGCGCCGTCATTACGGGCCTCTTCATATGGGCGTCAATGGCGGGAGTCAACCAATCACCGTCATCTTTTTACATTACACCCCTGACACTTGGTCTTGCACTTGCCAGCATGGTGGTCGCTGGCGTGTCGTACGTCATCAAACCGGAACAGTTGCGTGCCGGATCGGCGCTTGCGGCCTATACATTACTCCTGGTGAGCAGTGGTGTATTGGTCATGCAGACCGGGTTTGTCAATTCGCCATTTATTGCGCTGTGGCTGGTCATCGTTACCTTTGTCGGTGTCTTCGGCCCCGGCGCGTTAGCGATACTCTTTACTATTGTTGTTGGCGTCAACGTCTATCTGATATTAGAGAAGGCATACGGTACCGAAATCCTTGTCAGTGTCGCCCTGACGACCATCCTGCCGATTATTGTCAGTTACATCCTATGGCACGAGCGGTCCAAGACCGACAAATCCAAAGATCGCGCCTATTATGATCTCGCCAACGAGCTGAACCAAGTAGCAAACAAATCCGAAGTCGTGATTAATGCTATTAGCGACGGTGTGCTGGCTATCAATAATCAAGGGGTTATTGAACTTATCAATCCAGCCGCGCAGCGAATTGTCGGCTGGGGACACCAAGACGCATTGGGACTTGATTACAAATCTGTTTTGCAGCTACTCACCAAAGACGGACACGAACTGGATAAATCCAACGACCCTATATTTGATGTGCTCTCAACAAACCAGCCCGTACGCCGCGACGATCTGCAATTACAGACCAGTTCGGGCAAAAAACTGATCGTCGAGCTTGTCGTCTCTCCGATCGGGCGGATTGGGTCGGGCGCAATTATCGTATTTCGTGACGTCACCAAGGAGCAGGCCGAGGAAAATGCTCAGGCTGAATTTATCAGTACTGCAAGCCACGAAATGCGCACACCCGTCGCATCGATCGAAGGCTATTTAGGCCTAGCGCTAAACCCAGCGACTGCTACTATTGATGCCAAAGCTCGCGATTTTATCACCAAAGCACACGAATCCGCTCAGCATCTGGGGCGTCTATTCCAAGATCTATTGGATGTCACCAAAGCCGATGATGGACGTCTGTCCAATAATCCCAAGGTGATTAACGTCGTTGAATTTGCCGCGACGATTGTCGAAGGTCTACAGCCAAAAGCCGACGAAAAGGGACTGCGGATCTTTTTCAAACCCAACACGTCCAAAGACAATGAAGAGGGTGGGCTGCGCTCGGTTATCCCCGTATATTATGTCGACCTGGACAATGACCACTTGCGTGAAGTATTGGCAAACCTCGTCGAAAATGCCATCAAGTACACCCTAAAAGGTGAGGTGGTCGTTGATGTCCAGGGCGACAATGATCATGTTGTTATTTCGATCACCGATAGCGGTATTGGTATCCCGGCCGAGGATATTCCGCATTTGTTCCAAAAATTCTACCGTGTCGACAATAGCGACACGCGCGAAATTGGCGGCACCGGCCTGGGATTGTACCTCTGCCGACGCTTAGTTGAGACAATGGGTGGCCGGATTTGGGTAGAAAGTGAATACAAAAAAGGTTCAACTTTTTATGTCGAGTTGCCACGCATTTCGCACGAAGAAGCCAGCCGTCTGATCGAAGCTGCTGCGGCCAGGGCAGATGTTCCAGAGAGAACAATTGTTGGTATGTCGACCGACGATGACGCCGAGCTACAGGCAGCACGCACAACTGCTCTAAACACACCCATTATCTTGGGTCGTCGCCCTATGAGTGTTGCGACACCGAATATCCCCAAGCAAACAGAAGGGGAACTCGATCCGCTAATGGGCAAACCTCCAGCTCCGGAGACCACCATTCCACCATTGCAACACACTCCCGCACCGGCACCTCAGCAGACACCAGTGTCAGTGTCAGTGTCAACGCCACCACCAGTTACAACGACACAGGCACCAGCTCCAGTGGCCACACCAACTCCACAAACTGCACGCCCAGCGGCCGCACCAGTCGCTCCCGCAACACCCACCCAGCCAATCCAGCCAGCCGTCACACAGGCTCAGACACAGACACTCGCAACACCAATTCCAGTGGCTGCGCCGCAACCGGCCCCACAACCATCATCTCCATCCATTACCGCACCATCCGCAATCGTTGTTCCCAAGAGGCAATAAAAGCATAAGAGGTATAGTAATTTTCAAAACGCTTTAGTAGAATAGGGGGTAATATGACAAAAATATTGTTAGTAGAAGACGACAAAAGCCTACGCGAAATTTATGGTGTCCGTCTGCTCGCCGAGGGTTACGACATCGTATCAGCTGGCGACGGCGAAGAAGCGCTTGCCATGGCAATCAAAGAAAAACCAACACTTATTATTAGTGACGTTATGATGCCAAAAATCAGCGGTTTTGACATGCTTGATATTTTACGCAGTACTACCGAAACTCGCGATATCAAAGTGATCATGATGACCGCCCTCAGCAGCGACGACCAGCGCAATCGCGGCGAACAGCTCGGCGCTGATCGCTATCTGGTCAAATCACAAGTTGGTATTGAGGATGTTGTGCGCACTGTCCACGAGGTATTAGGCGATTCAGCAGGCGCAGCCGGTGCAGCTACAGCTACTCCTGCAACTCCAGCCGAGCCTGCAGCAACCCCCGCAGAGCCAACCGCCCCAGCAACAGACTCGACACCAGCTGAACCAACAGCCAGTGATGATGCCTCCGATATCGTTCCAGCGACATCGACACCAGGCAATGAAGATGCTGGACCACTGCCACCACAGCCAACAATTACTGGAACCGAGGAGAGCAGCCTGCCGCAGCCAACCGCGCCATTTTCGTCTCCACGCCCAGCAACATTGGGAGAAAATATTGTTCAGCCAGTAACAGATACAACACCAGCTGAACCAGTTGTTTCTCCTGAAACAATCGCCCAAGAACTCCAAGCATCGCCCGAACCCATCACCTCACAGGTTGACGAT
>JALQVV010000055.1 GCA_023260255.1 Candidatus Saccharimonadia bacterium
CGAATCAAGTGTCGTGCTGGTTGTACCATTTACCTGTGCTCCAACGATTCCTTGCGCAACACGCAGAGGGTACGCATACACCGTCCCAGATGAAACAGAGTCGCCGAGTGTCCCGTTTGTATCTTTACCCCAACAGAATAATGAGCCATTCGACAGCAGGCAACCGTATCCATTGCCGGCGCCCACTGTATTGGTCGCATGAAAATATCCCCAACCAAGCGTATTATTGTTATTCAATTCGGGAGTATCAAGCATCGCAAACGGCCTCCCCGTCGTAAAGCTACCTGTATATGCAGTGCCTGCGCACCATGGTCGCGCAAATGCTGTTATGCAATAGAGCTCGTTACTTCCATCAATACCCGAATCCATCGTCTGCGCGTACAATATTGACCCACCACTA
Source organism: Candidatus Saccharimonadia bacterium (assembly GCA_023260255.1). Classification (GTDB taxonomy): domain Bacteria; phylum Patescibacteriota; class Saccharimonadia; order Saccharimonadales; family Saccharimonadaceae; genus UBA2112. Next base: position 401 of record JALQVV010000055.1, read on the forward strand.
ACATATGGCGAAACGGGGCCATTAAACAGGTAGACGGGGTTCGTGGTAGCGGTCGCGAGTGCTGGTATTGCATTCGATTGGCCATAACAAGCAAGTGAATGATAAAAGAAGGGAAGTGTCGTGCAAATTGTCTTGCCGGTCACCGCCAGGTTATCCGAAAAATAGTTATAAGGAAATGTTGATACTAGGGTAGGGGGCGCTGCCGGGCTTGCCTGACCACCCCAACACACCAGACTGCCGACCGCCAATGCACAGGCACTGCTATCACCAATACTGATTCTCGTTATCTTACGGCCACTCAGAATCCCACCCGTATAAACTGCTGTTGGTCTGTTTCTTATTGCGACATCGACAGAACCCGATACACCGAGCTGCTGCATATTGTTCCGTCCCCAGCAGTAACCCGCGCCATCAATCACAGCACATGCCGATCCGGGTGTGGCTGTACTTTGGCTCAGTGATATGTCGGTTACTTTGTTGGATCCGGTGCTCGTGACCAGCTGTGGTGTTCTGTAGGGGGTTGCGGTTGTTACACTATTGCCCACCTGTCCATAGGTATCATCACCCCAGCAGTATAAGCGACCATCTGCAATCGCACAGGTGTTACCCATGCCCACAGCAACCTTTGTGACGGTCATCGATGCAAAAAAAGGAACTTTCGTCGGTGTATTTCTTGGCGACACATCATTCAAACCAAGCTGCCCATACGTGTTATCGCCCCAACAATACAACTGACCATTCGCTATAACACACGCATGCTTATCGACCGATAGCGCCGTTGCCTGCTGCGCTGACGCTGGCGTCGTCGAAACCAGTGCAACCGCCTTAGAAATGAGACTTGTTTTCACTATAGAATAAGTTTTGACAATGACAGCTCCTTGCATGATCTCAAGTGTCCCTGTCACGCTTAGTTTGTAATTGTCACTTGTCTCAACATACGGCGCGACGCTAAAGGTAGTACGAAGTGTAAAATTATCGACCGTTGAATTTGCCACATACTGCGACCCTTGCGTCGTCCCGTCACACGCCGTGTGCGGCTGCAATGCTGTCCAGTTGCCAGAATATTGCCCAATGCAATCGGCAGCATACACCGCGCCCGCTTCGGCTGCTTCTTCAGCAAGCGATGTATATGTTTCGTTTGTCAGTTGCGTATTTGAAGTTATGATATATTCCAAAAATGTCGATGATATGATCGAAATCGCCAATCCCAACGTAATGGTCGCGATAAGTACGTACCCCTTTTGGCGCGACTGGTTCCACCTAGACATTGATCAATGACATCCTTAATGAATTTGTAACAATTGTTTTTACTGATCCCGGACCAACGGTCGTGGTAAGTGTTATGGTGACCGTTTTAAATGCAGGAAACTGTGAGTCAGAAGTTGGGGTTATACCTGTCACGCTGGCCGATGTATCAAAATACTGGACGGTAAAACCTGTCACATCATCAAGGAGTTTCGCGTCAGTGCCGCTACACGTCGTTGGATACGAGGATGGGGATTCACAAGTATTCTTTTGGTCAATGGGATTACCATCACAGGTCAGTGCGGGCGTAGGCTTAATGACTCGGCGATAAAGTGCGTTGTTTTTGACAAAAAAGACAGTGTTATAAGACATCTGTTGTGGTAAGTTTGCACAAATCGTACTGTACTGAGTTGCGATAACCTTGTTCCCGCTCACATTCAGCTGTGTTGCATAGCTGCTGACGATAAGTGGTTTATCAAGAAGTGAGGTAGCATCATCCCAACGCCATGTCTTGCCGGTCGCATCTGCCGTACTTTGCGGAGCAAATGAATTACCGAGCGCGACCACCTTTTCCATTTGCCGAAGAGCAGACCGAGTATCCGTTGCTTGCACAACAGATGAAAGACCTTGTGCATTAAATGTATAGAGGTCATTGAGTGGACCGAACAGGAGGCCAGTCAAAATACCACATACCGCCATCACCACGATGACTTCAACCAGCGTGAATCCCTTAGAGCGGTGTCGTAACATAGCTAACCCTTACAATTGTTTCTAACCCATAGGTGACAATAGACATCACTTTTGCCGGCATTGTCTTTGCACATCCCTGAGGGTACTGCACTTTCATCTGCTGCGTTGTTGTCGTAGGGAGAGACGGCGGAAGTGTGCTTTCTGGAGTAAAGGTAATGTCAGACCCAGCAGCAGAAGCGTTCAAAACGAGATTATTCGTGTTACTTGGGCCTGTCGTAGCGTCGCAAGTCACAGATATTTGGCTTCTGTCCGTAATTTTGCGGAGGTTTGTCTGTGCAAGGTCATTGGCTGCCCCGAGTCGAATTGTTGCCAGCTGCTGCGATTGTCCAACCAGGAAGGCTTGGTACAGAAACGTCAAAAAAATACTCATCACCGCAATGGTGATGATAACTTCAACGATCGTGAATCCAGCACCCCTGTTAATGTTACTCATAGTTTATTGCTATTTTAGCATAAACATCATGCTTATATTTCACATTATCGGCCGAATACAACAAAACGCTAGCCATGATCGGTTTTTTATGCTACTATATACAAGATTGTTTTATAAAAATAAGTGAGTGAGCAATGCCAAAAAAGAATACCAAGCGCAAATTAGTCGGACTTGTAAGTGACCTGAGCGGTCACCGTACTTACTATACGACCAAAAATACGCAAAATACGACTGAAAAAATCAGTCTAAAGAAGTACGACCCAATTGCACGTAAACACGCAACCTACACCGAGACCAAAAAGAGCCTCGGCCGCAACGAAGTCAAAGCAAGGAAATCTTAATCACTAGGGAAGGGCCCGCCACGTTCCGCGGCCCCGGAATTTCACGATTAAAAACACAGTTTTCATCGGAAAGTTCTCTTGCGAATTGCCACAGGCAATTCTCACCTTCCCAATTCGCCGTCGAAGTAAATTCGCCGACAAATCCCCATTCACTAAAGGCCAGGTTCTCGCCTGGCTATCCTTATTCTATGTGAGTCGTTCATCAATGAGTTTGGCTAGCCATAATCCATAATGCAGCAGCTCATCCATGAGCTGCTGACTTGGTTTTTCAGCATCAGTAAACACAATCAGGCTATCGCCCTCTATTTCAATGGAAATAGGGTGTTTATGCGCACCCATACTATCAATAACATCGGTCGTGAACAGGCTATTGAGAAGTGGCATCTGCGATGGTGACGAAATAAGCGCATAATGACCATGAAATGCCGCACCCATAGCACTTGCCGAATCAAGCTGGAGGTAGGTGATGTTACGATGCGACAAAAGCACCTTTGCATAGAACGCTTTCGTGAGTTGCTTCGTTCCGACAAATATAAATGGCAAATCATGAGCTTGTTTTAAATCAATTTCAAGTACATAAAAACGATGAAGCGACGGTTCAAACCCGACAAAATTAATCTCGACCGCACGTTCAACGAGCGCCATGTCATACCCAGCATGCGTACCAATACAAAAATTACTATCCACTTGACCATGCGTCATCGTTGATCCACGAATGACAGGCGCCTCATCGGCATCCGCACTAATAGTGTGAAAATAGATGAGATTATGCTTTTTAGCAAATTCAGTCGCCCCGTCGCGTCGTTTTACCACGTCCGATCCACCAACCCGGTGATACGCCCGTGCTGCACGCTTTTTGATGTGGCCTACACGCCATTTTTTCATGTTATGGCTCCCGTTTGATAGTATCAAGCAATGTCGCAATGTATTCGGCATGACTCCAC
>JALQVV010000046.1 GCA_023260255.1 Candidatus Saccharimonadia bacterium
GTAATCAAGGATGAACCAACCGATTTTGGTGGTGGCTACAAACCGCAAAATGCCGACCGTAAGTTCCGAGGCGATGTGACGGTGCGCAATGCCCTGGACTGGTCACTCAATATTCCGGCAGTGAAAGTGATGCAGCAATATGGCTTAGAAAAAACGATTGCTGCAGCACAAAAAATGGGCCTTAGCTCAATTGACGCCAAAAATAATTACGGGTTGTCACTTGCACTCGGTGCCGCAGAGGTAACCCCACTCCAAATGACAAATGCGTACGCTGCTTTTGCTAATCAAGGCAAACAATACGCTCCATCGACGATCCGAACAATCAACAGTAAATACAACGAGAAAGTTTTTGAGGTAAAGCACGAGTCGAAACAAGTTATTAGCCCACAGGGTGCCTTTCTGATCTCGAATATTTTGTCCGACAACGCTGCTCGCGCTGCGGTATTTGGGAATACATTAACCGTTTACGATGCAAAAACACGTGCTGTGAAGACGGTTGCTGTCAAAACCGGTACGACCAATGATTCGCGCGATGCTTGGACAATGGGCTATACGCCCCAGATGGCGATTGGTGTCTGGGTGGGGAACAATGATAACAGTGTTATGGCAAATGGTGGTTCGATAATGGCTGGACCAATATTCACGAAGGCCATGGGAGCGATTTTGGCGGGTGTCGATACGAAATTCCCCGAAGTTGGTGGTGTTGTACAGCGTAATGTCTGTACCAGTAATCATGGTCTCGCAGACAATGCCGTCAAAGGCAGTACATACACTGAATGGTTCCTGGCAACGGCATTGCCGAAGGCGACATGTTCTGCGCAATCACCATCGCCGACACCAACATCCACCCCATCGTCAACACCAAACCCTAATCAAAAACTCACGGTGTCGCTATCTGCCAATCCTGCAACAAGCGCTCCTCAAGGTGCAACAGTTACCTTTACGGCAACATTGTCGGATACAGCAACTTCGGGAACAGTCCGCTTTACCGACGGCAATCAGCTTATTGGTATTAGCCCGGTCGTTAATGGCAGCGCATCAATGGTAACAGCAGTATTGTCACCGGGTCAGCACACAATCACTGCAACATTTACGCCAAATGATACGGGCGAGCAAGCGGAGGATTCATTGAAATATCAGATTACTAGTAGCGACAGTTCAGGTGGTGGCAATAATGGCAGAGGAGGAAATAACCGATGATTGCTCATGTTGTCGGCACGGTTACTGAAAAGCTGCAAGCGTCGGTAATCGTCGATGTGCACGGGGTGGGGTATGAAGTGAAAAATACATTTGGTGAACAACACACCTATGTGTTTAAAGTTAAAGATGATCAAAAACTTCTTCAACATAATTGCAGTAAAAAATTTCATGTTTCGCCTTTTATTGA
>JALQVV010000052.1 GCA_023260255.1 Candidatus Saccharimonadia bacterium
AAGGTTGATGTCGCCGGTCCGGGATTTATTAACCTGACATTGTCGTCAGAGGCGCTACTAGATTTGACGAAGCGCGAACCGATTCCCCACCGAGCGGGCCAGACGGTTGTTATTGAGACAAATAATCCAAATCCATTCAAAGCCATGCATATTGGACATGCCTACAATGCAATCCTGGCCGACACGATGGCGAACCTCCTGGCAGTCGATGGTGCGCGGGTACGCAGAGTAAGTTACCATGGCGATGTTGGTACACATGTTGGCAAAAGCATGTGGGCGATTTTGAAAGAAACTGGTGGTGATATCAGCAAGTTAGAAGCAGTACCCGAAGACGAGCGCAACCGGTTCATGAGCAAAATGTACGCTACAGGGTCGCGTGCGTACAAAGAATCTGAAGATGTAAAAAAAGAAGTCGACGAACTGGCAAAACAGTCGTTCGTGTTGGATGACCCCACGTATAAGGCAATTTACGACCTGTGTGCCAAATGGAGTTTTGATGGCATCGACCGCACGGTGGCCAAAATCGGCAATGTGCCAATCGAGCGCCGCTATGTCGAGAGCGAAACTGAAGCCCCGGGCAAAAAACTGATCATTGATCATACACCGCAGGTGTTCACAAAATCTGGTGACGCCTATGTGTTTGAGGGCAGCAAGTATGGGTCGTTCGACAATATTTACATCGCCAGCAACGGCAATGGACTCTACGGTGCACATGATATGGGGCTAATCCAGCTGAAATATGCTGACTATCCTGATATGAGCGAAAGTTATGTGGTGACTGGTAGCGACCAGGGTGTGTATATGAAAGGTGTCATCGCGGCAAGTGAGCTGGCGATTCCCGAACTGAAAGGCAAACTGAAAACCCGTACAACTGGTGTGGTAAAACTGAGCAGCGGCAAGATGAGTAGCCGCGACGGCGATGTGATCGAAATCGATTGGCTGTTTGATGAGTTTGGCAAAGCGATCAAGGACCGTGGCGGTGAACCGACGGATGAAATCGTGGCTGGTGCTCTGCGCTATCAATTTTTGAAGGTAAAGATTGGCGGTGATGTGGTGTTTGATGTGACCGAAGCAGTCAGTTTGACTGGGAATACTGGCAGTTATCTGCAATATGCCCATGCTCGGGCACGCCGAATCTTGGAAAAAACCGAGGGAACAGTCGCTCTGCCATCGGAAGTCCGCAGCGAGGACCGACCACTGGTGCGTAAACTAGGTGAGTACCGCGAAATTGTTGAACTGGCAACGCGAACACTCGAACCGCATCATATCTGTAATTATTTGTTCGAACTGGCACAAGAATTCAATCGCTACTACGAAAAAAACCAAGTCATTGGTAACGAGTATGAAGCCCACCGTGCGGGGCTAGTGGCGGTCTATGCAGATACACTACGGGCGGGCCTGCTTATTTTAGGCATTGCAGCACCCGACAAAATGTAGTAAATTAAACCTATGGTAGCTATGTGTCGACAAAGCGTAGGGATTCACGGATTTATTCTCGTGATTCTTGACGACGCGTCGGCGATGTAGTTTACCTGTCCAATCCGCAGCAAAACGACCTCGCCGAAAAGCGAGGTTCTTTCGTTGCAGAAGGGGCGTCCCATTCCATCCATGCCGGCAGGGACCGGCGCACCTTAGGAGCAGAGGTATGTGCAACGAGAAAGTAAAGCGACAGCTTGTCACGCGACTTTGCGATGTTGGCCGAGTAACCTCGGATTCGGCATCGACTCGTGAGCTGCGCGAACAGTTGGGGTTTGATGTCTCCAACAACGTTTTCAAGCGGGCGCTCGGGAGCGCCATTCGGGACAGACTGGTGACGCGTCGTCGACGCCCGGCCACTGGCCCGTACGACGATCATCGACCAATCACGCTGACCCCCGGACCAGCCGCGACTGTGCGCACGACGCCCATCGCGCAACCTCTCCCATACTTCGTTTCGTCGTAACCCGGCGGACGAATAATGCCGGGCGGCTTGGTAATCGTGCGACCCACGATCCAAGCCGTCCGGCTACACCCACTTTTGAATTTGTTACAATGAAACTGTATAACTGAGGAGTTTTATGGCAGATAAGAAATCATCACGTGTTGCCTCAGCAAAGGCAAAAGCGACAGAAAAAGCAAAGCAAGCAAGAGCAAGGGCGACCGCTGCACCAACCAAGCATGCAAGTGGTTTTTTGGAATTTGTTCGTACACAAGGTGTTGTCGGGCTTGCGGTTGGTCTTGCAATAGGCACCGCTGCTGGTGCAACAGTCAAATCGCTTGTTGAAGGTTTTATTAACCCGATTGTTCAGTTTATCGTTGGTACACAGCAGGGACTGTCGGCAAATATTTGGCATATTGAACTATGGGGTCGCAAGGCCGATATTGCTTGGGGTGCGGCGTTATCGTCAACGATTACGTTACTAGCAACCGCACTGGTTATCTATTGGATTGTAAATGTATTTAAACTCGACAAGCTCGACAAGCCCAAGCAATAGTTCCATAATGGGAGTATGAAAGTAGAAAAAACCGATGAGCAGTGGCGCGAGGAACTGACGCCTGAACAGTATCATGTGCTGCGTGAAAAGGGGACAGAAGTACCCTTTAGCGGCGAATACGACAGCAAGTTCGACCCTGGCACCTACAGTTGCCGCGCCTGTGGTACCAAGTTGTTTGAAAGCGGTACTAAATTCGACGCGCACTGCGGTTGGCCGAGTTTCTATGATGCAATTCCTGGTACGGTGGTGTTGACGCCAGATGATTCGTTGGGTATGAGCCGCACCGAAGTCGCTTGTGCAACCTGTGGGAGTCACCTTGGCCATGTGTTCGAAGGCGAGGGTTATGGCACGCCGACAGATCAACGCTATTGCATCAATTCACTGAGTCTCAAATTCGATCCGAATAAATAGGGGGATATTGATTGGGGTAGGGACTTTCTTTGGGGAGCTCTTCCCAGTGCTTACTGCGCAGGTTCATCCAAATTCGGCCCAGGTAGTTGAGGCCATTGCCATCCGGACCAGTACCCCAATAGCTGTCAACGGGTGAGTTTTCGACGATCTCTGCTTTGCCCGTTGAACGAAGCAAATAGCCAATAATTGCATGCTGCGAAAGTTTCTTTTCGCAGAGCGAAAACATTGTCGGGACTTTCATGCGATCCCACTGGTCATGATCAAGCAGATCTTTGTATTCGCTGGCAATATGGAGGGCTTCGTTTGGTGATGGAGCTGTGCGGATTGCTTCGGCAATAGGGAACAAATCAGCATTTTCTGTTGCCTGGGATAAGAATTTTGTCGCCTGATAAGCGTGTTCGCTCGTCGGGTAAGTTGTATGTTCAACAGTGACCGCATAGGCAGCAAAATTATTAAATGGATACCACTTTGGTCCGTAAAATTTCACCTGTTGTTCAGCCATATGTTCAGTGTACCGGGATAAGTTATACTAGACAATATGACAAAATATGCAAAACTTTTGTGGGTGGACCTCGAAATGACAGGCCTAGACCCAGTTGAAGACCGGATATTGGAAGTTGCGGCGATTGCGACGGACTGGGATTTTAAAGAAATTGCAACGTACGAAGCGGCCAAAAAGGTTGGACCGAATCTGTTTGCTAAACGTATCAAGGCGGCACCAACGTTTTGGGATACATTTCCCGAAGTGCGCGATGCGCTGATTGCCCAGAACAATTCGGACCTGGCAAAAAACGGCCGTGTGGTTGAAAATGAGCTGTTGGAATTTATCGACAAACATTTTGAACCTGATACAAGGGTCCTCCTGGCTGGTAATTCGGTACATCAGGACCGTAAATTCATTGAAAATGAATGGAGCAGATTGAACGCCAGGTTGCATTACCGTATGCTGGATGTCAGTGCATGGAAAGTGGTGTTTGAGGGTAAATATGGTAAAAAATTTGCCAAGCCCGAAAACCACCGTGCGCTCGAGGATATTCGTGGTAGTATTATGGAACTGAAATATTATCTAGGCAAAGTTCGTATATGACGCATAAAGAACTCGAAGATTTTATACTGCAGCTACCGAAGGTTTGGTTGGATTATCCATTTGGCGAGGGAACGGCTGTTTATAAATATGGTGACAAACCGGATGGAAAAATCATGGCGATTATTGCTGAGGGCAGCAAGCCACTTCGTGTCAGTTTGAAATGCGACCCGAAACTGGCATTACTTCTGCGCGAAAAATACGAAACAGTACTACCAGGGTATCATCTGAATAAGAAGCACTGGAATACGATTATTTGTAGCGGACAGCTAAGTGATGATGAGATTTTTGATCTCGCTCGGCATAGTTACGAGCTGGTGAGTGCCTCGTAACTTTTGCAATTGTCGATTTCATCTCTACCGTTCACCATGAGGCACCGTTCCACGCCGAGAAAAACGAGGTTCCGTCTCGTTTTTCTCGGGTTGCTCTTCGCTTTTAGTGCCTCAAAGTGAAGGTAGGGGCGGAATCGACGCTGACTGCGGCTTAGTTACCGTCGTCGACAAATTTGTCGAATGATTCTTGGATCGATTTGAGGTTGGTTGCAGCATTTTTGGCGAAGTCGCGGATTTTGGCGGATTTGCTCTTTTTGCTCATCGTGTTGAGCAGGTTGATGATTTTTTCTGTTTCAGATGCCATGGTGCTGGCATAGACACGGTTTAACCGAGCGCTCAGGCGTGCATCTTCGAATTTGGCATCCAGATCATCAGCGAGCTTTTTCTCGCTGGCAACCATACTTTTACTGTAGTCAGTCTTCTTGACACCGCCTTGGGTCAATAAGTCTTCGGCCGCAGCTTTATTGCCGGTCAACCAAATCTGGAAATTGCTATTCGTTGCACTGAGGTTATTGCTTTTGAGATTTTTCTGGACTGTTTTGGCAGTCTTGGAGAAATTATCCAAACGAACAGCGACTTGTTGCAGGTCAGCCGTATTGTCGCCGCCGCTAAATGCGATGATCAGGCTGACGGCCAGGACGAATAGTCCGATAAGCACCCAAAAGAGCTTGCCAAAAGTTCCGCTGAGGAATTTTTGCTGTGCGGGTGGTGGTGCAATTGAATCAAGGTAATTAGGGTCGTATACCGACGGCGGTGCAGCGGGAGCATAGGCCGACGGGGGTTGAGGTGTCGCCGGTTGCGGGGTCGGCTGAGGCCCAGGTTGTGGCGTGTAACCCCCCGGTGTCGGATTGGGCACTGGTGGTTGGTTTGGCGTCGGTTGATTGGGATTCATCGAGACTATTTAACCATAACTATCAAGGAGGGGCTAGCCCCTCCGACCCTACAGTGAAGTGAATTCACCGTAGGGCCTCCTCCCTCTAAAGCAAGTGCTAAAAACACTTGTGCTTCGCTGACTAGTTCCGCAAGAGGTATACTAGGGGTATGCAAGACGCAAAAGAGGAGGTGCGTGCGCGACTGAATATCGAGGACGTGATTGGTGAGTACGTCCAGTTAAAGCGCGCCGGTCGAAATTTTAAGGGCCTGAGCCCTTTTTCGGGTGAGCGAACACCAAGCTTTTTTGTCAGTCCAGACAAACATATTTGGCATGATTTTAGTTCAGGCAAGGGCGGTGACATTTTCAGCTTCATAATGGAAGTTGAGGGTATGGATTTTCGCCAGGCACTGGAACTACTAGCTCGCCGTGCAGGAGTAGATTTGTCGCTATACCAGAACAGTGGATCGCAAGAACTCGCCAAGCGCAAAAAACGATTACTTGAGGCACACGAACTGGCCGCCACGTATTATCAAAAAAGCCTGCTTAGTAATCAGCATGCTGTTGAGTATGTATTTAAAAAACGGGGTTTGAACAAGAAAGTTGTCCAAGACTTCCGGATTGGTTACGCCCCGGATAATCCGAGTGCACTGACTGATTTTTTGGCTAAAAAAGGGTTTAATGCGGAAGAGTTAAAGGCTGCAGGCCTGACGAACCGGTTTGGCGGTGATCTATTCCGCGGTCGTATGATGGTGCCACTGATGGACGGGACAGGGCAGGTAATCGGATTTACGGGGCGGATTATAGTGGATGACCCCAGTGCACCAAAGTACCTTAATACACCGCAAACATTGTTATATGACAAAAGCCGACATGTGTTTGGGCTGAGTCAGGCCAAAGAGGCGATTCGCAAGGCCGATTATGCGGTAATTGTTGAGGGTAATTTGGATGTCGTGAGCAGCCACCAGGCGGAGATCACCCAGGTTGTAGCGACAGCGGGGACAGCACTGACCGAAAGTCACTTGCGGGCATTATCGCGGCTGTCGCCGAATATTAAATTGGCATTCGACGGCGACAAAGCGGGACTGGCTGCAACCGAGCGGGCGATTCCTATCGCCCAGACAGTTGGGGTCGAGCTGAGCATTGTTAGTCTGCCAGATAGTGCCAAAGATCCAGATGAATTGATTCAACAGGATCCGGCATTATGGCAGCGGGCAATTGATACGTCCGAGCCAGTTGTTGACTGGGTGATCAAACAATTTGCTGCTCGCGAGAATTTGTCGACGGCTGCTGGCAAACGAAACTTTACGACTGCTGCGCTCGAGGTAATTCGTGCGCTGCACGATCCTGTGGAGCAAGATCATTATTTGACGATTGTCGCTGATCTGACGGACACAACCCGCGAAGCATTGCGCCGCAAACTGGACCAACCAGGATCAACAGACATACCAAAAAAGCAGATACGAACTGCTACCGAAACGAACGCGCCAGCAGAGCCATTCACACCCGACCGTAATCAAGACGCACTGCTTGCGACGGCACTTGGCGACGTGCATGTGCAAGATCTGTTCCGTGACATTAATATAACCGTGTTCCATGGCAATGAGCGTCGGGCAGTGGCGCAGTACATTGCAACCCATATCGGTAAACCAGTCGAAGACATCCCCGGACAGTTGCAGCAATACGAAAAGTATGTGACAATGTTATTACTACACCCAGACGTAGACGGTGTTGCATGGGACGCGAATAATCGAGTCGCGACCGCCACCGAAGTACTACGATCATTACAAGCAAACTACCAAAAAACGGATACAAAAGAAGAACTACTACAACAAGAAGCTGCAGCTCGGGAACGCGGTGACGATGCCCTTGCAGATCAACTGTTGCAACAATTAAGTCAATTAATCAAAGGAGAAAAGTAGTGCCAGATAACGACGATGCACAGCTACGGGATGATCAGGTTGTCGAAGAAGCAGCTGATGAGGTAATGCCTGTTGATATCACCGATATTGAGGAGCCAGTGATTGATGACCTCGTTGACGAGGAAGAAATCGATGAAGAAACACTGAACAACAACCAATATTTTGACGATATTAGCGACGACAGCGTCCGACTGTATCTCCGCGAGATCGGTAAAATTCCGCTGCTAAGTAGCGAAGAGGAATTGGAACTAGCCAAAAAAGTGGTCGCTGGTGACAAAAAAGCCAAGGACAAAATGGCCGAAGCAAATATGCGCTTGGTGGTATCAATCGCCAAACGTTACAGTGGTCGTGGCCTCGACTTTTTGGACCTGATCCAAGAAGGCAACACCGGTCTGCTGCGTGCTGTTGAAAAATTCGACCCGGATAAAGGATTTAAGTTTAGTACCTACGCAACTTGGTGGATCCGCCAAGCAATTACCCGTGCGATTGCCGACCAGGCCCGTACGATTCGTATCCCGGTGCACATGGTTGAAACTATCAACAAGCTGCTGCGCACCCAGCGCCGTATGACCCAAGAACTCAACCGTGAGCCAACCATTGAGGAACTTGCAAAAGAGCTCGAAATGGAGCCGGAAAAGGTCGAATACGTCATCAAGATCAAGCAGGACATTACATCGCTTGATGCCGGTGTGGGCCGTGATGGCGAGGATGAAGATAGCGTTCTAGCGGATTTCATCGAAGACGAAGACACGGTCACACCCGAAGAATCAGCTACGAACCAATTGCTTAAAGAGCAAGTCCAATCTGTTCTATCAACCCTCTCAGACCGTGAGCAGAAAATTATCAAAATGCGTTTTGGCCTGGAAAATGGCAAATCGCACACGCTCGAAGAAGTTGGCCAAGAATTCGCTGTCACTCGCGAACGTATTCGCCAAATAGAAGCCAAAGCACTGGCCAAACTGCGCAAGCACAAAGACGCCAAGAAACTTCACGAATACTTGAGCTAGTATGAAGCTTCCTGAGATTGTTGGAATATCTGGATCGAACGGTGCCGGCAAGGATGAACTGGGTAGGTTACTTGCCGAGCGCTGTGGCTATCATTTTCATAGTGTGAGTGACTTGCTGCGCGCCGAGCTAACTCGCCAGGGTAAACCACACACGCGCGAAAACATGGCCACACTCAGCAAGAAGTGGCGCAACGAATCTGGCGATGACGGCATTATGTTCACAAAAGCCATTAAAGAATACCTCGAGGAAAAAGATCAAAAAGGGTATAAAGGCCTAGCGCTGGTAAATATGCGCCACCCCGGAGAGGTGAAGACGATTCATAGTTATGGTGGTATTGCTGTGTGGGTCGATGCAGACCAACGTGTCCGCTACGATCGTATTCAAGCTGCAAACAGGGGTCGTCACGAGGATAATATTTCTTTTGAGGCATTTCAGGCTGATGAAGCGAGAGAGATGCATCCGCCCGCAGATGCGCCGCAAGGTGCCTTGCACATGGCTGCCGTAAAAGAACTTGCCGATATCCACATCGAAAACGATTTTCCATCGGTCGATGCCTATCGTGACTATTTGATCAAAGAATTCGAACTTTAGAATTCAAGTGTACGCAGCAAATTATCGATTTGTCCGTGTAACATTTCCAGGCTGCCATTGTCGGAGAAGATATAGTCGGCCATCGCCAAAACGCCACCTTTGTTGAGCGTTTCGATTTCGTCATAGTCACGTTCGTTAACCATTTGTTCGGTCAGGGGGTTTTCGGTACGGGCGGCAAGGCGACGCAAACGAATATGGCGCTGAGCAGTAAATGCTACGATGATCAGGCTGCCAGGGAATTCATGTCGCAAGCGTTTGTACGACTCCCAACTGCCGAGTCCATCAATAACAATGCGGTGTTGACCTGCATCAATGAGATGCTGAACCTCAGAAATAACCTGAGTAAGTGCCTGGTCACCCTCGGGCGCAAGGCGTAATTTTTCGCGGATAGCACGTTCGTTTTCTTGGGTGTGTTCCAACCCAGCATCGTCCATAGCCTTTTTGATAATTTCACCAAAGCTTACTTTTGGAATACCACGATCGGTCACATATGCGGTCGCGGCAGATTTGCCTGTACCAGGCAGTCCTACAAAAGCGATAATTTTGGCGTTTTGACGCTCAACCATGAACATTATTGTAGCAGGTTTTATTTGCCATGGCGGCGTTCGCGACGACGAAAATCGGCAATCTGTTGATTCAGGATTTCTGGTGTGAAATCAGGCCACAATAATTCAGGGAATGAATACTGTACTTCATCACTAAGGAGGCTCATAAATCCTGCACTATTATGTGGGTCGGTCCAGGCGCCGGTGCGAATAATCAAGTCCAGATCTGGTAGGTGTCCGGTCCAAGATCGTGATCGGAGGAGTTGATCTGTTGGCACTGAATCATCATGGGGATCGGTCAGGATCGAATGAACAGCTGCAGTGCGTTCACGAGTGCCGCTGTAATCTATCAGGATTGTCAGAATACGACCAGTTCGATGGGCTGTTTTAGCTATCGCATCCTCAAATACTTCGATGGTTTTTGGTGTCAGACTGTCGCGCCATTCGCCAATGATGTCAATGTGAACATCATATTTTTCAATGGCTGGGTGATTGGTGAACTTCTGTACATTGTCGCGAAATGCGCGATCGATGCTGCTAAAAAACTCCGACGAACGATCAGCGAGATTGGCGTGCGAACTACCCCAAAGTGACAAATGAGTGACGCCATTTTCGAAAGCAGTCTCGGTAATATCCGAAAGGCCCTGAAACCCCTTGTCATAGAGTTTTTTATAACCTATAAGTCCGTGCTGTTTCGCCCAACGGCGGTTACCATCAGGGATTATCGCAAGATGAAAAGTATCAGACATGTCCTTTTATTTTACGTGGAATTGTATTAGGGGTCAATAAAGAGGTGTATGTATTGCAATATAAATTAAAATATGCTATAATATATCAAATTATTTATTAATAATGCGAGATCATTGTGAGTATTGAGAGTTTAGAGCGTAGAGAATCTATCGAGGCAGATCTGATCCAGCCAAACGAGATTGGTAGTATACCTGATGATGTAGTGCCCGAAGAGAATAGTGGTGAAACATATGAAAATGCGGAAAAAGCACAACTAGGTGCATTAATGCAGGCCGTACAGCTTGGTTCACTTGCTGGGGAGATGCTTGCAGAGTTAGACAACGACGATCCAATGCTTATGACGGATTATATAAAGCAGCTCCGTGCGGATGTAAAAGCGGGGGAGCGCGCTCGCCAGACATTGATTGAGGCTTGTTTGCCATATGCAGAAATGAAAGCCCGTCACTTTAGAGGGTGTGGTGTTGATCATGCGGATTTGGTGCAGGAGGGCAGTATCGCAATTGTTAAAGCAATTGATACCTATGATTCATCAAAGAATGTACCCATCACGGCATATGTCAGTATGAGAATTGGATGGGCGATGGCAGATGCAGTACGCAATTATGGTGACACGATTCGAGTGCCAGGGCGTACAAGGCATAATATCGCTAAAGTCTTTGCGGCACGTGAGAAATTGGGAACCACCGCAACGCATGAGCAACTTGCCGAAGAGGCAGGAGTGTCAGTAGAGTCAATTCCTTTTTACTTGGACTTCTCGAAGGTTTCAAAAAGCCTTGATGATGAAATTCATCCAGACTATCTGGTTGATAGAACGGCACAAAGCACCGAAGAGGCCGCGCTCCTCAATATTCGTAGCGAGGTAGTGCAGGCTGCTCTTAAGTCACTTTCTCCGGAGGAACGCGAGTTAGTTAGTTTGCGGTTCGGCATTGGTGACGGAGTTGAAAGATCATTGAGGGAGCTAGGTGAACTGCGTGGTACCAACCAGGTCAATATAATGCGCAAGGAGCGTAGGATCTTGGCAAAACTGCGAAATAACGAGACTCTTTTGGAGCTTGAAGGAATTGTTCCGGAAGAAGGTCAAGAGGAAGAGGCTGATACTTTGAAAAAACTGGATGATACTCCAGACTCTCAACCGAAGCAAACGCGCAAGAGACGTCCGCAAGCAGACAAAACTCCTCAGGTGGACGATAATGAAAGAGATATATTTACACTTCGCCGAAAAATGCTTATTAAGGTTGCAGGGAAGAAGGGGCTACAGGCGGCTCTTGATGCAGAAACATTGCTCGATGGCGATGAAGAAGACGTTGTGTTATATGGATGGACAGAGGCCCAAAGCCAAAAAGCCTACCTTATTCGCGACAAATATCTTGCTAAAATTGCGAAGATTCGCACGCCTGCACAATCTGAGCTGTAGTTACTACGCGTATCCTCATACATTCATCCCATAAGAGTGGGAAGTAGGCTATACTAGGTCTATGAAACGTCTGGCTGTCATCGACGGAAAATCGGTTTTTTACCGCGGATATTATGCAATGCCAGGGTTGAGCCTAAAAGATGGGACGCCAACGGGTGGTGTGTTCGGATTTGCTTCTTTGGCGATCGAGCTGATCAAAAAGCTGGAACCAGATTATGTTGCGGTGGCGTGGGACAAGCAGAAGACGAATATTCGAAAACGCCGTGAAATCTACCCAGAATACAAAGCGGGTCGCAAGCCAGCGCCACCAGATTTTTACGAGCAGATCCCACTGTTGATGGAACTGCTTGAGGCGTTTCACTGGCCACTCTACGAAGTTGATGATTATGAGGCCGATGATATTTTGGGTACATTTGCACTCCAGGCAGAGAAAAAGGGTATTCAAACATGCCTCCTCACTAGCGATCTGGACGCATTGCAGCTGATTGGTCATAATACCAAGGTTTATGCGCTGAAAAATGGTTTGAGTAACATCGAAGAATTCGACGTTGATTACTTTGAAAATAAATATGGCATTGATGTTGAACAATTTTTGGACCTGAAATCGCTAAAAGGCGATTCGTCTGACAACTTGCCCGGTGTGCCAGGTATTGGTGAAAAAACAGGTATCCAGCTATTGCAGGAATTCAAAACGCTCGATGGTGTCTATGAGCATCTTGATGACATCAAACCATCAGTCGCCAATAAGCTGCGCGAGGGCAAAGAGCTGGCGTATATCAGCAAAGAAGTTGGTCGTATTTGGACGGATGCGCCGGTCACATTGGACTGGGACGAAGCAGATATTCACAATACTGATCTATCAAAAGTCGCGGCAATTTTGGAAAAGTTTGAATTCCATTCATTGACGAAACGCTTGCCAAAACACATGCAAGACGAAGCGGCTTCACACGCACTGGCGGTCAACCAACTAGCGACGGCCGATATTGCCGAAAAACCATGGCCACAGCAATTGATGATGAATGGCACCGCGGTCATTAACCTCAGTGAGGATGATTTGTGGCTATCAGTCGACCACTCGACCGTATATAAAATGCCACTCAAAGAAGTCGACAAAACTGTGTGGCGAGCGCTGGAGATGGCAACCGTTGTTGCTTATGATGTAAAGCAGTTTTACCATGACCTGGCTGCGCGCGGAATTGAAGATGTGCATTTTGGACAAATTCATGATGTTCGCCAAGCGGCATTTTTGATTGATCCACTGCGTCGTGATCGTAGTCTCAATTCATTGATCGGTGGGCAATTAGAAACGGAAGTCGAAAAGATCGCGGCGCTGTGGCAAGTGTACGATTGGCAGTGTGAAAGTTTTAAGGAGTTGCCGCGCGTGGCGGAAATCGCGCACAAGTTTGATTTTCCGTTGATCTACACACTATTTTTGGTTGAGCATCGCGGCATCAAGGTTGATAAAGATTTGCTGGCCAAAATGAGTAAAGAGCTGGGTGATGAACACAAAAAACTCGAGCAAGAAATGTATACGATGGCCGGTTACGAGTTTAATATTGGTAGCCCAAGCCAATTGTCTGAAGTCCTGTTTACCAAATTGCAACTGCCAACAACTGGGGTCAAAAAAGGCAAGACAGGCTATAGTACCGACCAAAAAACACTCGACAAACTGCGTGGTCAACACCCGATTATTGAACTCATTGAACGCACGCGCGAACTAGCTAAGTTGAAGAATACCTATGTCGATACGTTGCCATTGGTGGCGGATGAACACGATCGGATCCACACGACTTTTAACCAAGATGTTGCCGCGACGGGGCGCCTGAGCAGTGCTGATCCGAATTTGCAAAACATCCCAGTGCGCAGTGACCTTGGCCGTCGTATCCGCGAGGCGTTTGTACCCGAAAAGGGCAAGGTGCTTATTGGTGCTGACTATAGCCAGTTCGAACTGCGCCTAGCGGCGGTACTGGCGGGTGATACAGAACTCATCAACGATTTTAACGGCGATGTTGATATCCACACCAAAACGGCTGCGCAGGTATACGGCATACCGATGGACGATGTTACCAAAAACCAGCGCCGCGATGCCAAGGTGATTAACTTTGGTGTGCTGTATGGCATGAGCCCGCATGGACTGTCGGTTGCGACTGGTATGAGTTTAGCCGAGGCCAAAAAATACATTGACCACTATTTTGAACTGCGTGCGCCGATTCGCAAATACATCGATGACACACTAAAAATGGCCAGGACCGAAGGCTACGTCGAAACATTTTATGGCCGCCGCCGCCCAACACCCGATATCAATAGCAGTAATTTCATGGTGCGTGAGGCAGCTGCCCGTCAAGCGGCCAACATGCCAATCCAGGGTACCGAAGCTGATTTGATGAAACTAGCGATGATCAAAATCGAGGAAAAATTGGATGGCCTTGGTGACCAGATATTGCAGATCCACGACAGCGTTTTAGTCGAAGCACCAAAAGAAAACGCCGAAAAAATCATGGATATCCTGCAGGAAACTATGGAATCAATTGCGCCCGATCTACCAGTGAAATTGAAGGTTGATGTGAGTATGGGCAAAAACTGGGGTGAGTTGTAGTGGGTGAAGTCGTTCATAACAAGCTTGTTCGTGACAATATCCCTGCCATTATCGAAGCAGATGGTCATGAACCGGTGACACGTGTGCTGGGCGACGAAGAGTATAGGTATCAATTGTTAACCAAACTCATTGAAGAGGCGACAGAATTACGCGACTCAAACGGTTCACTTGGCGAACGCGTGGATGTCGAGGAGGTTGTGCGTGCACTTGATGATGTGCTCGGGTATTCACCTGAGACAATAGAAGATGCGCGCCGTGCAAAAGCCGAACAACGTGGTGTATTTGCCAGTAGGATTTTCCTTGAAAAAGTGATTAAGCAAAATTGACTTTTTAGCTAAAAAATTGTAAAATGATGCTATGGAAAGAAGTGGACTTCAGCGCATCATTCCTATCGCGTTAGTATTGATTGTTATTATTGTCGCTGTCGTGGCGTTGGTTTCACTTGGACGGGCATTATTTAGCGGTGGTGGCGATGCTAGTCCTTCGCCAACACCGGTTAACACTGGTAAACAAGCGCTCAAGGCCACTACGGCTGATCGCAGTGTACGCATGGCCGTGCGAGGACCAATCGTCGCGAATGAGAACTTTCATAGTTATGCGATTACTGTCAGCCCCGATAGTCGGACAATGACCACGTATGTAGGGTATCTTGGTCAGCAAGTAGCCAACGAGCAGTTGGATAACAACGTTCAGGCTTACACCCAATTCGTCAATGCGCTGAGTCGCGCTAACCTAATGGAAGGTACACCGCTGACGGGAGATGCCAATAACACAGATGGTATTTGTGCGACCGGGTATTTATATGAATTTGAGGTGCTACAAGCAAGTAATTCGATCCAGCGACTATGGACATCGAGCTGCCGAGGTTCGTTGGGGTCACTCAAGGCAAATTTGCAACAAGTAAGTCAACTGTTCCAACTGCAGATCCCACGTTTCAAGGCACTTTCATCGGCCGTCAATCTTTCTCGATAAGCGAGCCTCGGCTATACTAGTAAGGTGATAAAGGCAGTGATTTTCGACTGTTTCGGCGTACTGACAAGTGATGGCTGGAAGCAAATTCGCGAAGAATATTTTGCACACGATGAGCGGCAGATGCAGCATGCCCTGGATATCGACAGGGCGGTCAATGCGGGCTATATGGAATTCAAAGCTTTCACCAAAGAAATCAGTGGTATGACGGGGCTGACACAAGATGAGGTGATCGATCGTATCGGCAAATCGGTACCGAACACCATTTTACTGACGTATATTCGCGATGAGCTAAAGTCACGTTTTCAGATTGGCATGCTGAGCAATGCGGCGGACAATTGGCTGGACGTATTGTTCGAACCGGCGCAGTTACGTCTGTTTGACCAAATCGTACTGTCGTACCAAATTGGTGCGGTCAAACCCGACCCAGCGGCATACCAAGCAATCACGAATAAACTGGGTGTGCTGCCCGAAGAATGCATATTCGTAGATGACCAACAGCGGTATTGTACGGCTGCTGAAGAACTCGGTATGAAGGCGATTTATCATGACGACACACACCAGACTATTGCAAGATTAAAGGAGTTAGCACATGCCTGAACTGCCCGAAGTTGAAACCGTTCGCCGTGGACTACACGAGCTGATTATCGGTCGCGAGGTCAAAAAAGTTGTTCATGACACGCCCAAGAGTTTTCCGAATGCTGGCGGTGATGTGAATAAGTTTTTGATTGGCGCCAAAATAATTGATGTCCGCCGCCGGGCGAAAGTGCTGCTGATCGATCTGTCGAGTGAATACACACTGGTGATTCACCTCAAAATGACAGGACAATTAGTGTTTATTAAGGAGGGGCCAACCCCTCCGCTTGGTTCTGAAGTAAATCCAGAACCTTCGCTCCACCCCCTAAAGCTCGCACGTAGCACTCGTGCTGGCGCTAATATGCAACGTTTTGGTGCGGGGCATCCGAACGATTCATTGGTTGGCAAATTACCCGACCGCTCGACGCGAGTGACATTTACCTTTGCTGATGGGTCACACCTGTATTTCAACGATCAGCGCAAATTTGGTTGGGTACGGTTGATGCCGACCATCGAAGTGCCGAATATTGATTTTATGCAAAAGGTTGGGCCGGAACCACTAGAGGCAGGATTTACTGCAGATGAATTTGCGAGTCGCTTCGCGCGCCGTGCTCGTTCGCCAATCAAAGCAGCGCTATTGGACCAAACGGTTATTGCAGGGGTGGGGAATATTTACGCAGATGAATCGCTGTGGGGTGCCAAAATTCACCCCCTGCGTCCAGTTGCGAGCATCACGAAAAAAGAGTTCGAAAAACTGTACCAGGAACTGCGTGATGTCATGAACCTATCGATCGAAAAAGGCGGCAGTACCGACCGCAATTATGTGAATGCCGAGGGCAAAAAGGGGAGTTACATTGATTTTGCCCGCGTATTTCGGCGTGAGGGCAAACCGTGCCCGCGCTGTGGTACAACCATCGTGAAATTTAAAGCTGCCGGCCGCGGGACGCATATATGTCCACACTGCCAAAAGCTTCCAGAATAGATTCGCTGCCATTCATAGGCATATTGATAAGAAACCTGAAAATGCCGCTATACTAACAATATGCGCATTTTACAGTCATTCCAATCAAAGAGAAAAATAAACCTATTAGGGTTCGTACCCGTTATGTGCGGCTTGCTCGTGCTTGTTTTTGGCGTTGCATTTGGTCCGGATATTATGACCGGTTTTAAGGGTAATACGGCACAGGCAGCCTGCTTTTTGTGGGTTTGCGACCCGGTTCGAGGTGGCTATTCAACGCACATTCTAGAGCAACCACAGTCTGAGCGTGATACATATGCGGGTCTTGCTGCGAGCGGTGGCGCCGGCTATATTCGCGACAACATATCGTGGGCAAGCGTCGAACAGAGCCAAGGCGTGTACTGGTGGTCAGAAACGGATCCGGTCGTTGAGACCGCTGCCAAGAAAAACCTTAAGCTGCTCATGCTTGTCGGTACGACACCAAGCTGGGCAAGTGGTGTGGCAAAAGATTCCATACCGAACTGGCATTGGGCACCGCCGCAAAATCCGGCTGACTATGCGAATTTTGTCGCGAAAGTGATGCAGCGATACGGCAAAAATGGAACATTTTGGACCGAAAACCCAACGCTACCAAAAGTTGTTCCCGTAGGAATCGAATTATGGAACGAACCCAACTTGGCGCAGTTTTGGGGCAACCAGGCACCAGACCCTGTGAAATATACGGCAATGCTCAAGGCAGGGTATCAAGCGGTCAAGGCGTCCGATACGGCTATGACTGTCGTTTCAGCGGGCCTTAGCCCACAG
The DNA here is from genome assembly GCA_023260255.1 of Candidatus Saccharimonadia bacterium. Lineage (GTDB taxonomy): Bacteria > Patescibacteriota > Saccharimonadia > Saccharimonadales > Saccharimonadaceae > UBA2112. The sequence goes on from JALQVV010000052.1 coordinate 17,306, forward strand.
GCGGGATACAATGACATAGACTGTAACGGCGTAGCGGATAGCGGCAAAAACACGACTGCTTTTACGGGGTTAAATTATTTTGAACAAATGTACAAAAATGGTGCCAAAGGCTATTTTGACGCCATTGGTTGGCATTCGTACATGTACATCCAGCCAACTGCTACCAAAATGATGGCCAACCAAAAATGTTCCGGCTGGTCACAAATGGCAAGTACAAGCCCGTCAGTCCAATCATTTATGTCAAATTATGGAGATGCGGCAAAAAAGATATGGGTAACCGAAACTGGCGCGCCGTCATGCGTAGCTGGTGCGACGTATCCTTGTCTAAGCGAAACGGAGCAGGCAAATCTTGCTTCGCAGCAAATGAACCTTTTCAAGACGTATAGCTGGGCGGGGCTTTATTTCTGGTACGACGTGCGCGACGATTATGGTGGGGCGAGCCTTAGCGACGGTGAACAACACTACGGTGCGGTAAGAGCAAATAACACGGCTAAGCCAGTCTATTCAACGATAAAAATCGGGTTTGGCAAGTAACGGCGCGAACTTCGTAGCGTATACTGGTAACAGTGATAACAGTACTCACGGGAGACAATTCATTCGAGATCACGCGCGCGCTTGATGCGATCGTGGCGGGATTTGATGGTGTAGCGGAAAAATTTGACGGAAGTGATTTGGAACTCGCGCAGCTACCCGATTTACTGCTTGGAGGGACATTGTTTGCCGACAAGCGCTTGGTCATCATTCGTGAACTATCAGAAAACAAATCCTTGTGGGATAAATTGCCCGATTGGTTGGAACGGATGGATAGTGATGTTCACTTGGTGCTGGCCGAACCAAAACCAGACAAGCGAACCAAAACTTACAAAGATTTGAAAAAATACGCCGATGTGAAAGAATTTGGCTTATGGGGTGACCGAGACATTCAACTGGCCGAAAAATGGGTTGTTGATGAGGCAAAGCGCCAGGGTGTGGCACTGGACAAAAAAAGTGCACAGACACTGGTGGCGCGTGTCGGGCTAGATCAATGGCAGTTGCTACACGCTATTGAAAAAGTAGCAGTGCTCGGCAATGTCACGCCCGAACTCATCGAGAACATCGTCGAAGCATCTCCTACCGAGAACGTGTTTAATCTCCTGGATAGCGCGCTCCGTGGCGATACACACAAAGTCGTAGCTATGATCAAGACGTTGCAACGCGCACAGGACCCCTATATGACGTTTGGCCTGTTATCTGGGCAAGTATTCCAACTAGCGGCATTGGCTGTGGCCGACAAACCGAGCAGTGATGTTGCTCGTGATATTGGCGCACATCCATATGCACTTGGTAAATTAGCACCTCATGCAAAAAGGCTTGGGCGAACGGGAACCAAAAAAATCGTCATTATTTTTGCCGAAGCTGACACAGCTATGAAATCAACCGGCGCCGACCCGTGGCTATTGATCGAAAAGGCACTTATAAAAACAGCCTCGTTGTAGCGAGGCTGTTTTTATAAAGTTGTCGAGTGATTATTTGCTTGCTTTTTTCGCTGCAGGCTTTTTGGCCGCAGGTTTTTTGGCTGGGGCTGCTTTTGCAGTTGTTTTCTTTACTGCTGGTTTTGCAGTGGTCTTCTTTGCTGCGGCAGCTGGCTTTGCGCCAGCGGCTTTTGCAGCCTTTGCCAGGTTGGCTTTGCGGCGGGCAGCGGTGTTTTTCTTGATCAGACCTTTTTTAACAGCCTTGTCCAGTTCGCTTTGTGCCTTTGACAGGGTAGTAGCACTTGGTTTTGCAGCAAATGCTTTGGTTGCTGATTTGATATCTTTTTTGATACCGACGTTGCGCTCGCGGCGAACGATCGTCTGTTTCATTCGTTTGATAGCTGATTTGATGATTGGCATGGGAGTTTTGTTACCTCTTATAAGTTGTTTTTACAATCAAGGTGAAATTATAGACCAAAAATAACAGTTTGTAAAGAGGTAGAGGCGGGGGAAAGAACTGTTGACGACAATATACTGCTCATGGTATAGTGACACCAAACTACCTCAAATAAACAAACAATACTGAAAAACACCATGGATAACGCCAGACAACAGATTGTCGACAGCATCAAAAACAACAGCAATATTTTGGTGACTGTCAGCACCGATCCCTCAGTCGATGAACTATCGGCCGCTTTGGGTCTGACAATTCTGCTTAACAACATGGATAAACGGGCGACAGCGGTGTTTAGTGGTGCTATTCCACCTGCGATTAATTTCCTTGAGCCAGACAAAACCTTTGAGAACACAGCTGATAGTCTGCGCGATTTCATCATTGCGCTGGATAAAGAAAAAGCAGATCATTTACGCTACAAAGTCGACGGCGATGTTGTCAAAATCTTTATTACGCCGTACCGCACGACGCTGACGAAGGATGATCTTGATTTCAGCCAGGGTGATTACAACGTGGAACTAGTGATTGCGATTGGCGTCAAAGATCAAGATCACCTGGACAAAGCACTGGCTGCACATGGCAAGATCTTGCATGATGCAGCAGTTATGACGATCACTGCCGGTAGCGATACGAGCAACCTGGGCAGTGTTGATTGGCATGACGGGGCAGCAAGTAGCTTGTCAGAAATGATGGTCAGCCTGACGGACGGATTAAAAACCGACAAACCACTGCTCGACCAGCAAATTTCCAGCGCATTTTTGACCGGTATTGTGTCTGCGACCGAGCGGTTTAGCAACGATCACACGAGTTCACGTGTGATGACCATGGCGGCCCAACTGATGGCGGCCGGCGCCAACCAGCAATTGATCGCTGCCAAGCTGGAAGAAGCACATGATATTGGACCCGGGCGAGTTGTTGGCAACAAACCTAAAGAATCGGATAGCTCAAAAACTCCAGAAGAGGGGAAAGCGCCGGAACCTAGCAATGAACTGGTGATTAAACGATCAGAACGCAAGTCAGAATCTGCTGCCGATCAACCACAAGTCGCCGAAGAGCCTACTGATGAGGGTGAACAAGAGCTTGAACAACAGCTAGAAGAAGTAACAGCGCCTCCGGCAGGTACATCATCTACACCACGCTCTCGGCTGGGCACGCCATGTCCATCGAGACTCTCACGCCCGATTTTACGGCCAGCCTGGGAGCCAGCCACAGCTCTGGCCTCTTTGGTCAGTCAAACGTGATATCGTGTCAATAACCTCTTGACTCTCCAATTCAACTCCAGCATTAGCCCTCTTTTGAGTAATGTCTGTTCGCTGAGTTAGAACTTCGAATTTGGATGGATCTTTGACTTCAGTGACGTCATAAACTTTGGTTTGATCAT
>JALQVV010000116.1 GCA_023260255.1 Candidatus Saccharimonadia bacterium
TTTGCTCACGCTCGTCATGACCACCACCCATACCGGAACCACGCCGGCGTCCTACGGCATCGATTTCGTCAATAAATATGATGCATGGACTATTCTTCTTGGCTTTTTCAAACAAATCACGCACGCGGCTCGCACCGACACCGACGAACATTTCCACAAATTCAGAACCGGAAATACTGAAAAACGGTACATTTGCTTCGCCGGCAACCGCACGCGCCAGCATGGTTTTACCCGTACCAGGACTACCAACTAACAGCACACCTTTTGGAATCTTCGCCCCAACTTCTTGATATTTTTTGGGGTGTTTCAGGAAATCAACGACTTCTTCGAGATCTTGTTTGGCGCTGTCGTTACCGGCAATATCTTCAAAAGTTACCTTTTCTTTATCGATACCATATAGACGAGCTTTTGATTTACCAAATCCAAGCGCTTGATTGTTTTGCCCCTGCGCCTGACGCATCATAAACATGAAAAACGCCGCGATCAGTACCACCGGAATGATGATAATCGCCAAGTTCCACAGTGTCTCGCCAGTTGTGGATGGCGGGATCACGCTCACATCGGTACCGCTTGATTGTTTCAACCCTTGCTCAAAAATGCTGCTGCCAGCTTCTTTCATAGAGTGCTCGGTCGGCCGATCCTCACCCTTGGGCGTGATCTTAATGTCATTACCCTGGATTTCGATCTTGCTAATCTCGCCCTTGTTGGCACGTTCGATCACTTGGTTGATCGAAACTTCCTTTAGCTGTTCATGTGGTGCTACGATCGCAAAGACCGTTAGCACAGCCATGATGATTATCGCCCAGAACAACCCTAACCGTGCCCAGTTGGAGAGCTTGTTTTTTGGGGGCGTGTTTTTTGTTGCCATAATATCAGTATCAATTCCTTTCGTTCAGCGCTTCGTCAAGTTTTTCCCACTATTACTATAGTAGCACCTCCGAAGTCCGCTCGACAACAAACGTTGTCTTGGTAAAACGCAGACTGACACCTTTTATTACAGCAAGTCGTTTGCCAGGTTTTGCAGTCTTGAGTGCATGCAGCACGAGCCGACGCTGCAAAATCGTTGGACTGGTACCTGTTTCTTGTATAAACATTGCGCGCAGTAACTCAATAGCCACAATATCTGGCACATTCCCAAAAAAATAACGTGAATACGGACTACTACCAATCAGTTCTGTCGTATCGGCATCGATCATACGTTTTAGTGCGCGCTGCCTATCGTGATACAGTCCCAACAGTTCGACTGTCTGATTATCAATTGCGCCCAACTTTTTCCGAATATCATTGCGCAGGTATTTCGTGTCTGCGTTTGTTGCATCTTCGCGCCATTTTAGATTGTGCGTATTGGCATAAGCAATCAGTTCGGCTTTGCGTTTATGTAGCAATGGCCGTTCCACATCGGGACTATCCAACACTGCTAGTCCTCGCCAGCCGGTGCCACGCGTCAGGTTGATGGCAATGGTTTCAACCATATCATCAGCATGGTGCGCCGTCATAATTTTGGCATTATGCTTTTTTGCCACTGCCCGCAAAAACGCGTATCGATGATGGCGTGCCAACTCTTCACTCGCGTCCGCGCCCAATTCTTCACGCTCTGTTTCGAACGGTAATTTATATTTTGCTGCAAGTCGTTGCACAAACTTCGCATCATCTGCCGATGTTTCGCGAATACCGTGGTCAAAGTGAGCAACAACTAACTGATCAGCTGCGTATTTTTTTGCCACCATATCAAGCAACACCACTGAGTCCACCCCGCCGCTGACTGCAACGATGTATCGCACTCTATCCGTACCTTTTTACTATCTTCACGCCTAGCCAAATACCGACAAAACCACCGACAAGTCCGCCCAGGATACTCCACCCATCAAAATCACCGTCGCCAAACAACAATGGCATCGATCCACCCACGAACATACCGACAGTTGCCATCAGTGTGATAGGTCCTTTTCTCATAGTATTACTATAACTATTTGAGTGTGATATTGCACATCGTTACGTTCGCGATGCTCGTCTTGTCGCCGCGCCCGCATTTCTGATCATTCTGAATAACATACAGCAATGATGCTTGGCCTTGTGGATAGAAAGGGTCTGGATCTCCTTGATATTGATAGAGGATCCCTCGTGAAGCAATCGTTACGCCAGAAGTAGAAAAACTCGCTGTAAGAGACCTCGTGTCTGGTATGGGATTCACCTTTGATTTTATTGCTTGTATAACTACCGAACTATACCCAACATAATTCGCCTGTACCCCATTACTCGAAAAACAATCCGAAGCACCAAGTCCGTCCTGCACTGGCCAGCCTCCCGATGTCGGTTGGATACATGCATACGAAAACCAGCCATTTCCACCACCCGACTGCCCGGGTATGTCTGTCGGTCGAGGATACGCCCCCTGCTCCGCGGCATATAATTTTAGTCCTTTTTCCAGTGCATCCATACCGCTTAAAAGTGCCGTATTTTGCGCATTCTTTTGCACACCGTTATACGCGACAACGACAATAGCACTCAAAATTCCAATAACAATAATAACCACGAGAAGCTCAACAATAGTGAAACCGCTCGTGTTTTTCATAAGGTTATTATACTACCACCCCCACTTTCACAAATATCGTGTACTGCCAAATGGCACCTTCGTTTTGACGAATGGCCCCGTGGTTAGCGTACTGGCCGCGTGAACCGTATGCTCACCATAACGATCATTGAGCTCGTCGATAGCATTCGTCACCGCTCGTTCACGGGCAATCTGGTCAGCAAACAGACTGATTTGCGAGGGTTCATCCTGCTGCAGCAAATAGCAATGCACATTGATATCGCGAATGTTCGGCGGCGCGTTGATAAACAACTGCCGTGCCAGGCTATAGATTGTTTCATCGGTAAAAAACGGACTCACGGCTACATGGGTCGCGTGCCAATAACTGCGCCGTCGATCGCCTTCCATGCCAAACGTTCGCGTCCCTACATAAATGCCACGTGCGGACAGCCCTTGTTTGCGCATTCGCCAACCAACCGATTCACATAGGTGGTGCAGCCGATCCAGAATTTCGTCAAAAGTTAAATCAAAGCGATCAAGCACATACTGCCGGCCAACGCGCTTGACCATTGTCTCGACGTCATCAACCTCCCAGCCCCGCAGGCGCTGGTGCCACTGCTCACCGTTGATGCTTTTAAACACACTACCGTGCAGTACGTCTGCGGGTGTATCCAAAAACTGCAGCGGCGTATAAATACCCACGCTCTCTAGCCGGTGTGCATTGCGATCGGCAATACCCGTCAAATCGGTCAGTTTGAGCGTGCCCAGCACCTCACGCAGATTATCAGCGGTAATAATATCCAACCCATCTGGTTTGTGTAGTCCTGCCGCCGTTTTGGCAAGGAAACGATTGGGTGCAATGCCCACATTGCAGCGCATCCAACAGCCGATCTCGGTTAGCAGTCGCTGTTTGATTTCCATTCCTATTGATTCTAGTCCCCGCTCGACAATTGCCTTTGGCGCTTCACTAAAATCAATCACACCCTCGTCGATGCTCTTCATCGTCACCTTTGCCGAATAATCGTTCATGATGTCGAGCAACTTGTGATAGACATATCTGTACTTTGGCGGATCGCTCTCCACACCTACCAAATCAGGACACAATATCTTCGCATCGCGCAGTTTCATGCCTAGTTTTACTCCCGCTGCTTTTGCTTCATAGCTCGCTGTTACGATCATCGTCTGGTCGGTCCGCCGGTTTACCACTGCCACCGGCCGCCCCCGCAGCCGCACCCGCGCTTGCTGCTCCACCGTCGCAAAACAACTGTTCAGATCAATGTGCATGATCAGCGGCTGCGTCGAATTATAAAGACTATTCATAGTCGATCACCTTCCCGGGTGAGGTGCCAGGTTAGGCGCTCGCTGTCTAGTTCAATCCGATAATCCGCCTCGCCATCAGTTACGTCAAACACATGTACTGCACGCCGACCTTTCGTGGTCGGATGGCGCAGGCCGATTTCGCTAATCACGATTTCACGTCCATTTGGTCGGCGAAATTTCAGTGGCACACACGGGTTTAGCCCCGTACCAAATTTTGCTAGTACATCAATTCGTTCGTTCAAAAAGATTTCATCATTCACAATAAATATCCTCAAAAGTTAGTTTGAGAAACGTTTGATGAATTGTTCGCCCGTTTTTTGATCCGTTTCTAACCAAAATCCGAAGACGATTGAATGATGATTCCACCGGAGGGACGCTTACCGAGGCAGTGTGTATCGCGGGGATGTACCTATATTATACCTCATTTTCGCTGCAATTTCCTCCGCTCGGCTTCACCCAAGCCGCCCCATATACCAAATCGCTCGTCATGATCAAGCGCATATTGCAAACAAGCAGCCGTTACTGCACACTTTCCACATAACTTCTTGGCTTCTTTTTCGAGCTTATGACGTACAGCTATTCCTAAATATTCATCATCGCGGCCGCCATAAAATATATCCCGCCCATCATACACACTTGTCTTGCCTTGTGGTTTGCACGCTGCCTGAGCTTGCCAGTCGCTATATTCATCACTAGGCAAAAACTCCATGCCCTCAGGCTCCACCGATGCCACAGTCACTGGCTCCGGTGTGGTTGTTTCACTGCTCGAAAGAGGTGGGTAATGAATTATGTGGCCCGTTAACCGCACGGGGGTATGTGTTATTTGAGCCATCTGTTCTTTGGCATTCTGTTCATATCGCTCTAGTGCCTGAATTGCTTCCAGTACAGAGCTTGTTGGTGGTTCGCTCTCTAGCCTCTCTGTCATCGTAGGCTCATTCTATCATGTTCGTTCACTCATGGGCCTTATGAGTAGTCAGCTTATAGAGGTGGTGTATATTGACTTTTTAAAGTATTTATGCTAAAATAAAAATAGTGATTCTCTGCTTTTGGGAGAGTCTCAAGAACCGTCCACTACAACACACCACTACAGGAAGGAAGAGCCATGCGCCTCTTCAATCGTTTTGCCCTCGCCGGAATTGCTGCCGCTATCACCCTGAGCGGATGCACGGCGAATCAGCCGGTTCTGAGCAGCAATGCAGGGATGCCGGAAATGACCAGCATCTGCGGCCATCCGGCCTACAAGGATGGCGAGGACTACGAGATTCACGTCAACGGTGTCTGCGCCAAGGTCAACGAGCACATGGACCCGACCACACCGCGCAACCAAGAGGTGTTTCAGTACGTGATCAGCGACGAACGACAGCAGCTGCTGTACGCGGCGTACAAGCCGTTCGTACACAAGCTGCTCAATCGGATGCTCAGCGGTGAAATACCCTACGAGCTGAACAGCGGCGACGTGAAGCTCCTGCCGAAGAGCGGCGACGTGATCAAAGACGAGGAAGGTGACTATACCTACGAGCCCTTGCCGTATAACGGCTGGGGAATGATGGTGGCCACCATGAAGACCGAGAGCGGATCCGAACGCGAGTCCATCC
>JALQVV010000013.1 GCA_023260255.1 Candidatus Saccharimonadia bacterium
ATCGGATGAATTTACTGCCCGTTATTTTGGGTAGCACAGTGGCATTATTGATCGTTGTGGTAGTCGTCGCTTTCTTTGTCATACGACGACGGAGGAAGCAGCAAGTGCAGACGGCGGTACCGGTTCAGCCCACACAGCCAATCCAAACACTTCCACCGGTTGTCAAAGACGATGATCCGCCCGAAGGCCCACGGTTCTAAGTGATTGTGTCTATGACTTTGTATACGTGAAGCTTTGTTTGAGATAACAAACGTAAACTGTCTGACCTGATCCACTTACCAGACCATTAACTCCTGGATAGATCTTTGAGTACTCAGAGTCAGATGAGTTTAACGCGTCTCCAAAACCTTTCATGGATGAACAAGGGCCCGTCTCGAAGAAATCGATGAAATAAGCGTCAACAGCAACTGAACTGCCGGTTGTGGTTTGGTAGAGGTACACGAGCGGTCCTACGAATGTATCTTTGACCGTGGGTCCACTATTGGTAGGAACATTACCAACCTTTTTGACATTATTGATCATGGTTGTCGAATCGACAGCCTCGGTGGTTTTGGTTGGAGATGAGCCGTTTACTTGGTATTGGCCGCAGCGATTACTATACGCCGCATAATAGCTGGTATCACCTAAGCAAAGTCGCTTTGCGCCACCGTTGCCGTCAGCGGTTGGGAGGTCGGGATAGACAATAAAACGGCTCTTATACAGGTTGAATGTACTGGCCCATTGGCGCACATCCTGTTCACGTGCACGCTCGCGTGACCATGTGGTGACGCCATTCCACGACATAATACCAATCGTTGTCAGTATGCCAAGCACCGAAATAATAATGAGTATCTCGACGATCGTAAAGCCGCGCAAATGACGAATCATGTACTAAGCATAAGCAATCTCTTCAGTCCTGGCAAGGTGCTATAATTGAGGGAATGGATCAAGCGTTAGCACTCGAGATCATGCTGTCGGGAGAGAGCGTGCTGTTAACCGGGCCGGCAGGGGCGGGTAAGACATTTGTGTTGAATCAATTTATCCGGTTATCGAAAGCAGATGGCAAGCATGTGTCAGTGACGGCAACAACTGGGTTGGCCGCGACTCATCTGGGTGGTACAACCATTCACGCCTGGGCAGGCATTGGTGTGCTGGATGAATTACCGCCGAATTTTGCACAGCATGTCAGCAAAGGGCGGCGCGATATTATTGAAAAAACCGATGTGTTGATCATCGACGAAATTAGTATGTTGCATGATTACCGCTTGGACATGGTCGACATGGCGTGCCGCTTGGTGCGCGAAAAACCAGACGAACCATTTGGCGGTATTCAGGTAATTATGTCGGGCGATTTCTTCCAGTTGCCGCCAATTAATAGGGGTGATGGTCGTGCGGGTGGTTTTGTTGTGCGCAGCAATGCCTGGCGTGAACTCGACCCAACCATTTGTTATTTGCAGGAACAGCATCGTCAGGATGACGAAAAATTACTAGATATTTTAAATGCGCTCCGCGACGGTGATGTGCGACGACACCATGCAGAGCAACTGCTGGCGCGTGCAGACACAGAATTACCAGATGGTGATCTGACCGAACTCCACACGACAAATGTGGATGTTGATCGGATCAATCAAGATCATCTGCGTTCGCTCGAGGGCGATGAAGTTGCGTATCAACAATCAACGACGGGTGCGGCAAATTATGTCGAGTCACTGCAAAGGTCAGTGTTGGCACCGGCGGAACTAAGACTGCGTGAGGGTGCACTAGTGATGGCAGTTAAAAATGCGGCCGATCGTAAATATGCAAATGGTAGTTTGGGAACTGTGATTGATTTTGACGTCCTGACAAATTATCCGATTGTTGAATTTCGTAATGGTCGAACGGTCACGATGATGCCCGAAACATGGGAGCTTCGTGATGGTGACAAAAAACGCGCCAGCATAACACAAATCCCGCTGCGACTGGCGTGGGCGATTACGGTACATAAGTCACAAGGCATGACACTTGATGCAGCACGAATTGATCTGACAAAAGCATTTGTCGAAGGCATGGGGTATGTCGCGCTGAGCCGCGTAAAAAACTTGGATAATTTATACCTGGTTGGTATTAACCGCATGGCACTGCGAGTGAGTGACGACGCACGTGAAATAAATGAACGGTTGCAAGCACGAGCTGCCGCTGATGCCAAGAGATTTGCTCATTTGAAAGATCAAGCAACAAAACGAAAATCGCAACCAGAACCCAAAAAGAAATCCGGAGGCAGTGCAAGCTGGCAAGAAAAAATTGCCAAAATGCGCGAAACATACCCCAAAGCCTATATGCCATGGGAAAAAGCAGACGACGATGTCTTAAAACAAGAATTCCAAAATGGTCTATCAGTGAAAGAACTGAGTAAAAAACTTGGCCGCCACGAAGGCAGTATCAAAATGCGCTTGCAAAAACATTTTGGTGAAGAAGTAGTATTATAGGAAAATGGAACAATACAACAACCCAGATAACTCAGCGGAACGACGAATGGAGTCGATGCGTACGGCCGTACTTGAGGCTGGCGCATACATTTTGCAATCAGAAGAACGTGAACATACTGACAAATCGAACAAAAAAGACTTTGTGACAGTTGCTGACATCAAAGCTCAGGACATGTTACGACAAGCACTACGACGCGAAAACCCAAATGCAGTTGTTCTATCCGAAGAAGATACCGAAGAGGAGCATCAGCGACTATTTGATCCAAACTTCACAGGATTTGTTCTCGATCCGATAGATGGCACATATAATTTCAAGCGGGATTTACGAGAGTCCGCAATTTCAGCTGGTTATGTTGAAAACGGCAAAATTATTCAAGGTGTCGTATTTGATCCATTCAAGAACGAACTGTTTACTGCCGAGTTAGGTAAAGGTGCATTCCGGAATGGCGAGCCGATTTTGGTGCGTCAAGATTATGATGGACTTGATGGCGCAAGCATTGCGACAAGCAATAGTTATAATGGCGAGGCAATGCGTCGCAACCTTGACCGACAAGACGCGATCTATGACAAGACGGGTATTATGCCATGGCTGAGTCTTCATGGAAGTGGCGTATTAATCATGACGAATATTGCGTGTGGGAGGTTTGACGCTTACCATCATAATGGGCTGAAGCCGTGGGATAATGCTGCTGCGTTTCTGATTGTACGTGAGGCGGGCGGGGTTGTTCAGACGCTAGCGGGCGGAGAGGCACCGTTTACATCACCGACGGTTCTTATGGGAGTTCCGGGGGCGGTTGCTGATCTTCGAAATATTTTTTCACAGCTTGATCCAGAACTACTTACATAGATTATTTGAGTTGAATGATCTTCAAACTACCGTCTGTTGTAAAGATGGTGCGGAATGACTGGCCACGAAAACGGAATTGTTCGCCAGGTTCACTTTCGTGGATTACTTTGACCGATTTTGTCTGTTCAAGGGAGGTGATAATAAAATCACGCTCCTCATCGGCGTTGTGGCGAACGCCGTGAGTGATACTACCGGTGCGCCAACGGATATCAAAAGGCTTGAAATCATACGTTGAAGCGCCAATCCAGATTTCGTATTCCAGGTGTAGCAAATGACGTAGTTTGCTACTCCAGAACTCAAAATGACCACGATCGTGGCGATGTGCCTCAGGCGGTTCAAGGCGCCAAAAGCGCACATGATGCCTTGTGCGGGGACTCATGGCGGTATTGGATGGAATTTGAAATGCGATATCGTGACGACGATTGAACAGATAGAGTGTGCTGACCGGTGCATTTGGATAGGGCCGATTAAAGAGGAGCGACCACGCTTCGCGAAGGCTATTGAGGGGTGTTGCTGGATCAGCTTCGTACCAACCGGCTTGCTGCATTGCTTTTCGCAAATGATTGCGATCACGGGCAATGATCGCAATATTCACTGGATCGGAGGCCCAGCCATCGCCATAGGTTGCGTAAAGGGGAATATGGTCATGTTTCACAAGAAGATGGTACAGACGGAAGAGCGCTGGGATGATAATATATGCCATTAGGCAGTAGGTAAGAAGTAGGGCGATAAAAATCGCTATACGACTGCCAGAATCAGGCCATAACATCGAAACAATGACGAGCAGCGCTGCAACGCCCAGCAGAAAGATCAGTCCGCGCCACACCGTTCGCAGTAAAAGTCCTATCATGATGCACTATTATACCAATTATTAGGCTGGTCTGGTGCTACAATGGAGAACGTGAAAGAACCATTTGCACGAAGAGAATTGAAAATTGCTGTTATTGGTGGTGGGACAGGTAGTTTTACGCTACTATCCGCACTTAAAGAGCATACATCGCAAATTGCGGCACTTGTGAACATGGCAGACGATGGCGGCAGTACTGGGGTACTGCGTGATGAACTCGGTGCCTTACCGCCTGGTGATGTGCGCCAGTGCCTGGTAGCGCTCAGTAGTTCACCAAAAGTCCGTGATTTGTTTAATTATCGATTTGAAGAGGGTAGTTTGAAGGGGCACGCATTCGGCAATCTTTTTCTGACAGCTCTTGAAAAAATGACCGGCGACTTTGCGGCTGGCGTGGAACTAGCAAGTGAGGTACTAGGGGTCAAAGGGGTTGTTGAGCCGATCACACTCAGTAACGTGACACTTGTCATGACAGGTAAAGATGGTGAAGAAGTAAGGGGTGAGTTTAAAATTGCAGACCAAGCTTTCTCTGGCGCTCGACCAGACTTTCGCTTGGACCCGGTCGCGACAGCAAACCCACGAGCGCTCCGCGCGATCGAGACAGCAGATATTGTCGTTGTGGCGCCGGGCAATCTCTATGGTAGTTTAGCACCAGCATTGATAGTGCCGGGCGTTGGAGATGCACTGCGCAACACCAAAGCATTCAAGATGTATGTATGTAACTTGGTTACCAAACCAGGACAAACTGATGGGTTTGATGTTAGCGATTTTGCGGACGAAATTGAGCGATTAGCGGGTGGACGATTCTTGGATGCAGTGCTGTTTAATACCGAAACACCAAGCGCTGAGCTGCTAGAAAAATACGCCAAGGTTGGTGAAAAAAGTGTTGTATACGATCGCAACAAACTGCATGATGCGCACTATATTGCTGCGGGTGCAAACTTATTGGCCGGATCAGTTTGGCAAGGGTACAATTCGGCGGATCCGATTGCTGCGAGCCGAACATTGATACGACATGACTCCGCGGCTGCAGCCAGTGCTATAATCGAACTGTATGACCACGTCAGCTCACGTTAAAAACGAATTCTATATCGTTGATTTTGATTGGACGCTTGCTGATACTGATAAGTTGAACGAAGTATTTTTCGAAATCGTTGAACAGTACCATGCTATTTCGCGCAACGAGATCGTCAAAGCCAGGGAGGATGTCCAACGAACGGGCGACTCGTTTGATACGGCCGGGTATGTTCGTGATCGCCTGTATGATGAGGGCCGGGGCGAAGAGTGGGCTGATTTGGAAAAGCGCTATATTCATGAATCTCGTGCATTGAACTACTTGATGCCTGGTGCAGCAGAGCTGCTAGAATGGCTCGCAGCGCATGGGAAACGCTATGGTATCTTGACCTATGGTAACCCTTTGTGGCAACGACTGAAACTAACGGCTGCTGGGTTTAATCATGTCCGGCATATCATTACGGAACAGAAAGAAAAGGGTAAATTCGTGCACAGTTGGCAGCGCCACGATGAGAGTTTTCGGATTCCAGACGCACTTGGTGGTGGCAGCGCTGAAAGTATTGTCATGATTGACGACAAAGCGGTGAGTTTCGATCATTTTCCTTCCGAACCGTCGCACGGTTATTGGGTACTTAATCCAGAACACGAATTGCTGCCACAACAGGGGACGGTGCCTGCAAATGTCACACGGTACAAAAACTTGCTCGAACTTGTGCCTGAACTCTAGTCAGTCATACTACATACAATAATATTGACAAAACATAAACAGTATGATAATGTTGAATTATGGCACATAAAACAAACAAAACCACCGAAACCGAAGTCACAGCAGTAAGTGTAGCGCCTCAAATCAGGCAGGACACAATGTTGGCGATCTTGATTGTATCACTGACAGTTAACCTGTTTGTTCTGGTAGGTTGGGTAACACTTCAGGTAACAAGTGCATACGATGCGCAAGTTGCCGCCTTCTTGTTCGTAAGATAATAGGGAGGGTTTATCTTCCCACATTTCTGGCGGAATGAATCCGCCAGAAGAGGCACCCCTAAAGGCATCGCTCTCGCTCACCTTTGATTTGACAGAGATGGTATGGCACTTTATCCACAGTTTTGTGGATAAAGTGCCATTTTTATACAAAAAGTCAAAAATGGGGGTTGTAGTGGGTAAAAGTGGGTAGTATCATAAGGTCAGTGGCAATCAAAAACACAAAAACCACCACTTAAAAATCAATCAATTCAACACCTCTGGAAGGGAACCAAGTGTCTAGCGTAGACTATTTTGAACGCAAGCTCGATGACAAACGTCGCTTGACGATGCCATCCGAATTGCGCGACGAATTCGCTAGCGGTGTGGTCCTGACCCGGGGCTTTGGCTCATACCTTCATATGTACCCACAGCATACGTGGGACAACGAGGTAGAACCAGAGCTAACAGGAAGCATCCTCGATGAACGAGTTGCTGATATTAACGTCCGGTTTCGTCGTGGTAAAACCAGTGCCTCGCTTGATCTCAAGCAGGGGAGGGTTACCATCGAACAGCATCTGTTGGATTATGCCGGAATCGACCGTGAATTGGTCGCAGTCCGCGCAGGGGCCTACTGGCGCGTTATGCGACCAGATTTACCTGATTGATTTCTAAGGAGCCGAGTTCTTTGACAATTTGAAAACTCTCGAGATCAGCTATCTGGTAACAGTGCGTGGAAAAATTCCGGAACCACAATTTAGTGAAAAAAGACCGGGCGCACCTTCCTCAACACACACCTCCCAAAAACTCCACCTCACAACACATAAGTCTCTCAATCGATGTCACCTATGAGTTACACAGTAACGCATGACATCGATAACTTATAAATCAAAAACAAACACACTACAAAAACAAATAGCGCTGTTATCAGGTAGGTGATCTCGATAACTCTTTCGTCAGCCAAATGGTATGATGATAGGGAATGAGTATAAAAGCACATCCACCACATGATCTGCACATCCCCGTTTTACTGGATGCGACGCTTGAACTGCTAAAACCGCAAAAGGGCGAGAGTTATCTCGACCTAACAGCTGGTTATGGCGGCCACGCAGAAGCATTTCTGGCAAAAACGGAAGTGCAGACGAGTGCTACGTTAGTCGACCGTGACGAATATGCCATTGGCAAATTGTCTCGGTTTGCCGACAATGGCGTCAAGCTATTACACACTGACTTTGTCAGCGCCGCTACGGAGCTGATAGAGCAGGGTAAAACGTTTGATATCGTTATGATCGATTTGGGGGTGTCGTCACCACAGCTCGATCAGAGTGAACGAGGGTTTTCTTTCAAAAACAGCGGTCCACTGGACATGCGCATGGATCGCCGACAAGAATTGTCGGCAGAAAAACTAGTAAATACCGCAAAGGCGGATGAACTAGTGCGTATTATCCGGGAATACGGCGAGGAATCGCCAAGCCAGGCCAAACGTATTGCAGCAGCAATCGTGAAAGCCCGACCACTCAAAACGACAGGAGAACTCGCAGATCTGATCGCGCACGAAGTTCGTGGTAAATGGGGCAAAATCCATCCAGCCACACGCACATTTCAAGCGCTCCGCATTGCGGTCAACCAGGAACTGCAACAGGTTGAATCTATCCTGCCGCTCTTACCAAAACTTTTAAAAAAGGGTGGAAGAGTGGGGATAATCAGCTTCCACAGTCTGGAAGATCGGTTAGTCAAACGGTATTTTGCCGAACAGAAAGCTGCAGGATTCGAAGCCGAACTACAGATTCTGACGAAAAAACCGCTCGATGGAGCAACCTATGATGTTCACAATCCGCGTGCACGTAGCGCCAAGTTACGCGCCGCAGTGAAAATTTAAAACAAAAACAAAAGGAAGGGGCACTCACCACATGCCAATTCACATTCCTGTTCGCAACGAATCAGTCGATGCGAAAATTACCGTCCGCGTAAAGTAGAAAGCGACCGTAAGTAGGCGAATTAAATGATTCGCCGGCTTACGCGGCCGATGCTATGATGCAGAGAATCCGCCGCGCAAGCTTGTACGCACAAAAAATAAACAGAGAAACCACCACATGTCATACCAAACAACCTCACAATTCTACTCGTCCCGACGCCAGGCGAACTGGAATCGGAACCAAAACACCGTCGCATTCGTTTCCAGCGTTAAACTGGGTCCTGTTGCTCATACAGTTCTTATAGCACTGATGATCACAGTGCTTGGACTGGTTTATCTAACCCAGGCAACACGTGCAACTGGGTACGACTATGAGGCACAAAAAATCGATAGTCAAATCGCTGAGCTCTCAACGAAAAAGGGTGACCTGGAAGTTGAAAATGCTCGCTTGACGGCGCTTGAAAACGTCCAGAATTCAAATGTAGCTAAAGCGATGACAACGCCAGCTGCAACTGACTACGTTCGATAGGAGGCGCACCGCATGCAGCTATCATTCCAAAAAGGCAGCCGCTCGCTCATACTGGGCGGGCTATTGCTTGTTATGATGGCGATATTTGTTGCCCGCTTGTTCTATCTGCAGATTATCAAGCACGACGATTATGTGGCGCAGGCAGCGGCTGAACAGGTGAAGCCGCTGACAATCCCTGCAAAACGGGGGCTTATCTATGCTATGGACGGTGAACAGCCAGTCCAACTGGTAATGAACCAGACTGTTTATACACTGTTTGTTGATCCACAAACAGTTACCAATCCAGAAAAGGTAATGGACGTTGTGCGTCGAGTCGCTGGTGGTAATTTACGCCCTAATATCGATAAACTGATCGCCAAAAAAGACACCAGATATCAAATTATCGGCACCAAACTGACACGCCAACAGGCAGAGTTAATCAAAAAAGAAGAATTAAAAGGTGTTGGGTTCCAGGAGATGACGCAGCGCGTGTACCCAGAGGGCGGGTTGGCGGCGCAAACGCTCGGATTCGTCAATGCTGAGGGAAATGGCCAATACGGCATCGAAGAAGCGTTGAACGATCGGCTGGTGGGTCATGATGGACTACTGAAATCGGTCACGGATATCAGTGGTGTTCCATTGACAATCGGCAATCAAAACATCAACAAACCAGCCAAGAACGGCGATAACATCGCTTTGACGATTGATCGAAATGTTCAGGCATACGCAGAAAAGGCACTCGCGGCTGGTCTGCAGCGTTCGCATGCGACAAACGGGAGCGTTGTTGTTATGGACCCTCAGAGTGGTAAAGTGATGGCAATGGCCAACCTGCCAACGTACAAACCGGCCGAATATACCAAGGTTGAAGACGCCGCCGCATTTAATAACCCTGTGATCACAAAACCGTATGAACCGGGGTCAGACATCAAAACGTTTACTGTTGCAACCGGTTTGGACCGGGGGGCGATTCAACCCGATTCAACATATGTGAATACCGATTCGATCAAAGTTGAAGATCGTACGATCAATAACGCAACAAAAGGCCAAACGGGGACGATTACCATGCAAACAGCGCTTAATTATTCACTGAATACTGGTATGGTAACGGTCGCACAGCGATTAGGGGATGGCAAGAATATCACGCTTGACGCGCGTCGAACGATTTACGATTATTTTCACAATCGTTTCGCTTTTGGTCAGAAGACAGGTATCGAGCTCGCGGGTGAACAAGCCGGTATTATTATTTCGCCTGATGATCAAGAAGGTAATGCGGTGCGGTATTCGAACATGACATTTGGTCAGGGTATGGACCTGACGATGATCCAAGTGGCGTCTGCCTTTGGCGCGTTGATCAATGGCGGCACTTACTACTCGCCGACAGTTGTTGCTGGGACCGTCGATACAAACGGCACACTCAAGCCAGCATCGCCAAAACCGAGTAGAAGTGGCGTTATTTCGGCTGAAAGCTCGGCCAAACTTCACCAGATGGTTCGTACAGCACGTGCAACATTTTACGCCAAAAATGATAAACCAGGTTATGATGTTGGTGGTAAAACCGGTACCTCGCAGACAATTGAAAACGGCAAATATGTCGACAACCAAACAATTGGTACATATCTCGGGTATGGGGGTGATTCTGCGCCTCGATATGTCATAATGGTGGAGGTATCTGGCAAAGGATTGAACTTGCAAGGAAATAAAGATGCAATGCCGATTTTTACCGATATTTCTAACTGGATGATTGATTATCTTAAACTACAACCGAGGGGTTAATTGTACATGGTACTGACGATAGACAGATTGACAGATGAACTGACGGTAACATTGCTACTTTCTGGGGCGGCATTTATTTTGGCAATGTTGCTTACTCCTGTGTATACTACGCTGGCATATCGCTACAAATTTTGGAAAAAACAGCGAGTAACCAGTACGACAGGCGAGAAGTTGCTCGTATTTACGAAACTACATGAGAAAAAATTTAAGCGAAATATCCCAACGATGGCTGGTATCATCGCTGTAATAGCGATTACCGTCGTGACTTTACTGTTCAACCTTGATCGCGCACAGACGTATCTCCCATTAGCCGCTTTGGTTGGGGGTGGGGCTGTCGGACTGCTGGACGATATTATTAATATTCGTGGACAGGGTGGGGGAGTTGCCGGACTTCGTTCGAGTGTGAAATTTCTGATGATTACTGCGCTTGGTCTTGCACTTGGGTGGTATTTTAGCGTCAAACTGGGGTATGATGTGGTTCACTTGCCATATGTTGGCGATATAGCATTAGGTTGGTTGATGATCCCGCTCTTTGCGTTTGCGGTCGTGGCAACAGGTAATGCAGTCAATATTAGCGATGGACTCGATGGACTTGCCGGCGGACTCCTATCAATTGCATATGGGGCGTTTGGTGTCATTGCGATGTTGCAGGGGCAATTTATCCTCGCTGGATTTTGCTTTACCGTCCTCGGCAGCTTGTTAGCATATCTGTGGTTTAATATCTATCCGGCACGATTTTTCATGGGGGATGTGGGGAGTTTTGCACTGGGAACCAGTTTGGGTGTTGTTGCAATGCTTACCAACTCGTTCTTCCTCCTGCCGGTCGTAGGTATCGTATTTGTAATGGAAGCGGGTTCCAGCTTGCTGCAGATTGTGAGCAAGCGCCTTTTCAAACACAAGATTTTCCTTTCTGCACCAGTACATCACCACCTCGAAGCGATTGGTTGGCCTGAAACAAAAGTCACAATGCGCTTTTGGGTAATTGCTGCTGTTGCTGCGTTTGCTGGCATTTTGGTCGCACTGACTGGGGGTCATGTGTAATGCAGTCCGCACGTCGTCGAGTATCCGAGGCAAGAAATAGTGCCATTTCGGTTGTTCGCCGACACAAGCCGGATTATCAAATCGCCCTGTATATGGGCCTTCTGATGCTCCTGGGCCTCATTATTATGTATGCAATCGGTCCACAGCGGGCGAATGTGCTTAACAATGCCTACGGTACCGATTACTACGGATCAACATATTTCTTCATCAAACAAACGATCAGCCTGTTTTTGGCACTGGTCGCATTTGCGGTTGCCGCAATGTTGCCGTATCAACTCTTGCAAAAACATGCGGGTAAAATACTGGCGGGCGGATTCATTGCCTGTGTCATATTGTTTTTGTTTGGCAACGTCGTGCATGTCGACGCAATTGCCCAGTGTTCCTTAGGTGCCTGCCGATGGTTTAACCTCGGGCCACTGGGTAGTTTGCAGCCGGCTGAGTTCTTAAAATTTGGCTTGTTGCTCTTTGCTGCCGGTTTTTTGGGGACACGCGCTCAGCAGGGGTTGATCAACGATCGATCGCAAACGCTCATTCCATTTGGCATCGTTGTTGGCGTTGCATTAGTATTCATTATTGTCATTCAAAAAGATATGGGTACCGGTATCGCATTAGCATTGATTTTGGCTGCAATGTTGCTAATGGCGGGAGTAAAA
Source organism: Candidatus Saccharimonadia bacterium (assembly GCA_023260255.1). Taxonomy (GTDB): domain Bacteria; phylum Patescibacteriota; class Saccharimonadia; order Saccharimonadales; family Saccharimonadaceae; genus UBA2112. The sequence continues at coordinate 12,000 of JALQVV010000013.1, forward strand.
CTCCGGATTTGGCTGGCACTGGGTGCATTGATGTTTGTTGTCGGCATATTGTTTATTTTGATCGCACCACACCGCCTCGAGCGCGTTGCGACATTCTTTTCAGGGGACAGCGGAAGTGTGGATGATGCCGGTGCTTACCACATTGCGCACGCTAAAATCGCTATCGGGTCGGGTGGTCTAACGGGTGTCGGTATTGGCAACAGTGTCCAGGCGACAGGGTATTTGCCTGAAGCAATCAATGACTCGGTGTTTGCGATTATGGGCGAAACGTTCGGGTTTGTGGGACTAGTGGCGATCCTCGCGCTGTTTACGGCATTACTACTGCGATTGCTCAAAGTAGCGGATCATCTGGTCGATATCAGATTAAAGTTAATCGTTGCAGGTGTGTTTGGCTGGCTAGGTGCGCATGTTATTTTGAACGTTGGAGCGATGATTGGCATTATTCCGCTCACTGGTATTACGCTGCCACTCCTCAGTTTTGGCGGTACGAGTATGGTGTTCATCGCTGCAGCGCTCGGACTGAGTTTTCAACTGTCGCGTTATACAGCATTTGGTAGTAAACTAAAGGGTAATGAGTATGAAAGTCCTGACGGTAGGCGGGGGATCTGGCGGGCACGTCACACCAGTCGTCGCGGTATTAGCTGAACTTCAAAAACAGCGTAAAGACGTTGAGGTGCGGTTTTGGTGCGATCGTCACTTTGCGGCGCAGGCAAAAAGTATCCTAGAAGAATACGACCCGACAATCCCAGTCCAGACAGTCTTATCGGGCAAGTTTCGTCGCTATAGCCACCTTACCGCATTGCAACACCTCACAATTCCTTCGGTTGTATTCCCAAATATTCGGGATGCGTTTTTAGTGCTCGGCGGAGTAGTGCAGAGCCTCTTGCGGCTCATCCTGTGGCGGCCTGATGTTGTTTTTGCCAAAGGTGGCTATGTGTGTTTACCAGTAGGTTGGGCGGCATGGCTGCTCCGAATCCCTTTAGTTATTCATGATAGTGATGCCCATCCTGGCTTAACGAACCGCCTCCTTGCACCCGTTGCCAAACGTATCGCAACAGGAGTGCCGCTCGAAAACTATAACTATCCAGTGTCCAAATCTGCGTATGTAGGAGTACCAATTAGTAGCGACTACGTGCCTCTGAGTGGTGAGGAGCGCCGACAAATCAAAAAGCGCATGGGCTTTGATCCAAATCGTCCACTGCTCGTCTGTGTTGGGGGAGGTCTGGGTTCAAAGAAGTTAAATAACGCAATCGCCTTTCATCTGAATAAATTACTTGATGTGACGAATGTTGTTTTGGTGTCGGGCACGGCACAGTATGACGAGCTGTACAGCTTGACTCCTCAGAACGACAAACGATTCCAACTGAAAGCTTTTATTTCCCATGGAATGCCCGAGCTTTTAGGGGCAGCAGATGTTGTTATTTCACGGGCTGGTGCGACGTTTTTGCTTGAACTTGCAGCAATTGGCGTACCAACGATTTTGGTACCGGGCAAACAAATGGTGTGGCAAATCAAACACGCCAAGGTATTTGCCGATGCTCAGGCAGTGTTACTGTTCGATGAGGATAGATTTGAAGATCCTGACGATACAACACTTGTCGCTGCGGTGCATAAAGTACTCAAAGACGATACGCTGCGTAAAAGATTAGCGACGAATCTACACAAACAAGCCCGGCCGCATGCGGCACGCGATGTGGCTGCTATGATTATCCGAGCGAGTAGAAAGCGAAGATAGTCTCTATGGTACGGTGGAAAAAGCGAAAAGCCGAACTTCCGCGTCGTCGACAACTCAGTGACGAGCGAATAGCGGAAGAAACACGTCAGTCTGCAGCTGGCCGAGCGTTGTTTAAGCGCAATCGCACATTAACGGGTAGCTTGTCTTCGTCGGTAAGCAGCGCAACCGAACTGAGCGGTGATCTGCGATCCCCCCGGGCACATGTGCACCATCTCGTTGCTCATCGTCGGCGCCTTGGCAGTATTTTCACGATGACACTTCTAGCCATCATATTTCTCACGTGGCTTCTGTACGAGTTCACTGCTGGCATTCAAGTGACTCCTGTCGATAGTAGCGTCGTATTGCAACAAGATCGATACAAAAAAGCACTGGATGATTATTTTTCAATCCATCCGATCGAACGACTGCGACCGTTACTCAATGAAAGCCAGCTCAATGAGTATGTCGGCAAGGTAGCACCTGAAGTTGCGTCGCTCCATGCTGCTGGTGCTGCTGGTTTTGCAACCAGCCAGTTTGATATCAACCTCAGAAAACCAGTGGCTGGCTGGTTAATTGGCGCGACACAATACTATGTGGACGATAAAGGCATTGCGTTTCAGCTGAATTATTTTGATCAGCCAGCTGTTAAAATCTCTGACCAAAGTGGCGTGCCGCAGACTGTTGGTACCGCTGTGGCGAGCAGCCGTTTCCTCGGCTTCGTTGGCCGCGCTGTGGTGATCGCTCACGACTATAGTATGACAGTCGAACAAGCAGTCATACCAGCAGGTACGACGCGTCAGGTTGAGCTAAAGATTGCAGGGCATAGCTATCCCGCAAAATTATCGCTTGATCGGCCGGTAGGGGAGCAGATTGAAGATATGCAACGGGCAATAGCATATCTAGATAGCAAAAAGGTAAGTCCTCGATATATCGATGTTCGCGTTTCAGGCAAAGCGTACTATCAATAAGTAGGTGGAACGCCTCCCTCCTCCTTCCTCTCGTTAGTTCTATTTTTGTTCTATATTTTATAAAATGAGCGTCTTGTAAAAAAACTATATCAAAATATCAAATTAACCAAAATGCAAATAGTAGGGTAAAAGTAGGGGAAGCAAGGGGAGGAAGAGTGTACTGGAAATAATTCGTGAAAAGTATACGCAGACTGTGGAAAAACATAAAAGTCAAATCAATTTTAAGAAAAGTCAAATAGTATTGGCAGAAGCCGATAGTCGGATTGTTGTGAAGAATGTTACAATCCACGGCTTACTACAGGGACCCCACCGGCCGTCAAAAAGTACACTGGCAGTCATACGTTGAGAGTGCATGTCGTGTTAGAAAAGTATGACTGTATAGTAACCGTAAACGATAATTGGAGATATATCCCCCTATTGAGTGCATATCCAGACGTATAACGAATCATCTGTTTATTTAATATTCAATGTCGTAAAAGATATATTGTGCGACGTTAAATCTATATTTAGATTATGAATGCTTATGCATCCCTGCTGCTGGTATTTTTGGTCGTTTTGCTCTATTTGGCTACGCGCCTACTATTCTCGCCCGTCGTTGTTAGCATCGTATAACCCGTTTGTCGTTATTCATATATCTCTCTATGGCTGCCAATTTTGCCGTTTGTTTAGTCGACTGTCATTTAACAGGGGTCAAACAGGGGTGAAACACCTTTGAACATACGCTAACAGGGATTAACCCCCGTTAGCGTATGTTAATTAGTGTTCTATTTATGTTCTATATTTTATCGAGTGGTCATTGCATCACTCTACTTTTGTAGATAGATCTACGCTTCACTCAGGAGGACTGTTTCGTAGAGATCACCGTCTTCTTCGGAATCAGGACGTGCATAAACCGCCATTTTGATCACTGATGGTATGATGCGAAGCGCGACATAGTCACCAGCGATAAGCTTTTCGGCTGGAGGTAATGTCGACATGCTTAGTTTGGGAGATGTGATATACATGTGATTAATGGTAGCGAGACGCTGCTCGTGGTCTTCGATAAGTTCAACGCGGCCTGTTACTTGGACCGAGGTCTGTTCTTTTTCATCATACACAACAAATGCAACCTGTTTGTTTTCGTCGATATTTTTGTATTTCTGTGTTTCGGTTTTGGTAGCGAATGTGAGTGTCAGATCGTCGTGAAATTCAAAATAAACGACTGCACCGTGGGGATTGGCCGCACTATCGCTTGTTGCCAGCACGCCTGTGGCATGAGTATTGAGAAAGCTTGCGATGATGTCTGTGCTTTCGGATGTCGTGGTTGATTCGATGTGTAATGGCATTTGAGACTCCTGTTATATCTTACTGCTCATTTGATGCTTCAACAGTACGATCTGTGATTTCTTTGGGTGATAGTTGAGCATCCACGAGCCGCTGGAGGTTTTTGTCGATGCGCAGGATGGCGGCATGAGTACGGTGTTTCTGGACCGCACCAACAACAAACGCAATGATGACAACGATTGTTAAAATGATGCCGATGATAAAAAACAATGACAGCAGTGGCAAGAGCGGCTCAATTAGTTGATTAAGGGGGTTGTTGCCCTGGTTGATGGTGTAGCTGTCGAGTAGCCGCTGGAGATCAGATTCGTTCATTGATTTCTATCATACCATGACTACAAACAAAAAGTCCCCGTGCTGGTTGGCAACGGGGACGGTTGGGCTTGGATAGCCTACCTAATTTTGAGAAGTCCTTCAGGTTCAGTTGATTTCGGTTTTGCAGGGGTGGGTGCCACTTGATGGTTCACGCGTAGTTTTGTTGGGTCTTGTGCGGGTGTAGTAGTGGTGGGAGCTCTCTCCTTCTCACCTTCGCTGCTCTGAGGGGTTTCCCCGCCTTCGGGATTGGCTGTGCCTGATTTTTTACGACGGGAGCGACTACGTTTCTTTTTGGCCGGAGCTGCTTCCCCACCCTGTTCGGTAGCTGGCTGTTGCGGTTTTTCTTGCTCGGGCTCTTTCACCTCTGTTGCAACAGGGGTCTGACCGAGAGCAGCCTGCCCCTCTGGTGTGTCGACAATGATTTTTGGCCGATTTGGTTCGGTGGGTGCGACCGGTTGGGCGCCGGCATCGATAGGCCACTGCTTTGCTTGCGCTGGAGTTTGAGGTACAGGCTTTTTCTTTTGGAACTGTTCGGGTGGCTGGATGATGTCGTTGATTGCCTGTTCAACCGCTTCGCGGGGCTGACTATAGGTCATACGAGTGTGCTCAACGATAGTAGCTGTGTTGTCGGCTTGAGCCGGTGGTAGCTGCAGTGTGCGAGCACTAAATGCCGGTGCTTTTTCGCCGTTAATGACCATGTTGATCACAAAATTGCGGTTGTGCATTTGCAGCAGGTCATTCGGCTCGAACTGGGGTTCGAACTGTTTAGCGAGGATTGGTGCATCATCGGCGGACACACGGAAGCTAATCATCGTACCTACGTTACCGAATACGGCACCACGAACGGTCTCGCTCATCTGTGAAATATACTGGTTGGCAACGGTAAGGTTGAGGCCGTATTTACGCGCCTCTGACAGGATAGTTGCAAACGAATCGGTCGCAAAGTTTTGGAACTCGTCGACGTACAGATAGAATGGGCGGCGATCTTCGATATTTGGGATGTCACTACGTGACATGGCGGCCAGCTGAATTTTTGTGACGAGGAATGACCCGAGGATACTCGAGTTGTCTTCGCCGAGCAGTCCCTTGGACAGGTTTACGATCAAAATCTTGCCTTCATCCATAATCTGGCGAATGTTGAATGTTGATTTGGGCTGACCAATGATATTACGGATGATTGGGTTGGCAGTGAAGGCCCCTACCTTGTTGAGTACCGGCGCGATTGCTTCGGCCTGAAACTTATCTGTCCAGCTGTTGAATTCGACGTTCCAGAACTGCAAAACGACAGTGTCCTTACAGTAGCTCAGCGTTTCTTTACGGAATTTTTTGTCTGTCAGCATCCGTGTAATGTCAAGCATGGTTGTTTCGGGGCGATCAAGTAGCGCCAAGATGGTATAGCGCAAAATATACTCTAGTCGTGGTCCCCATGATTCGCCAAACATGCGCTTGAGCACGCCGATCACTTCGGAGCTGATATTGCTTTTCATCGATGGGTCGGTAACTTCGAGTGGGTTGAACCCGAGTGGGTATGCCGTATCGGCTGGGTTGAAATACACGACGTCTTGAATACGCGCCGCCGGGATAAATTTCATATTGTCGGTAGCAAAGTCACCGTGTGGGTCGATGATTGCATAGCCCTGATTGTGATAGATATCGCTGAGCGCAAGTAGCGCCAGTGTACCGGACTTACCTGCTCCGGTCTGACCGATAATATACATATGACGTGAACGGTCATAGCGCAGCATACCAAACTGGTGATTGATGCCGCGGAAATTCGTCAAGCCGAAGGCACTGATATTTTCGTCGATCGCATCATTGCCGGTTAGAATCGGTAGCTTAGCTGGAGGCTCAGCGGTTTTAGACGATGCCCAAACAATATTTGGTGTCTCCACATTGGTGTGTGGCAAGTGAAAGACACTCGCTAATTCCTCGATATTGAGGATAAAGCCTTTGTCGATAAACAAACGAGCGCGGTATTTTTCGAGGTCTTCTTTGCGAAAACTGGTGCTGCTCATCTTGAAACCGTTCAGATTGGTGCTATTGAACTGTTTGAATGTACCCACAATTGCTTGCATTTGCAATTTGGCATTCGTTTGATTCTCACCCAGGTACGCCAAACGGATCTTGACCTGGTAGCCAAGTTTTGTCGCTTTTTTTTCTGCCTCGGAAATACGGGTTTTGCTGCGTTCGGATAGCTCAGGTGTGGCCGGCTTGCCGCCTGTACCCTGCTCTGGTGGTTTCCAGAGGGCTTCGAGCGCGGTGACGAACCATTTAAAATTAAATCCTCCACCAGAGAACATACTCAGACCGTTTTTGCCCGCTTTGATTGCACCTACCCAGCGTTCGGCAGATTTGTGCCAGTCGTCAGCAATTGGGCGTGCGAGTACTTGCACCCACAGTTCTTCCCCTGTCGTTTCAAGCTTGGCCAGTGTACCCGTAATACCCGCTAAGGGGTCAACCTCAAAGCTTTGGAATGACTTGATTGGCAAAAATTCACTATCGGTCAGCGTGATTTCGCTAGTGTAAACGACACTGTGATTTCGCTCATGAGCAACATAATCTTCGTCAGCTTCATGGATTTGCACTGTTGGATACTGGGCGTAGATCTGCCCCTCAACAAAACTTTGTAGTGACTTGGGTACCCAAACATAAAACCGGATTTGGCCGTTTACCGAGGCAATTTCAAAACTCAGGTGTTCCTGAATGCCACCGTTTAAACGTAACTCTTGTTTGTCACGCAAGATGCCATGCAAACTCGCAAACAACTGCTCTGCGGCGAGCTCTTTTTTGTCATTGGCCTTCGGGATCTCAAGGATAAGTAGCGTGCTCTCAACCGCCCGGACGGCATCGATGCGCTGGTAGTTACGCCAGGTCAGATAACCCAAAATGAGCACCACTGGTAACCAGACGTACCATGATAAAAGTACTCCTATGATCCATGAGATTACTTCCATATATACAACTCTATTGTCCCACCAGTCGTATGACTATGCAACTAGTGTTATTTGCTCTCTTCAACGAGGGCGTAAGTTGCTTTGGCGACGCGTTTGAACTGTGGTTTGCTCTGAAGATTCAATAGGATTGTCGTCTCTTTTACTTGGCGGTTTTTCAAAACGCGTTTGACGATTTCATCGCGATGCAATGGTTCTGGTGATTTACGCAGGATGTCAGCGATAGTATCGGCAACAGTACCCTTGCTATAACCCCAGCTATCCAGTGCGTAGATACCGCGACCGATGAGCACAAAACGGCCATCTTTGATCAGTTCGTTGTGAATTGCCTGGGTAGTAACGTTTTTGCGGCTGAAGTTACTGTCTTTGATCGCACCTGCGATTTCAGAAAAGTGCATTGGTTTGCCGTTTTCGGCCAAAATAACGTAGATTTTGTCGCGAATATTCTTTGGATTGACGGTTGGCCACTTGTTCAGACCCCACATATCCTTGAGGTTTGATAGGTGTTTGCTGACACTTGCTAGTGCGCGAACGTGCAGCGGATGCTCGTAGTTGAGTTTTTCGTGGAGTTGATCAATAGTCAGTGGTTCGCCGTGTGTTTTGACTGCTTTGACGACTTCGTCTACCTGGCTGCGGATTTTCTTTTCGTCACCGTATTCAGCAATACCGACAGCTGCTTTATAGTTGTCGTTTTCATCAACAGTTGTGAGGCGTGGTGCCAATGTTGCAGCAAATGCCACGCGAGCGCGTGCAAGCGGGGTTGATTTACCTGGTAGTAATGCTTCGGTCAGCTCAGCAACGGTTGCCAAACGACCCATTTCGCTGAGTTCGCGGACGATTACCTTCTCTACTTCTTGGATGGCAGGGATTTTACCCTCTTCACCGGCAATTTTCAGGCGAATCAGGATGGCTTTTTCGAGTTGGCGGACACGTTCACGGGTGATGCCAAGGAGTTCACCGATTTGCTCAAGTGTTTCTTTACGGTCATACAAACCAAAGCGGCGTGTCACAATTTCACGTTCACGTTCTTGGTCGATAGCCCCCAGGATAGCCTCGATAGCCCCGTCAATATCAACAGTTGCTTTCTCAGTCGTCGTGTTGGTTGGAGCTTGGCTCATCTGGTCTTTTCCTCTCTGCCACACCTCAGTTATTTGGGATTATTTTCTATAACTTATGTCCATTATAAAACATATCTTTTATAATGTCAAACACTTTTTCTTGTTCTGCTTTTGTTGATTATAGCATGAAATAGACGGGGTTCGTAAACAGTGTTTTTGGACTTTTTTTATTTAACAGATATTTTACAACCCTCTATACAGTGTTCGTCATATATTATAACGCTAGTGATTGAGCTTATGGCTATATGTATACTCTCGACATGAAAGACGGTTCGTGAA
>JALQVV010000050.1 GCA_023260255.1 Candidatus Saccharimonadia bacterium
CGGGTACGGCATCCTCGCCGATAGTTCCTGGTCTTGCAACGAAAGAGCCTGTTCTGACGGGTGGCACGACGACACAATACTACCGTGGAGACAAATCGTGGCAGACACTTGATAAAGTGGCCGTCGGTCTGGCTAATGTTGACAATACCAGCGATGCTACCAAGAACAGCGCGACTGCAACACTTACGAACAAAACGATCAGTGGTTCAAATAACACCCTTTCGAATATTCCCGAATCTGCCGTAACGAATCTCACGACCGATCTTGCGGGTAAAGCTAGTCTTTCCCACACTCATACCTCGTCGCAAATCAGTGACAGTACGGCCGTGGGTCGGTCAGTGTTAGCGGCAGTGGACGCCGCAGCAGCACGTACGGCTATCGGAGCCGGTACAAGTAATCTGGCGATTGGTACGACATCGAGTACGGCGAAAGCGGGTGACTATGTCCCAGCTTGGACAGAAATTACCAGCAAGCCAACGACTTTTGCACCGTCTGATAGTGGCACTGCTGGCCTCGTTAATGATTCACAGTCAAGCACGCGGGCGGCGCTCGATTCGCTCTATACTGTACCGACAGAAGTTCGGACGGGGGCAGCGCCAGTAGGTACGGTGCATAGCGATGCTGGGGTGGGCGCAGCAATCACATCTGGCGGCACCCGTATCGCGCTGCGTGCAACCATCACAACGGGTACATCACCAGTGTCAGGCGGAACGCTCGCGACCTTTGCATTGACGGGTTATACGTTGGCGCCAGTTGTTTCGGTGAATCCTCGTGACGAAGCATCGGCGGCAACATTCCCGTATGCATTTTCGTCGTCAACCGTATTGTCGTTGAAGGCCGCGGGCGAGCTGGAACCAAATACCGCTTATACATATGACCTAATTATTATGGGGGTATAATGACAGTTTCTGTTCCTACTACCGCTAAAGCGGCAAGGTTCTTCACTCCAATCGCTGGAGTACTCCCAAGTGGTGTCGTGACGACAAATACCTTCGATACCGCAGTTGGCACATATAGCAACATAACGACCGCCTTGTGGAATTCGGGCCAATTCAACACGCAGGGTCAGCAGTGGGAGGCGGTCAATGGTAGTGACGCGTCGGCGGGCGCTCGCAATGCCGCGACACCGCGAACTGATGCCAGTAATAGCAATAATCATTTCATGCATATCACTGAATTTGAATTCTTGTTTACGGGCACGCAATTCGAAGTCAAGTTTAATGCGACGACCTCATATGACATGCAGATATGGATTGAATGGGGCGGCCAAATGTGGCGTGTTCAGAATGATCCGCTGGCTGGCACGACATCTGGCATCGTGTACCGACGTATTACGTTCGCGAGCCCGTACCACGGGCGTATTCGGGCACATCTTGGTGGTGGTATATTCATCGGTGTCGTAAGTGAACAGTCGGCAATTATCAAACCATCTCCAAACCGATTGTTCGGTATTTGTGATGGTGATTCGTATGCTGATGGTTTGGGATTGAAACAAGCGTCAGGCAGGTCGTACTGGACGGCTGGACTGTGTGATTTTTTGTTTGAACGAACTGGGATTGTATGGGCCAGGCGAGCGCAAGGTGGCACAGGATTTTTCAACAATGGCTCGGGTACGATTACGGACGATACGCCCAACAGTGCCAATTCGACACGGTTCTTTTCGGCCTCTCGCAAGGCCTGGATAACAGGTAGTGGGCCCTCTGGGGTGAGTGATTTCAGCGACAAGCCATTGTTTTACTTGCTGAATGGCACATGGAACGACGGATCCCGCAGTGGTGCAACAGGTTTAGCGACTGGACCAATGGCAACCCGTGCATTGGCGTGCTATCAATGGATCCGGTCGCAAGATCAGTGGTGCTCGATCGTGCATGTTTCGCCCGAACCATATAATGGCGGCGGCTCGGCAGGTGCAGAAAACGGTCCGCCAACGGCGGGCAACGCGCATGATTTGAATAGGCAAGAACAAGTGGCTGCGATCGCTCAAGTACCAAAGGCAACCTATATTAATACCTTTGGGCCAACGTCACCGTGGTGGTCTGGTTCAGGGAGTGCTGGTTCGCCGACAACATCGCAACAGGCTGATTTGATTGGCGTGGATGGAATGCATCCGACATATCATGGCTATGATTACTATGCCGGTATGATTGCCAACGAGCTCGGGCAGATTCGCGTCCCTGTTGCCCGGGCAAGGAGACTTGTGTAGTGCCGCTCGATGACGTGTCGACCGTTCGCCTCGGCGATTTGTTTAATCCAATAGGCGGCACCATTCCGAGCGGAGTGGTGACAAGCGATGTTATTGCAAATAGCTCGTTGACCTTTACGAATACCGCGAACTACAAATGGGACGATACAACGCTGAAATTTAACATCCAGGGCCAGAAATGGGAGTCAGATATTCGTGCGTCTATCTTTGGGCCGCAGAACTACGGTGCGGCGCGCAATGCAGCGACTCCACGCACGTATTCAGCACCAGCTTTTGGTATTGTGAATAATCATTTCCAGCACATCACTGAGTTAGAGTTTGTCTTTACGGGGAGTAAACTCAGCATCGGGTTTTATAATAGCGGTGGTAGTGGCACCGATTCGAATGGCGATGGTACACCGGACTATGGAGGCGATATTCAGGTGTATCTGGAATGGGGTGGCCGGATGTGGCGAGCGAAAGATAACCCGTTGACAACGACTCGCACGGATGGCTCAGCCAGCTGGCGTAACATTACCTTTACGAATCCATACCATGGGCGTGTTCGTATACATATGGGAGCCTGTGCCTTTGCTCAGATACGGGTTGAACAGTCGGCGATCGTCGCGCCATCTCCCCCGAGGTTTTTTGCCATTGCAGATGGCGATTCATACTTTGAATCGTCTCAGGCGCTTGATGCTGACTCGACCACGGGATGGTTCTGTAGTAGCATCGTCGATTTTTTATTTGAAAAGACGGGGTTCGTATTCGCGCGACGCGGGCAAGGCGCGACGGGGTTCTTTAGCAATGGCACCGGGTTTATCAACGACGACACTCAGGGATCGGCATCAAACGGTCTAGTCAGCATGACAGGCGTGTCACGCTTCTTATCAAGTAGCCGAACAAACTGGATGACACAATCGGTTGCGGTTATGGCGGCCGCCGGCAAATCTTTCAAGAATCATGCTGGTGAGGATTTTGGTCAGCCTCTTGGGCAGCGACCCCTTTTCTATTTGTTGAACGGTACATGGAATGATGCCAGTGTGGGCGGTGTGACTCAGAGCCAGATGTATACCAGGGCAAAGGCGTGCTACCAGTGGTTACAAACGACCGACCCGTACTGCACTTTTTTGCATGTCAGTCCTGAGCCTTTTGACGATACGCTATTTAGTGGCAGTAACCCGATCGGTGCGCCGGTAGCGGGGAACAAAAACGATATTCACGTACAGGGGCAGGTACAAGCAGTAGCTGAAGTTCCGCGGACGCACTATATCAATGCATTTGGTCCGACAAATCCGTGGTGGACAGGGTACGGCCCTGCGACGACGGGTGCCCAGGGTGTGCCGACTAATTCACAGCAGGCGCAGCTGGTCTCGTACCACGATGCGATTCATGCCACAAAGCACGGTTATGAGTTTTACGCCGGCAAAATCGCCGATGCTATGGCTGATATCCGTATCCCTCGGGCGAGGGTTGAGGGATTAGCATAGAGCAGAGGTTCAAACCTGTTGGGCCAATAGCCATTAAAAATAACCGACTAGAGCCGGTCATTTTTAATGGTACACGAGAGAGGACTTGCCATTCATGCTTCGCTCTCGGGCTAAAGCCCTACCGCTACGGCCAAGCAATGATAACTCAAACTGCCACAGGCAGTTTTCGCCTATCGGTTCAAGTCCTCACAACATAATTCCATAAAAATAAGTCCGATCATAAGACCAGACTTATTTTTATGGTACACGAGAGAGGACTTGAACCTCCACGTCCTTGCGGACACTAGCACCTGAAGCTAGCGCGTCTACCAATTCCGCCACTCGTGCATAATTATGAGAACTGTAAGGTGCATTGTTGTTTTCGGTCATCAACAGACATGACACGCGCGTCTACGATTGATTTGCGTTTCACGCAGCTGCCACTCACGCATGCCTAAAAAGTATACCCTACCTCTGCATGATTCGCAACAGGGGTTAGTAGCTGAATAGCGTTGCGCCTGTCAGGCCAATAACAACGACAAGCAAGAAGATAAAGAGCAGTCCAAGGAGCAAGAGGACGAACGGTAATGCAAGAGTGATCCATGACAGCCAGTGAGCGGCGGGTTTTTTGTCCTCGAGTTTATCGAACTGACGATAGAGGATAGCGTTGCTGCCGGTCGTGACAAGTCCAGAGATGATACCAAATGTGATCATATTGAACAGCGTGCCACCCGCGAATGTCGTTAACCATGCACCTCGTGTAAGGCGAAGACTCTCTTTGATGGCAGCGTTCCCTCGCAGGTTTTTACTCTGATCGTAAAATGCAACGCTCGCCAAACTGTATCGCACCGACATAATGATGCCTGGTATCACCAGTAATAGTGTCCATAAAAACAGTTTGGCAAAGATGATGATCTGCAACCAAAGGAAGCTCCATAAGTGGTCAAACGAGATACGGAATGCTTCGCCAAATCCAACTTTCTGACCCTTTGCTATTTGGGCAGAGGTGTAAGCTGATACACCTTTGAATAACGCGCTCACCATAAGAACTGCAAGTAACACGATAGTCACTGCTCCAATGGCAAGTGTCCATTCACTTGGCGTCCATGCAGCAAGGGTATCACCAAATTGTTTCCAGTCTTTCTCGGTTGGTGATGAAGTAGTATCTGGCCGGCCGCCACCAAAAAGTCCCAAAACTGACATGACAACGAGAAATATTGCTACACCACGCGCTAGGTCGAACAGCAAGCTGAGGCCATTTGTTGCGATAAAAAACGGGTTGTTTTCATAATTTTTGGGTAATTTTGTTCGTTCGGCCATGCTGCCTCCTTTAATGGTGCTAGTATATCAAGAACCTCAGCGTGCTGCTAGACTATGAATATGACAGATGACCGGTATGATCCCGAGCTAATTGCCCAAGGCGACACACGTAATGTTGTTGATGAATTTCGCAACATGACAGTCGATGCTATTAAGGCCGAACTCGACACGCGTCGCCATCCATTGCAAATTGCGATCGAGAATTACCAGCATGATTTTAATATTGGTACGATCGTGCGCAATGCTAATGCTTTTAATGTTAGCGCTGTACATATTATTGGCAGACGTCACTGGAATCGGCGTGGTGCTATGGTGACAGATCGCTATACGCATGTCTATCATCACTCTAGCGTGGAAGAGTTTACTACAGCTGTCCACGATGTGCCAATTATCGGCGTGGACAATATTCCTGGTAGTCAACCTTTAGCATCGGTACGGTTGCCAGAAAACGCCGTATTGGTATTTGGGGGAGAAGGGCCGG
>JALQVV010000088.1 GCA_023260255.1 Candidatus Saccharimonadia bacterium
CTGCGCCGGTGCCTGTCGAGGTTCCGTCGCCGGCCCCCGCGCCTGCGCCGGTTCCTGTACCAGCACCGGCACCGTCGACTGTCGTGACAGTGCCAACGCAGGTTCTGCCGCCGTCAACGGTGGTGGTTCCGGCAAGCCCAGCTCCGTCGTCCCCGGCCAACAAGCCGGATCAGACGGTGGAGCAGACGGCGCCAACGGCCCCCTCGCACGAACCGTTGCCGAACACGGCATCACCGGCACCGACAAAGGCCCCCGCGCCCTCGTCGGCTCCGGTCACGACACCGGCATCTCCGCCGGCAAGTGACGGTTCGGTCGTTTTGCCCACCAGCGACGCTGTCGCTCCGGGCACGACCAGTGCACCCGCCAGTACCCCGGACTCGTCCGAGGGGCAAGGCAGCGCACCGGCGAGTTCATCGGTGGTGCCCGCACCAGGTACGGACGCCCCCTCGGCAACGGAATCGTCGACGTCAAGCGCGCCGACGACAACCGCAAAGCCGGTCGATCTGCCCAAGCCAGCGGCAGTCGAACCGGTGGGACCGGTCGTGGACAAGGCGGCGCTCAAGCAAGACGCGCCCGCCGAAGCCAAGCCGGCGTCGAAGGAGGACATCGAGGAAGCGGTGAAGGAACTTGCGGCAGCGCAGGACTACGGGCACAACCCCACGCCAACATCGACGTCCACGACGTCCACGTCTACGTCGACAACACCCACGTCGACATCCGGTTCGCCGACGCCCACGACGACATCGACGAGGCCTCGGCCTCCCGGTGGCGGATGGGACTGCCACGACCCCCACGGTCGTTGCGGGTGGCCCGATTGGGACTACGATCACGGTCAGCCGGTGTTCTACAACCGGTTCAATTTCGACCTGAAGATCCTGATCTGCGACCCGAACACCGGCGACATGTACACGGTCATCATCAGCAAGGGGAGTCGACGTGTGGTTGACGTTCCTCATCCCGGTGACTACAATTTCGTGGTTATCGGGGTGAATACGCCGACCGCCAACGTCGGCGTCGGCGTGTTCAACTACCGACCGGGTAGCTGCAACGTGCAGTGTCAGCCAGCCTACCGGGATCTGAAACAATTCGAATTCCGGTTCCAGGTCGGTGTCAACTGGCGGAGCGGTCCGGCGTACGTGTATGACTGCGGTTGCAATGACCGCGTGTTCTACCGTGGCCACAACTACGACCGCGTCTGGGTCAACGGCACGCGAGAGGTGCTCGGCACATGGCGGACTCCGCCGAACCAGCCGAAGTACTTCGAGCCCGTCTACCAGAGGGTCAGCCCGGTCAGTACCGCGTACGAGAGTTACGACTGCCAGTGCGGTGTGAACCCGACGGCCAACGAGGCGTCGGATGCTGATCTGCCGGTCGATAACGGCAAGTGGTTCGTGGTTGGTGGTGCACTCCTGCTCGCTGCGGCGATCGGAGTGTGGGGCTTGCGGAAGCTCGCCTAGTAATGGGGCGCAAGTTAATCTCCTTTGGGATGATTCTCCTTGTGATAGCGGGAGTCGCTGCAATCGTCTGGGGGCTTGTCGGTGATGAACTGACACGCATTCAGCCGAACAAATCAGTGACGCTGTCTCAGCCACCCCTGGCGGCACCGAGTCCATCGGTGTCGTCGGGGGTGACCCCCTCGCCGGAAGCTCCGCCGCCAGCGGCTGAGCCATCCGTCGCAGAGTGCGTCGGTCCATTCATGCCCGAAGCATTTGACGTATTCACGTCAAGCGGTCAGCTGAACCCCGAAAGGGTGGCAATCGCTCGTGATACGATCAGTGCAATGGGCGGTGTGGATCCGCCGTTGCAACCTGCTGTGGTGCTCGGCTCGCTGACAAGCTTGCCGGGATCCGACAAGGGCACGACGATGATCGCGCTCCACTCCCAGATCAATCCGCCGCGAGCTGGTAATTTCCTGTCGGAAATGACTCAGGCGGATGTCGATAACGGTTCGCGAGTGGTGTTGTATGGTCCGGGTTGCCAAGCAGCCTATCAGATCTACACACTACGGACTGATATCGAGAAGGGCCATCTCGGCACCCAGTATGTCAAGGGCCCAACTGGAGATCTGGTGATCCTCACGTGCAACCTCGACCTGACCCGTCAACGGGATACGACCGAGTATCGGGTCCTGGTCGGGAAGCGCATCTCATTGGCAGCCGGCTCGTAAGTCGGCAGCACCTACCATGCTCGTATGAAAGGCGAGCACGTACAAACGCCCCAGGCTTTTCTAGCTGGGGCGTTTTCAATTGGCGGCACACAAGCGCTATAATAACCACTAGTACTATGCCTAAACAAACCGAACCAAAGCAACGAAAAGGCCTTCAGAAAATTTCAGAAGTAGTCGCGAGCAAACGTGGGGCATGGTATCTGCACGAATCATTCATTGTTATTGGTATTATTTTATTCATTCTTGTTATTGTGCAACTCGCATATCCGACCGACCGGACGCTGCCGTTTACCAAAGTTGCTGATATTGAAATCGGCAGTCTCACCAAACGCGAAGCAATCCAGTATTTATTTAATAACTACGGTAGCGTACAACTAACGGTTACAATTGGCGATACATCTATCAAAACCACCACCGACAAAGCTGGTGTGCTGGTGGATTTTCAAAAAGCAGCGGATGCGGCAGCACGCTACCCGTGGTGGCAGCGGTTGATACCATTGTCGCTGTTTTATAAAGCGGCGGTGATCAATGCCAAGCCAGAGGTATCACTTGATGATCAGCTGGCAAAACAATTTGCTGCCGACGTAAAACGTCAGTGTGATAGGGTGGCGAGTGAGGCATCTGTCGCCATTAATGGTGCCGATGTGGTACTGAAACAGGCGACGGATGGGCGAAATTGTACTGACACGGCTATAACACAGGGGTTGGCGGCTGCACTGTTCCGCCATGGGAGTGCAACCGCGACAATCCAGCCCAATATTATACGACCGCACAAAACCACCCAGGTTGCGACAAGTCAGTTGCAGCGAGCAAAATCAATGATCGCTACTAATGTGATGATAAGTGTTGCCGACAAAATGGTGTCGGTGCCTAAGCAAACGATCGCTAGTTGGATTGTCTTTTCAGATGATCTTGCAAAAGGCGTCTTCGAAGTGACATTAAATGACGAAGCGATTCGCAGCTATCTACAATCACTCAAGTCGAATATTTACATCGAACCCGTACCCGTATATGTGCATGTGCTCGATGGCAATGAAACATCGCGGGACGAAGGCAAGCCTGGTCGTGATTTTGATTACGACAGTATGATTAAGCAAATCAAACAGATGCTATCAACAGGGAAAGTGGCAATCATAAGCGCGCAAACAACGGCTGTGCAGCCATCGCTGCAATATCTGTATAACTATAGTCAATCACAGCGCGGGCTCGAAAAACTGCTTGCCGATATCGCTGCAAGCAAAGGCAACTACGCAATATCGGTGATTGAACTCTCCGGGATGGGGCGGGTGGCAAGCGTCAACGGTGGTCGTAAATATGTCACTGCCAGTACGTATAAACTTTTTGTGGCCTATATGGTACTCAAAGACCTCGAAAGTGGGGGACTGAAATGGGATGATGTGATCACTGATGGGCTGAACGTACGGCAATGTTTTGAGGAAATGATTGTGCGGTCGGCCAACCGCTGCGCGATTGCGTATATTGCACGCTATGGTGCGGGGAATATCGTCAACAAAATGCATGAGCTTGGGTTTGCGAGTGTCGAGCATAATTCGACATGGTGGGCGACGGTCAGTGATATGGCGCTGTATATGAAGCGGCTCGAGAGGGGCGAATTACTACAGGGCGAAAGCCGCGACTTTTTGCTCGGGCTGCTCAAACGCCAGGTATGGCGGTACGGTATTCCAACGGGGATTCCGAGTGTGACGATTGCCGATAAAGTCGGATTTTTAGAGGATTATATTCATGACCTGGCAATTGTTTATAGCCCCAAAGGCACCTATATTTTGGCGATCATGACCAAAGGCGGCAGTTATGGTGGCATGGCCGATGTCGCTCGGCGGGTGCACCGCTATATGATGGAAAACTAGACGTTAAATCGGAACTCAACCACATCACCGGGTTGCATCACGTAGGTTTTGCCTTCGGTGCGGACTTTGCCGGCAGCTTTTGCAGCTTGTTCGGAACCTGCGGCCACAAGATCATCGTAATCAACAATCTGTGCGGCAATAAATCCGCGTTCAAAATCAGTATGGATCACACCGGCTGCTTGGGGTGCCGTATACCCTTTATGAATCGTCCAGGCGCGAACTTCTTTTGGCCCAGCGGTTAGGTAGCTTTGCAGTCCCAACGTGTCGTACGCACTGTGGATCAGTTGTTGTAGTCCTGTTTCGGTGACACCATAGCTGCTCAGTAGTTCCTGCGCTTCAACTTCTGTTAGATCTTTGATTTCTTCTTCCAGCTTGGCGCAGACAAAGAGTGATTTTGCGGGAGCGACCAGATCTGACAATTCCTTTTTGTGGGCTTCATCGGTCAGTCCGTTTTCGTCAACATTGAATGCATAGATAACGGGCTTGGCTGTTAGCAGGTGCAAGTCACTGATTTTCTCTTCGTCGAGCGAAGGCAGGGCGCTGAGCGGCGTTCCTTCCTCGAGGTGCCGCTGCAGGCTTTCGAGGTATGTCATGGTTTCGCGAAGGGCTGGCCGAGCCTTGGCTTCTTTTTGCAGTTTGGGCAGGTGTTTTTCGATTGTCTGCAGGTCAGCCAGGATCAGTTCGGTGTTGATGATCTCTATGTCGGCCTTCGGGTCGACTGGTGCTTCATCGTGGCGCAGAATATCATCGTTTTCAAACGCACGCACCACATGGACGATTGCATCGGTTTTGCGAATATTATCGAGGAACTTATTGCCCAAGCCTTCACCCTTGCTAGCACCCGCCACAAGCCCAGCGATGTCCACAAATGTGACTGTCGCAGGGATGATTTTTTCGGCCGCATACATTTTTTGCAGCACATCCAATCGCTCATCAGGTACAGGTACAATTCCTGTGTTCGGTTCGATTGTCGCAAATGGATAATTCGCCGCTAAAATATCCGCCCGAGTTAGGGCGTTAAAGAGGGTTGATTTGCCGACATTTGGCAGGCCGACGATGCCGCATGAAATAGACATAAATCTATTGTATATTAACAGAGGTGATTCGTATAGTGTACATTGACAAAACATAAGAATATTGCTATAATAAAACTACAATTCAATTAAAATAAAAAATGCACGAAACAATTAGCAATTCAAATTCAGTACAACTGGAAAATACGAAAACTGTAGATACTCGGGAAACAGAGCATATGTTGCCATATGAGATCATTGATTTTACGGATGAAGAACCCGCGAAAGCAATCGCCTACTTGAAAGAGTTGGCGGAAAAGAAGAACCAAATCGGCGAACAAGAATATGTTTTTCATGGCGCCCATATGACAGGGTTCCACGAGCAATACGGACTACCGCAAGTTGACTGGTATCCAACGCTCGACCCTAGCGCGTCGAGGCAAGCGGAACACCCAGCAATTTATGCGACAACAGGCGTTGAAGGGGCGTTGGTTCACGCAATTTTGAAGCATCGTCCCGAGGATGCTGGCAACAAGCATGGGCAGACTTTCGCATTGAATATGAACGGTGGCGGTAAAGAAGTATTGATGTCGCCCCAATTACAGCAAGCTGCCGAGCAAGGAACGCTGGAGTTTACGGATGGCTTTTTGTATGTTCTTCCGGCTAATGAGTTTAATAAGAGTTGGCAGGGTGGTAATCATGAAGTGACGGCAAATCACGCAGTTACACCACTATTAGGCATAAAGGTTGGCAAAAATCTTGGTACTGAATTGATAAACAATGTGAGCATCGTTGATTTTATTGAAGATCAGTAACAGTGCTTCTAGTTCTAAGGTTGGCTACTAAATTGTTTGAATACCCGCGTTTGCCACGATCAGTGGGCGGCATCTTTATTTTTATCTCGAACGGAAGTTGGGTTAAAACCTTACTATTCCGATAGATAAACTCATACCCTGCAATTATAACAGAGGTAGGGGATTTATTCTATTTCTTAAATGCATTGTAGGTTTTGTAGGCTGCACTCGTGAGGGTTGCAGCGGATATCGAGGTACTAATCCCGCCGATCTCACCTTGATCTGTGATGGTTGGAATCATATCAAGATTACCTGTTTTGAACCCAACATAGGTCATACCGCCGACGGCAAGCATCGCGGCAAGGCCGATTCTACGAGAACGTTTTTCTGCTTTTTTCTCGGCTTCTTTGCGTTCGGCTATTTCTTCGGGGCTAGCACTAGCTTCAACTGCATGGGCACTAGGCAGTGTATCTGCAGATACAGTTTCTGGTACGGCATCAGTTATCTCAACGGCCTGTGGTTCGTCGGTGATTTCATGAGATTCTGTGATTTCTGTAGATTGTTTATCTTGTGGAGGTAGTTCCATACGCATATTTTAGCATAAACAGTATAAAAAGTCAATTTGAGGTCTTTGCATCTCTTGTTCAAATATCCCCTCTCGGGTATACTGGGCACTAACATAAGCAATAAAAGGGTCTGATGGGCAAACGAGCAGAACGGTGGCATTTGCCACAATTAACCACCAAGGCAAAGATCGGCGTCGGGTTGATTGTTTTTGTTTTTGTCGCGGCAATTGCGATCTATATTGCGACGCAGGTGATTAGCCAGCAAATTAAGGATTCTAGCGGTATCAGCAAACAAGAATTTGCTGCCAAAAATACCGAAAACCGACAAAAAGACGCGAGAGGCGCTTCTGCTGACGCAATAGCAAGTGGTAACGATCAAAAGGCAGCCAACATCTATGAGCAGGCAATTGCTGCCGAACCTGACCCAGCACGCAAAGTACAACTCGCTATTGATCATTCAAAACTGCTCTACTTAAAGGGGAAATTTGATGAAGCGCTAGAGGTAGCTAAGCAAGCTGAGGGCTACAGTGATGATAAGTATCTGGTATATGACTGGTTGGCCCGATTGTATGCGGGTGACAAACAATATGCACAAGCTGCGTCATATTATGAAAAAGCAGGCAGCCTGGTGAATAGCCCAACAAATATAGGGAAATATACCAAGAGTTACTATGACCGGAATGCGGCAAATATGCGGTCGTTAGCAGGGAAGCAATAGATGAAGCGTGTTTTTGTGAATAGGTTTGCAGCCATCACATTACCTGCAGCATTTGCACTATTAGCTGCTTGTATTGTTGCGTTGATAGCGACACCGCATCACGCCGCAGCGCAGTCGAGTGCATCGCGAGAATGTCGAGTACTCCTGATGATGGACCGATCAGATTCAATCGATAATAACTGGCCAGTAATGCGTACACAGGTTCAAAACCTCTTTTTTGCACTGCCAGCATCCGAAAATGTTTCGCTGGGCTATTGGACTTTTTCGAATGTAACCAATCCTGGCTCCACCCAAAACTACAACAAACCATATCATGACTATGTATCGAACGGAGATTCAGCTGGCTGGGCAAGCTTGATGGATACACTGCCAGAGAATAAAGCGGATATTTTGGGCGGACATACAAATTATGAACAAGCGTTTGGCTATGATAACGGACAGCCAAATAATCGTCGTCCAGATGATGATCCAACAGATAAGATGGGAGTTGGCAATCTTCAGGAGATGCGTGACTCGGCAGACGTACTGGTCCTCTTGACTGACGGCTTACCGAACTATCCTGTTGGTTCTGATAGCGTGCCACTAGACGGCAACCCAACAGCGGTTGCACGTGGTCATGCAGCTCGTGAAACATATGCAGGCAAGCCGGTCATCGGTGCCTATATTACGAGCGATCCTAACCCGGATCTACGAGCATTGAATGCAACGATTAATGGTAATGAAAATGATCAGACAAATATCGGACCACTCGAGTTTGGTGATATTGAAAGCTATCTGACCGAAGAAATCAAAAAAGCCTGCAATGTGCCCACATCAAATTATTCACTCGCACCTGTCACAAATGTTGATGGAGCTGCGGTGCAGAGTGGTGACACGGTGAATTTTAGCTATTCGGTCAACAGTGATTCTCCTGATGGTGAAAATGGGACGACTGGGTGGCAACTGTATGACATTACGATTGATCCAAGTGTCAACGGCAATCCTTTGAATTTCACCTCGGCGGCGTCAGCCTGCAGTACTGGCAGCAGTACTCCATATTGTAATTCTATCAACAATTGTAGTGTTATCCTCAACATGATTGGTGGCCGTGGAACCTGTAATTCAGTACCAAGTGGTGGCCGTGGAACCTGCGGGTCGAACCCATCGTCGAGTCCGGGTACGGGTAACAATACATTTATACCTGGTGTGAACAATACATGGTATAGCCCGCCACGATGCCAAACTATTGAGGATTTGCCACTTGGAACTAGAGTATGTTCGCTACTTGTGTTGAATAGGCCAACAGGATCAGCATCAATCGTGAATCGGGGAAGTAGTGCCGAATGTGTGACTATTGGTAAGACGCCGCTACTTCAGGTACACGGGGGCGACATACGGGTTGGTAAGCGCTTCGCGACTGATACCTCAGTCATTTCTGCGATTCCAGGTATCTATACAAGTAGTTTCAAGGTAGCGGGGAGTGCACAGCCAAACGGCCGAACGTATGGTAGCTGGGTTGAATATGGCGCATTGGCACCAGGACCAATCAAACGCATTGCATCGTTGTCGGGTTATGCTGGTGACAATGGTGGCTACGACAGCCCGATTACGCCGGCTGGCTGTGATCAGGGCATCAACAAACTGACGTTTTCAAACACTGCCGCCGATGAAAGTGGCAATGCTTCGACGCACGATCCAGGCTGTGGCTATTTTGCCGAAAACCAGAGCTTGATCCCTGATATTATCTCGACGGTAAGTGTTCGGCAGCCAATTGATCCATCGCGCTATACGCTACCACTCAAGTTCGACAGCGGCAGCATAGCCGGTGTGTATCGGAATGATACCACTGGAGCCACGATTGAAATTAGTGGTGGCACAAGTGAGATCACCAAAGGCAAGACATACTATGTCTATGTGCCAAACGGAACGGTCTTCATCAAAGACAACATAGAGCTGGCAAACGACACGTACGGCAATATTAGCGAACTGCCACAACTTGTCATTATCGCGCAGAGTATCAAAATCAAAGACACGGTGAATCGTGTCGATGCATGGCTCGTCGCACCAGGTGCAAGAGACAACGAAGGTGTTGTTAATACATGTGTGAACGATACCGGCAATACGCCAAAATTAACGGCAGACGTGTGTGATCGGCCATTGACGATTAATGGGCCGGTTATGGCACGCGAACTACTATTGTGGCGGACCAAGGTTGATAAATCCGACCCGGCTTGTCGAATTGAGGTCGCAACTGATTGTAAAAATGTAGGTGATCCTGCGGAGATTATCAACTTGCCAGCCAGCACGACTTTATGGGCGCAGGGCAATGGAACCAACCCATCTCGGGCACAAACGGGTTATACCGTTGAGCTACCCCCGTACTACTAGTGGTGGAAAAAAGCTTTTCTATCTGATCCCGCTTATGCTATCATAGGGACTATTATGGCAATTATAAAAGGCGTGGGCGACTTCTTCGGACTCGATATTGGCACGACAGGGGTCCGTGCTGTCCAACTGGCTCCTGCTGGCAACGGCAGATGGTCGCTCCGGCACTACGGGTATGCGCCAATCGATATCAAAACCGCTACTAGTAATTCCGCCGAAGCTCGTCATCGGTTGGGTGAGGTGATTATGACCGTCGTTGGCCAGAGCGGTATTAAGACCAAAAACGTCGCAATTGGCTTGTCTGCAAATAAAACATTTGTGACAGTGGTCGATATGCCCTCGTCGAGTGAAGCCGAACTGAAAAACACGATCAAATATCAGATTGATCAGTATATTCCTATGTCACTC
This sequence comes from Candidatus Saccharimonadia bacterium, assembly GCA_023260255.1. GTDB lineage: Bacteria > Patescibacteriota > Saccharimonadia > Saccharimonadales > Saccharimonadaceae > UBA2112. The sequence continues at coordinate 9,899 of JALQVV010000088.1, forward strand.
GATGAAGCCAAGGTAGACTGGTCGCTGCTTGGTCAGTCGCTCCACGATCCATCACAGCAAGAGGTGTTACTTGCGAGTACAGCAATTGCGTATGCCGAGGAACGGTTGGAATTGGTCGAAGGCCTAGGGTTTGATGTTATTGCTGCCGAGCCTGATCCGTTGGCGATGATCAGATCGGTTGCAACTCCAGGATACAAAGATGCACAGGTGATTGTTGATATTGGCGAACAATCAACAAATGTCGCGATCGTCTACGGTGGTGCGCCACGCCTTGTCCGTACGATTCCAAACGGCCTCGAAACATTGGTTCGTGCTGCGGTGCAGAACCTGAGCGTTCAAGAGGACCAGGCACGCCAATTCATACTGAAATTCGGTCTTGCACCGGACAAGCTTGAGGGCAAGGTCTCACAAGCAATTGAGGGCACGCTTGATGGTTTTGCATCAGAATTATCCAAGTCAATCAAATTCTTCCAGACACGGTATCCATCACTCGCTGTGAGTAGTGTAGTACTCGCTGGATATGCCAGCACTGTACCTGGGTTAGATCAGTATGTCGCCAACAAAGTTGGCATACAGACATCTGTGGCGAACCCATGGCAATTTGTATCTGTGCCACGAAATGACCAAAACCTTGCTGTCGCCGCTGCAGAGTTTGCGGTTGCGATCGGCCTGGCTGAACGGGGAGGTGGCTTGTGATAGAAATCAACCTCATCCCTGATGTTAAACAAGAATATATCAGGGCAAAACGCGTTCGAACGCTTGTGGTATCTGGCGCGATTATCGTTGGCATTGCCTCTGTCGGAATCGTTGTTCTGATGGCTGTTTACTTGTTTGGGGTACAGGCGCTCCGTTCGACATTGGCCGACAATGCGATTACTGAAAAGTCGAACAAACTCAAAGAAGTGCCTGATCTTGCCAATATGTTGACTGTGCAAAACCAACTAGCGCACGTCACCACATTGCACGATGAAAAAAATATTGATTCGCGACTGTTTGAACTGCTCACCGTCATTAATCCAGCCAAACCAAATCAAGTAGTCTATTCGTCAGTGCGAGTTGACTCTGAAAACAAGCTCATTCATATCGATGGGCAAGCGGCAAATGGTTTTGTGGCAGCCGATGTGTTCAAGAAAACGATTTTGGCTACAACATTTAGCTTTGGCCAGGACAACGAGACTAAAACCGAGCCGGTGACGCAGAATGTTTCGATATCGAACATGAGTTATGGTGAGGATTCGACGGGTGCGAAAGTACTGAGGTTCTCAATCGATCTTGAATACAATGAAGTATTGTTTGCTCGGAATGCAAAAGATGTGATTATCGATCGTCCTGATCGCCAGAATGCAACAGATTCGTTTAAACACCTGCCGGAAAGTTTGTTTGGTAGTCGGGCAGCTGATATACAGGGGGCACAGTAATGGATCAATCAACTGCAGGATTGCGTAAGCGCCAACAAATTCGATCAGCCAATAGGGTCATGTTCTTGTGGATTGCTGGCGTGTCAGTGGTTGTCGGTGTATCGATCGTGCTGATTGTATTCTTGGCGCAAAAGATCGTGTTTGGCGAAAAAGTCATTGGCGAAAAGAACAAAACCGTATCGGTCCTCGAGAAAAATCTTTCAACCGTCGACGCACTCAAAGACAATATTCGTGTACTCAATACGAATGACGCACTCAGGTCGACGCGACTCAACGATGGCGATTCACCTCTGCAGTCAGTCTTGGATGCACTTCCAGCCGATGCAAACTCAACGGCCCTTGCATCATCATTGCAGACCAAGCTGCTTACAGGGGTTCCAGGTATTGTTGTAGAGACAATCAATGTCGAACCTGTTAGTGGCGTGGAAACATCGAGTAGCAGTACATCTTCGAGTAGTGAAAGTATTGCTCCAAACCAAATCGGCTTTACGTTTTCGGTAAGTGCTGATTCATCCAATTATGCAGCGCTGCGTCAGGTGCTTGAGCGCCTTGAAAAATCGATCCGACCGTTTAATGTGACGAACCTCACTGTTGAAGCGCAAGGTAACAGGGTAGTGATGACTGCAACTGGAGTCAGTTATTATGAGCCTGCGCAGTCTGTACAGTTAATGTCCAAGGTGGTAAAACCATGAAAAAAAGTGATATTGCAGTTATTATCTTGATCGCCTCAGTCAGTATCGCTGTTGCATACTTCGTGGCCGATGCGGTCATCGGCAAGCCTTCGAGCGCAAGTGTTAAGGTGCGCACAGCAACACCAATCAGCGCTGAAGTTGAGGAACCAAGCACGAGTGTATTTAATAAAGACGCAATCAACCCGACGGTCGAGGTCGTTATTGGTAATGAATAGTCCTGAGGGCGGGAGGGAACGATAGTGGCACTACTCACGACCGACATGCAGGACAAACTGATGGCACTCCTTACCGACGAAGGACTGGTGTCAAAGGCGTCTTTGGATAAGGCGAAAGAGGAATCGGAAGAGACTAAACGGCCATTATTTGAGTTACTAGCCGACAAGCACATTATCGATGATGAAATGCTCACGCATGCGATTGCACAGGTGTCCGGTGTGCCCTATGTTAATTTGACAAACAGTCTCATCAGTCAGGATGTGTTAAATCTGTTGGCCGAGGATGTTGCGGAACGGTTTATGGCAGTACCGCTGGCAGAGGTGCAAAATCGCTTGGCGGTCGCAATGGTGGATGCCAGTAACGTTCAGGCGGTTGATTACCTCTCTAACTTAATTGAACGACCACTCAAAGTTTTCATGGCGTCCGAAGCGGGTGTCCGGCACGTGTTGGATCAGTACCGTACCGACTTGTCGACGGTTGACGAGGCGGCTGAGGTATCCAAGCAAGAAGCCGAAAAAGAAGAAGCGGGTAATATCAAAACAATCGTCCAGGATTCGCCGATCAGTCGGGCGCTTAGTACGATTTTGGAGTATGCTGTTAAGTCACGAGCAAGCGATATTCATATTGAGCCACTTGAATCGGCACTCAAAATTCGCTGTCGTGTCGATGGTGTTTTACGAGAGGTCATGCAGCTGCCAAAAGCAATTGAACCAGCACTGGTAAGCCGAATAAAAATTTTATCCAACCTCAAGATCGATGAACACCGTATTCCACAGGACGGCCAGTTTGCTGTCAAAGTGGCAAACAAAGAGGTCGACCTGCGTATTGCGATTAGTCCAGTGGTTTGGGGTGAACAAGTGGTGATTCGTCTACTCGACAAATCAGGCGCGAGCTTTAATATCGAAGAAATGGGGTATGCTGGCCGGGCACTCCGCGCAGTTCGCAAGGGTATTCATCGGCCAAACGGTATGGTCCTCACATCAGGGCCAACAGGTAGCGGTAAATCAACCAGTCTGTATGCGTTGATTCAAGAAATCAAAAACGACACGGTTAATATCGTGACACTCGAAGATCCAGTCGAGTACAAGATTGCCGGCGTCAACCAAATCCAGGTGAACCCTGAAGTCGGTTTGACCTTTGCAACAGGGCTTCGCTCGATCTTGCGTCAGGACCCTGACATTGTGATGGTTGGTGAGATACGTGATGACGAAACAGCGAACCTTGCAGTCCAGGCGGCACTGACTGGCCACTTGGTATTTAGCACGCTGCACACCAACAGTGCAGCTGGCGTGTTGCCACGCTTGCTCGATATGAAGATCGAACCGTTCTTGATTGCAAGTACTGTCAACACGATTATTGGTCAACGACTGGTGCGGCGGGTATCGCCCAAAAGGGACACATACCAGTCGAATCCAATTGAAACGCAGAACATTTTGGCAACTGTCGGTCATCTGCTTCCCAAGACACCAGCCGAAGTTGCACAAGTTTCGGCAGATTTGGGGTACAAAGACTTGCCTCTAGCGGGTCAAAATGCTTATACTTTAGTCAAGGGTAAAGACACCCCCGCGACGCCACGAGGCTATAGCGGCAGGGCAGGGTTGTATGAGGTGATGGATGTCAGCGAAGCAATCCAGCAACTAATTGTCGCGCATGCCACAACGAGTGAAATCCAAAAGCAAGCTGTTGCCGAGGGTATGATTACAATGCGGCAAGACGGCTATCTCAAGGCGCTGCAGGGTATCACAACACTTGAAGAAGTGAATCGCGTAACGGCTGACACGGCGTAGGGGGGAGAAAAATATGCCAAACCAAGAACTCAGAATTGAAATCCTACTAGAAGAAGTCGTTCGTCGTCGAGCGTCAGATTTGCATTTGCAGGTCGGTTTGCCGCCAATGCTGCGTGTTGATGGTTCGTTGGTGCCGGTCACAGGCTTTAATCCTCTGGACGAGCCATCGGTGGAGACATTACTGTTTGCTATTCTCGACGCAGAGCAAAAACAGATTCTTGAAAAAGATAAAGAGTTCGATTTTAGCTTTGCATTCGGAACTTTAGGCCGTTTTCGTGTTAATGCCTATCACGAACGAGGCAACTTAGCGGCTGCACTGCGATTGATCCCCAATGAGATTAAGACCATTAGCGAACTTGGTATCCCACCGGTTGCGATGAATTTTGCAGAATACCCTCGTGGACTTGTCCTGGTGACAGGACCAACTGGTAGTGGTAAATCAACCACGCTCGCCGCACTGGTCGATAAAATCAACAGTGAAAAATCGCAGCATATTATCACTATTGAGGACCCGATTGAGTTTACGCACAAATCAAAAAAATCGGTTGTTGTGCAGCGAGAAGTGCACTATGACACCTATAGTTTCTCTGCAGCTCTCAGGTCGAGTTTGCGTCAGGACCCTGACGTTGTGCTGATCGGTGAGATGCGCGACCTCGAGACAATCAGTGCTGCAATTACAATCGCTGAGACGGGCCACCTGGTTTTTGCGTCGCTGCATACCAACAGTGCCGCCCAGTCGATCGACCGTATGATCGACGTATTTCCACCGCATCAGCAGTCACAGATACGTGCCCAATTAGCGAATATTCTCATGGCAATTTGTTCACAGCGTCTGATCCCAGCAATTGGCGGTGGGCGTGTAGTGGCTGCCGAAATCTTGGTTGCTAACCCAGCGGTGCGTAATATCATTCGTGAAGGTAAGACACATCAGTTGGATGCCGTTATTCAGACTGGTGCCGATCAAGGAATGCAAACGATGGATCGTACACTGGTTGGTCTGGTGCAAAGTGGTGTTGTGACCTATGACGAAGCTCGGAGCTACGCTGTCGATTTGACGGAATTTGAACGGTTGATGCGAGGCTGATAACCAATGCGAAAATTTAATTACGAAGCCTCAGACAGCACGACCGGCAAGACCGTTAAGGCGGTTGTGCAGGCCGAGACCGAGCGTGATGCAGCCAAATTGCTGATCGCTCAAGGCTTTACACCGATCAATATTACAGAGGCCGATGAGAGTGGCAGTAATCTGTTTGAGCGGTTGAGTAATCGTATTACAACGAAAGATAAAGTCGTCTTTACTCGGCAGTTATCGACACTCATTGGTGCGGGTTTGCCGTTGTCTCAGAGTTTGCATACAGTTGTTGATCAGACGCCAAATACCCGTTTGAAGGGCATCATACAGGACATCATCACATCCGTAGAGGGTGGACATTCGCTCCATGATTCGTTCGCCAAACACCCTGAGGTGTTCGACAAACTATTCCTCGCGCTCGTTGCTGCCGGTGAGGCGTCAGGTACGCTTGATGATGCACTGCAACACATCGCAGAGCAACAAGAAAAAGATGCTGCGATCATGAGCCGTATCAGGGGTGCAATGACCTATCCAATCATTGTATTGTTCGTGATTGTTGCGGTATTGATTTTTATGCTTGTGACTGTTGTACCTCAGGTTGAAAAACTCTATAAAGACTTGCACCAAACGTTACCGTTCATCACGGAATTTACCGTTGCGGTGTCACGGTTTATCACGCAGTACTGGTGGGTGATACTTATCGCACTAGGACTTGCTATTTATCTGGCAATTCAATATTTCCGGACAGAATCTGGCCGGCATACTGCTGATCTGCTAAAACTCAACGTGCCTGTTTTCAAGGGTCTCTTTCGACGGCTCTACATGGCGCGTTTTAACCGTACTGGTCAGACACTATTATCAACAGGTGTCACGATGCTCGACATGCTGTCGATATCAAGCGAGGCGGTTGGCAATGGTATTATTTCAGCCGAAATAGAAAGCGCTGCCGAAAAGGTAAAAGGCGGCAAGGACCTATCATCAGCACTTGCGGTCGAAGACGACATTCCCAAATTTGTGTCACAGATGATTAGTATTGGCGAAAAGTCCGGGCGCATTGATGAAATGATGGGCAAAACCGCCAAAATTTACGAGGATGAGCTAGACGAGGAGATTCGAACCATATCAACCTCGATTGAACCAATCTTGATGGTGGTGCTGGCAATTGTTGCTGGTGGTATGGTTGCGGCGATATTGCTGCCAATTTACGGGCTCGTGAATACGATTAACGTTTAGTATAGACAGACAGTGGCCACTGATGTATGATAAGCGTAAGCGTTCTGCTTGCATCGCCAACGGGACCCTAACAGTAGTAATCAAAACGTTCATAGAAAGGTGGGAATTTCATGAACAGCCAATACAAACAAATAACTGAATCAAAGCGCGGCTTTACGATTATCGAAGTCGTGTTGGTACTGGCCATTGCCGGTCTGATTTTCCTCATGGTCTTCCTCGCGTTGCCGGCTTTGCAGCGTGGACAGCGCGACACCCAGCGCAAAGATGATCTGTCTCGCATGAATACTCAAATTAGCAACTACCAGAACTCAAACAGGGGAGCGGTACCAACCGAAGCTAAACTGACGGCATCTGGTACGGGCTTTGTCGCAAGGTATTTGGGCGGATCTGGAGCCCAAGCTGGATCTGAATACGTTGATCCAAGTACAGGTGAGGGCTATCGGTTTATCTATCAATCTAACCTGACTGCAATTCCTGGTGATGGAGAAGTCTTCTACAAAGACGGCAGTATTTGTGGCGACGATGGTAATGCAACGACGAGTACCGCAACGAGGCAATATTCTCTTCGTATAAAACTCGAAAACCAAACCTCAGCGTACTGTATCGATAATCGATAGGCGCAGTTTGTGAAAAATCCTCCGTCCATAGTGGCGGGGGATTTTTTCTGGCTGCTTATGCTTATTTTGTGATACCCTAGACTGTAATGGAATACAAGATTGTTGTCAGTATCGCACTTGGCGTACTGGGGTTGGTACTGGGAAGTTTTGCTGGTGCAACGACCTGGCGATTGCGGGCGCGACAGCTGCGAGAAGATGCTCGACATGGCGAAAAGGTCAGCAGTACAGAGAAGCGACAAGTGGCTAAGCTGCAACCAAAATCACTGACCAGTGATCGTTCTGTTTGTCTGCACTGTGGCCATGAGCTGCGATGGTACGATCTGGTCCCCCTTGTGAGTTGGCTATCGCTCAGGGGTAAGTGTCGGTACTGCCACAAGTCGATTGGCTGGTTTGAACCGGTGATTGAGCTGGGGCTCGCGGTCTTTTTTGTCATCTCCTATTTATTCTGGCCTTCGCAACTACTCACCGTGGGTGATATTACGCAGTATATTATTTGGTTGGCCGCGGGTGTCGGTGTGGCAATTCTCTTTGCTTATGATATGAAATGGTTTTTGTTGCCCAATGTGGTTGTTTTTCCATTGATCGGCCTAGGGGTTCTCAACGCAGCTATTGTCCTTGTTGAGGGTCATTTTGGGTGGACGGTTACTCTCAGTATCCTTTCGAGCTGCGCGATTTTGAGCGGGCTCTATTATCTGATATATGTTTTTTCGGGTCGGCAGTGGGTTGGATTTGGTGATGTGAAGCTCGGTTTGGCGCTTGCGCTGCTTCTCGCGGATTGGCAACTTGCGATACTGGCATTATTTTTGGCAAATTTAATCGGGACAATCATCTTTTTGCCGTTTCTTCTGACGGGCAAATTGCAGCGACAGACACACATTCCATTTGGACCACTGCTCATTAGCGGGTGGGCTATTGCGGGGCTGTTTGGCACCAGTCTACTGTCATGGTATATTGCGCTCACCCTGAGCATCTAGGTGTAGCGAGGTCCTATCCGCTTATGCTATAATCGACCCCAAATGACTACTGATACGGCGCGTGGGTTTACGATTATTGAAGTAATGCTGTTTCTGGCCATTACAGGGGCTTTGTTCGCAGCGCTGATGATTGGTGTCAATACCGGTGTGACGCAGCAGCGGTACCTCGATAGCGTCCGTAGTTATAAGGCTTTGCTGCAGAATGAATATTCAGAAGTTGTGAACACTCGCAACGAAGATATAGAAGACTGGAAGTGCAACGGTGAGGATGGTGTGAGGCAAGACGGTTCTCGCTTGCCTCCTCGCGGGACCTCACGTTGTGTTATTTTGGGTCGCGCGATCCAGATAACAGGTGATGGTCAGAAGGTGACGACAACAAGTGTCACTGGGTATGATACAAATGGTGTTGATAGGGATCAGGACGACATAACTGCGATAAAAAGCTATTCGCCAAAACTTGGTGGATTTGATGAGCGTTCGACTGAACTTGACTGGGGAGCGCATTTGACGCCTGTACCACCACGGGCGGGCAGTCCGGTATCGACGGCGACTATATTGATACTCCGTTCACCGACGACAGGCCTCATAAGGGTGTTTACGTCGCCAAATTCGCTCGGCAATACGGCGGATCTGTCTCCACTTATCGATCCAGCGAATGCCTCTGAGTCTGCGACGGTAAAGAACTGTGTTGCGGGCGATTCTGGCTTACTGCCGAAACAGATGATTAGTCTTGATCCACGAATTGCCAGCCCGGATGCAGTGACAACTGATGGTGGGGAGAACACGGAGTGTCAGGGCTAATGAAACAGCGTGGAGATACGATTGTGGAAGTCCTGTTTGCTGTCACTGTATTCAGTATGATTGCTGTTGGCGGGTTATCACTTATGAATCAAGGAACGGCGATGGCGCAACGGTCGCTCGAAATCGGCCTGGTACGCGATCAAATGGATGCCCAAGCTGATGCACTACGGTATGTCCACAATGCGTACATTGCAAATTATGGGGTAGAGGGCGCAGAAACAACGGATATTTGGACGAATGTGACTCAAAA
>JALQVV010000016.1 GCA_023260255.1 Candidatus Saccharimonadia bacterium
CGAATCATGATCATACCCCACCCCGTAGATAACTGGTACATTGACATTGATTTTAGGAATAATGAGTTTGGGCTCGGGACCGACCTGGACAGTAGCGGTTGGGTCGACAACGATATTTTGTGGGTCGATGGCACCGGGACTGACATATGCCTGGACATTGGCGATGAGGATTTGATTGTACTGGAGAAATGCAACCACTAATACGACAGCAAGTGCGCTGGCGATGGGGATAAAATGGCGGCTCTTGCGTGCTTTTTTGGCTGATTCACCTGCTTTGGTCAAGAGTTTTTGGCGCAGGTCAACCAGCTGTTCACCCTGTTTTTCCTGTGGTGATAATTTTGCTTTTTCTTGCTCGCTTATCGCCTGGTGCAGATGGCCCACATAGTACTGCTCGTAATAACGCTGATAGTATTGTTGCCATTGAGTATGGTATTGCTGCCAGTTGTTGGCTGTGTTGCTTGTTGCAGCTGTTTGCTGCCCTTGAGCACTTGCAGGCTGTGGTTGCGCAGCTGCTGAGGGGCGCTGGGTATTGTACAGCGCATCCAGCTGATTGCGGACAAGGTTGGCGGCCGCATCACGGTTATCGGGGGCCGATGAGGAGTTTTTTGGTGGCATACGCTAGCTTCCTTCTTGAGAATAGTATACAATATGTAGCGGTGTATTCCTAGAGGTGGTGGAATTATAGCCCTCGTTTGATTTCTAGTGCCGCGGTGGCGGAATTGGTAGACGCGCTAGACTCAAAATCTGGTGAGCATTAGCTCGTGCCGGTTCAAGTCCGGCCCGCGGTACCAGAAATCAAATGAAACACATTGCCATTGCTGTATATTTATGGCAAAATATACAAACCACAGCTAGAGGTGCATCCTCGCTGGAGGTTGCACACGACAGAATAGGAAATGTGATGACAACGACAGAGGAAGCCTGCCGGGAGTTTGTCGATATTGGCGGCCGGGATTGTGTCTCGACGCTGGGATGGGTTGTCCTGCGGGCGACGGATCGTGTTCACAGGGACAATATGTACCAGTGCACGAGCGGACAAAACGGGATGAGCTTTGCACCGGTTACCCGGGTCGAGGGTGTCAACCTGACAATGCTGGGCGATGACGAGGAATCGATCGACACAGGTCGGTACTATCGAACTCTCATCCTGCAGGGCGAACCCGGAACGTCCCGGTCGAGTCTCCAGGCGGCCGTCACCCGCTTCGCTGATCAACTGCAGGTGGCGATCGCTACCGTGCGCCAGGAACCGGTGCCCGACTTGCGTGTGAGGGTGTGCCAGTCGGTCGACCATCATCCTCGCGGTCACATCACTGTCACAGAAGATAAAGAAATGGGGTTCTGGAACTGCTACAAGCATGGTCTGCTCTACGAGGAAGATACACAGCTGATTCCGCGGAGCCCCTTCCAGCACTGATCATGTCGCGTGCAAGGCCCGACCCCTCATTGGGGCCGGGCGTTTGCATTTTAGGACACTAAACTTGCGGTGGCTGCTTCGAGCGGTTTGGCAGGGTTCCATAGCCAGTAGGCGGCCGCGTGGGTGGCAACGGTACCTTTCCAGATACTGAGCGGATTGTCCCACGGTGTTGTTGTGACCTGCCCGGCAGCCGCGACAATCAGTTGATTTTGGTGAAATGTCATGATGGTAACGGGGTATGTGATGGTGAATTTGTGCAGTGTCTCAACAAGCTGTTGCAGCTGCATGCTGAACGTCAGGATTTTGGGATAATACACACGGCTAAATAGTTTTTGCAGCTGTGCAAACGACACTACCAGTAGTGTTTGATCGCGTTCAACCACTAGCTCTGGCGTGTTTTGGAGTAAATCGATACCATCCCGAGTGATCGTTAGCTGCCCCTTGTAATCACGCAAAAAATCTTCGTACAAAATCGCTGTTTCACTATTGCGACCTGCATCACCGATCAATAGTACTGCATCTGCCCATGCGCCCAATGCATGCATGTCAGCGCTGGCATCGCGACTGAGGCCCCCTGAAGGGTTGGAGGGAGCGTATGTTACATCTGTGATGGTTGTTGGCACCATCTTTTTCAGCATATCTGGCAGTAGCACGCGCACCTGCCCCACCCCTGCTTCACGCGCGGTTATATAGGCATCGCCTACCGCAACAAACCCTAGCTTGTTGCCGCCAATGATACCCAGTTTGCCGGCATATGTCCGCTGCTCGGGCTTGTTCCATTCAATATCAGGGTACAGCGGGGTACCGGGTATTTGCTTATGCCAGTATGCAAACTGCTCCACTAGAAATACCCTTCAAGGCTTTGACTATCAACACTTTCAATTCCAATGAATTCATTGTTTTTTGTGAAGTCGATGATAAATCCGAGCGGTAGGAGTGCCTTTTTCCCGAGAATTTTTGGAATCCACTGATCATCTCCTGGCCACATATCTGAGTAAGGGATGCGATCGAGCGGAAACCACTGTGGCTTCATTTCTTCTGTTTCGACCGGTGTGCCACTAAAACTGGTTGCAATATACGCTTTAGTGACAACATCGACAGTACCATCAAATCGAAAAACGATATCTGCCGCGTGGCGCAGTGCATTTTGGGCAAGTTCAAGTTCTACTTCTTCAGCAGTTTCACGGATTGCACTAGCGACGTAGGTTTCACCTGAGTCTAATTTGCCACCAAAGCCGTTCCACCAGCCCTCACCAAACCCACGTTTTTTCATGCCGAGCAGTATGCGGTCTTCCTGAACAGGAAAGACAACTGTCGTCCTTTTATACTCCGCCTGATTTGTCATGGATCTAGTATAGCAAGAAGCACCTTTCGTATCTTTATACCAATGAAAACGCCACCCGAACTTATCGGGCGGCATTTTCATCGTCCGGTCGGGTGGCTTGTTGCGTGAAGGGGCTGGTGCCTAGGGCTGCTGTACTTCCCGCAGGAAGTCTCGTATGAAGCCTACGGCGAGGATGAAAAGCCCGGCTGCCGCTACTCCACCGAAGATTGCGGTCGTGGATTGCATCTCGTAGTTCCCGAAGCTCACGATGCTGATCGTGAGCGGGATGATGCCGAGCAGGCAGAATACGACTGCGTTTTTGAGCAAGTCACGGGTTTCAGCGGGCAACGTGGCCCATGCGTACTGTTCGGTCGAACGGTGCGCCTGAGCCGACAATTCAGTTGCCATGATTCTCCTTCATAGTTGTGATCAGATGATCGCCACCCTCAATTCTCAAGGAATGGTTATTTTTATTTTACCATAAGTTTTATTATATGTCAATACATACTGATGCTCCTACATATCCAAATACATTTCCAGAAACGAAAACGCCGCCCAATACTACCCGGGAGGCGTTTCGCCTTTCGTAGGTAGCATCGGACGGCTTGTTACCGCCAGAGTGTAATAAGGTTACGCCGCCCTGTGGACACCAGCTTGCGCTGGGTCTGGTGATTGGCGGATAGCTCCTGCCTTGCATAGACCTCCTGGATCAGAAAGTCGATGATCGGTGACAGCTCGGTTGCGGTGATCTCTTGCATCTCCTCGACGGCGCGTCCCAAGTGAAGCGTGTTGCCTACTTTGATCGGATACGCCTCCAGCTTCTTCGTCACCTCATGGGTGGCGAGGACGAACTGCGAGACGCTTCCGTCGATGATCGGACCAAGTTCATTCTCGCCGTTGATGGCCTCGACGAACACGGTCCAGATATCGGCCTTCCTGTCTGTTCCGGCGCTCTCATCCATGAGGACGTCGGCGTCGAACTTGAGGAGCTTAGCAGACTTGCGAAGCCATTCGCTCCCCCTTGATAGCACCGAGCCGTGGTTGATTCCACGGCGGAGTGCTTCTGTCTCAAGGAAGTGCCGGGCGAAGGTCCAACGGATCGAGTCGGTTGCGACGGCTTTGACGTTGTCCGGAATGCGTGCGAGACGTATCCGGAGGTTGGCAGTACCGACCATAAGAGCGCCGAGCGCTACGAGCGCAAGGAACAATGCGAGGATACCGAAGCCGCAGATGAGGAAAATGTCAAATCCGTCGATCGTGCCTGTGATCTGCTCACAGTAGCCGTAGATGTCGCAGACGGTGTGGTCCTGCATTTTCTCGACGGCTTCACTACCCAGCTCGTAGCTGTCGTAACCAAAGAAACTCGCGCCGGCACCTGTCAAGATGGCGGCGACGTAGTCGAACACGAAGTTCACTTCTCCTTTGGCGAACCGGCGAAGCTGAGTTTGGGACAAACCCCGGGAGTTGGTCACGTAACGCGCCACCTCCACCTTCGTGGAATCCCCGTCGTTATCAACGGTGGACTCCTCGATGGTTTCGATCATGTCTCCTCCTGGACGTTGATGCGATGTACTCCGGATAGGTATCCGGTCTTATAATATTATATCAAATTTTTGTAAAAAAGTCAAATATGTTTATGCAACCTCAATGCTGACCGGACAGTGATCAGAGCCCATTTGGCTGGCGTGAATGGCGGCGCTTTTGATACGCTCACGCAGTGATTTGGACGCGACAACGTAATCAATGCGCCACCCGACATTGCGAGCACGGGCGTTTGCCCAGGCAGTCCACCAGGTGTAGTTGCCACTCTCTTTGTTGAACAGGCGGAACGTATCGAGGAATCCAGCAGCGACGATGGCATCAAATCCAGCGCGTTCTTCGTCGGTGAATCCGTGTGCACGATGGTTGTCATCAGGGCGTGCGAGGTCGATTTCGGTGTGTGCGACATTCAAGTCACCGGTAAAAATCACCGGTTTTTGCTGTTCCAGCTCTTTCATGTATTCCAAAAACGCCTTGTCCCATTGCTCGGTGCGCAGGCCCAGGCGTTCTAGCTTGCCTTTGCTATTTGGCGTATACACGCTGACGACCCAGAAATCGTCGAATTCGGCGGCTAATACGCGGCCTTCGGCATTGGTATCACCATAACTATCCTCTAGTTTGTACTTCTCGGCGATGTTAGCTGGGATATTCGCGACCGTTTTGAGCGCGGGCACTTTGCTAAATATCGCCGTACCGCTATAACCACCCTTGGTGGCGCTATTCCAGTACTCGTAGTAGTCCGGCAGGTCGATTTCTACCTGTTCTTGGCGGGCTTTTGTCTCCTGCAGGCACAGGATATCTGGTTGGTGTTCGGTAATGAATTGTTGCAACGCGCCTTTGTTGATAACCGCGCGAATGCCGTTGACGTTCCACGAATAAAGCTTCATCTTTCCAGTGTAGCATTATTGCTATTTTAGGTAATTATGGTATAATTTAGTCATCCCGACTATCTGGAAGGAAGTACCAAAGTGGCCAAATATGCGCTACTCGAATCACCAACCGAATTCAAAGCTCGCCTACAGGAAATGATCACGTGGTCGACGCCCGTCAAGAGAACACTGCAGTCCGTCGACAGGCACGCCAACAGGCGTAAGGCAAAAACGCCGGAGACGTACAAGGAATATGTGCTCTCCGCTGACTTCAGCCTCTACTTCAGCGTGGTGACTGACGATCCAGAAACGCCCTTCACAGCGGTGGAGCTTGTGGTGCCGGCATGTGCAGAAGTGACGGTCTACAAACCGTTTCGCAGCTGGAACCCCGCCAAAGTTGCTGAAGCGCAAGAAAAGGCGGCGGCCACGGCCAGCAAGCGTGGAATACCGGTCATTCGCACAGCGCAAGTCGACCGGACGCACGTGTTTTTCATCAAGTTCACCAAGGACGGTGTTGATACGCTGATCTCAGTCTACGCTGACAACAAAGTAAAAAGGACGGATATACCTGTCCGTCGGACGGGCTGAGTAGAACTTCGAACGGTGATTTAAGGCCTGGCTGCACAGTCAGGCCTTAATCATGCCCTTTTGATGGCGCGGCTAGCTTCTCTTTCCTGGTCACGGCGCTTCAGAGTTTCGCGTTTGTCGTAGCGTTTTTTGCCCTTACCGAGTGCGATAACCAGTTTAATGTGGCGGCCGGTCGTTAGCAGACTGGTCGGCACGATTGTTAGGCCTTCTTTTTTGCGTACCGACAGTTCATTAATCTGTTTGCGGTGCGCGAGTAGTTTGCGTGGTTCGGTGTCGATTGTCCGTGCACCTGGCTGGCCTTTTTGGTTAAGTTTGAGGCTAAAACTCGCGTTATTGAGCCATAATTCATCGTTTCGAACAGTCACAAATGAGCCCTTTAATTGGATGTGGCCATCACGGGCGGCACGTACTTCTGGTCCTGTAAGCGACAGTCCAACGGTCAGTTCATCACCCAATTCATAATCAAACCGCGCGCGGCGGTTAACGATGGCAGATGGTTTTTTGACCAGTTTCTTTTTGACCATAATTGTTCATTATAACAGATACGATTATTGAATGTGGTAATAAATTATGTTATAATATAAATCATCGTTCTCATGTCGGAAATGAGGACCTGTTCATCGGAGATTTCATGAGGCAACTCATCCGTCGCTGGCTCCTCGCGAGCCTACTGCCCTACGCCATCTACCTTGTGGCGTTCGTGTTCGAATCACGTGTCCCGGGAAGGGACGCGCCGGTGCTGAAAGATCAGTCACTGGCGTTTCTTCCCGGCGACTTCGGGCTCGCGCTCTTTGTGGCGGCCCCCGACGTACTGACAGTACGGCCGTCGCGCATCAGGCAAGTCGCTGGCGTGTTGCTGGGTCTGATCGCATTCATTGTCGTTCGGCGCGTCACTTATTCGCCGACCGACTATTCACCAAGGGCCTGGCGCTCACCAAGCAAGATTTACCACGATGTGGTGATTTGCGGGGTGTTCGGTTACCTCGTCGTTGTGCGCTGTCTGCCATTTTACTTCGGTACACCCTTGAGTAAAAACAGGCTACACAAGCTGATCGGTGCAGCTGGCTTGGCAAGCTGGTTCGCAGGGGTGGTATGGGATGAGCTCCATGACGTCGTGCCGAACGACCGTCAACATCCTAGCGACTGGAAGCCCATTTGGATGTGAAACCGATGAACAGTAAGCCCAGCCCTCAGTGCGAGGACTGGGCTTCTGTTTATTCAGATAGTTTTGCTATACTGGAGGCAATGTATAAACGAGTACTTCTAAAACTTTCAGGGGAGCAGTTGCAGGGGCAATACGACGGTGGATTTGACGCCGAACGGGCGGCATGGATTGCTGATGAAATCAAAAAAGTTCAGGGTGCGGAGATTATCGTGATGATTGGTGGTGGCAACTATGCTCGTGGTGCTCAGCTAGCCGGTGGTGGCGTGCAGCGGGTCACCGCCGACAACATTGGTATGCTCGCGACTGTCATGAACGCACTTGCTTTGCAGGACGTGTTTAACGCCAATGGCCTAGAGGCACGAGCGCTGACCAATATCAAGGCAGACCAAGTAGCTGATCAGTTTACTCATCGTCGAGCACTGAGCCATCTGGAAAAAGGCCGCGTGGTAATCGTGGCTGGCGGTATTGGTCGCCCCTATTTGACCACCGATACGGCAGCGGTCAGTCTGGCGTTAGAGCTTCAGTGCGATGTGATCATGAAAGCGACCAAAGTAGATGGCGTGTACGATAGCGACCCTAGTACAAACCCCAGTGCGCAAAAATTGCAGCACGTCACCCTACGTGAAGCCGTGGAAAATCCTGATATTAAGGTGATGGACAAAGCTGCTATTGCTCTGGCTGAGGATCATGGTCAATCGATCGTGGTATTTGAGCTATTGCAACCAGATAACATTGCCAAGGTTGTCGCTGGTGAGACTGTCGGTACGACTATCAGCGCCCATCAAGGGTAACTATTGCTTTTTTATAAAAAATATGATAAAATTATGCTTATAAGTACACCCGTACTTTGTAGCACCTGAACAATACCCTACTACACCTGGAAAGAGGTGATCATGTGGTTACGTGGTATATCGTGGCGGTCGTTGCCGTCATACTGTGGCTCGGCCCCGCTTACCTAGCGGCATGGGCCAAGGCGAGCGTGTCATTTACCTTCAAGACGACCGGCAAGCGGACATTGTTCGTGCATCTCGCCGGTCTGAATGGTGACGGTATGACGCAGATCGCGAACATCATCTCCACATTCCTGACGCGCGGCAGCCTGCTGGCGGTTCACTATGAGGGCGACCTCGGAAAGAACGCCGGTCAGTTCGATCCTCAACTGGTCATTGACAAGACCACGAAAGAGGTCGTTAGCTATGCACGCTCGGGTGGTTTCGAGTCGATCGTGTTCATCGGTACATCCATGGGCGCGAAACTGGCCTACCAGATCGCGTGGCGGTTGAAGGAAGACCACGATATCGGATCGAAGGCGAGCATCATCGATCCGCCATTGAAGCGAGGCGATTTCCAGCCGCCGCTGGATATCTTTGCACCGGTGATGCGAGCTCTGCTCTACATTCCGCTGTTCAACCTGTTGCTGTTCCCGCCGCTGTCCCATATCTTCATGAAGGTGCTGGTCAAGCCGCCCAAGAAAGACAACATCGAGTCGACGTTGACCCTTCAGGAGCGTCGTGCGCTGGACAAGTCCATCGTGCAGGCGAAGCGGACCAAGCCGACGTTCTATCGTGGTCAAGTGGCCACGATCATGAGGCGCATGCCACCTCAGGGCAGTCCCTGGGGCCAAGGAGACGTTGTCTACTTGCGGTCGTCAAACGACAAGGACACCGTACGCCCTTCGGCGTACGATGGCTGGAGTCGACTGCTCGGGTTTGAGCCTCACTTCATCCTCGTGCACGGTGCCAAGCACTGCGCCTACGGCGAGAACCCGACCCCGTACCGGAGATATCTTCCGGATGCGTTCGACTTTCTGGGGGTGTAAAGGAAAATTTAGGTGCGATCCCCCGGTGAAATATCCGGGGGCTTCGCATTTTTAGAGGGTGTATATAGCGTTGAGGAGGGTCTGCGCTGATGTATTCCAATTGAACTGGGCGATATGTTTTATGCCCGCCTCGGCTACTTGTTTGCGGTGAGTTTTGTCATCAAGTTCGAGTACGCGATCGGCGAATTCGCGTGGTTTGTTGGCGCCAAAATACAGTGCGCCATCACCGCCAACTTCGTGAAAAATTGGCAGGTCGCTGACAACTGCTGGGACGCCAAGTTCCAATGCTTCGGCAAGTGGCAATCCATAACCTTCGTCGCGGCTGGCACTGACCAGAATCGCTCTGTCTGCCAGTAATTTGGCGTACTGCTCGTCGGTGACACCGCCGTGAAACACGACGTTGGCGCCTTTGGGAATGCACTTGATAAGTTCTGCTTTACGCTTGGGCGAAATACGGCTGAGCAGGTGCAATGTTCTACCTGGCAAAAATTCCATACCAGCGATCAATGCCTCGACGTTTTTGTAGCGCATAAACGAGCCCATATACACCAGGTTTTTGGGCTTTTCAGCCAGTGAAACGGGTTTGTCTAGATAGGTTGCCAGATTTTGTGGAGCGTTTGGCACGACGACAATTGGGTGTTTGGTCAGCTTGACCGATTCTATTTCGGTACGAGACGTTTGGCTGACCGTCGCGACCAAGTCGGCATTATTAAGTGCCAAGCGCTGGGGTACGTAGGTCATGTGGTAGGCTCGCCACCCTAGTTTGATAACCGGACTGAGTGCCGTTGGCGGTGTGCGATGGCGATAATAAATCAAGTCATGTAGTGTCAGGATGAGTTTAAACCGTCGCCCCGATGAACCGAGCGTTTGCATAGGACTGAACACGACGTCGGGATGGTAACGATTGAGGATGATTGAGCTGAAGGGTTCTTTGGCAGATGTTGGTTCGTGAATGAGAACATATTCGGCATGTGGGGGTAATAGTTTGAGTTGGGCTTTGTCGCAAATAATGAATGTGACAGGAGTGAGGTGCGCCAAGGCATTCGCTAATTCTGTGCTGTAGCGACTAATACCATCATGGAAGTCTGTACGGATAAACCGTGCATCAAAAAATAGTTTCATCTAGATCAAAATTATACCATGGTATAATCGGTAGTAATCCATGAAAATTCTCATCGCAGCTGACCTCCATTGGCCAACGATCAACGGTGTCGCAACATTTAGCCGCAATTTGGCAAAAGGTCTGGCCGAACGCGGCCATGAAGTTTTGGTGATTGCCCCAAGTCAGACGGGCAAAGCCTATGAAGAATACGACGGTAATTATTTGATCAAGCGCACGCGCTCGGTGCCATTTCCGTTCTACCAAAATTTCCGTATTTCCCCTACTCCACAGATGGAAGTCCGCAGTATTATCAAAAAATTCCAGCCAGATGTGGT
Organism: Candidatus Saccharimonadia bacterium; assembly: GCA_023260255.1. Classification (GTDB taxonomy): domain Bacteria; phylum Patescibacteriota; class Saccharimonadia; order Saccharimonadales; family Saccharimonadaceae; genus UBA2112. Next base: position 10,156 of record JALQVV010000016.1, read on the forward strand.
ACATATCCAGATGGCGCTGTTCCTGGGCTATGCGGCCCGTACGTATGCATTGAAATATGATATTCCACTGGTGGCAACCAATCACGCCATGCCCGAAAACCTGATGGACAACCTGCGCCTCCTCGCGCCGATTTCTAAACCGATTCAGTACGCCATGATCGAATACGGTGCGCGGTTCCATTCCAAGGCCGACTACATTACTCTGCCCACCGAATCGGCAATCAATATGTTTGGCGAAGACCGCGTTCAGGCGCCGGTCGAAGCTGTCAGTAATGGTATTGATCTGAGTAAATTCCAGCCTGGCCCGGCAGATAAAGCGATTTATAAAAAATTTGGCATTCCAAAAAACAAGCAGGTTGTGACCTATGTTGGGCGCATTGATGCCGAAAAGCACCTGGGGATTTTGCTACAGGCATTTGCCAAAATTATTACACCGGATCGTCACTTACTGATCGTTGGCGACGGTACCGATCTTGAGCGTCAGCGCA